>JAWLHT010000303.1:0-6337 GCA_041690195.1 Candidatus Latescibacterota bacterium
TTGGTTGGCTTTGTTGGCCCAATCCTGCATCTGCTTCATCAGGGCACCCAGCTCGGGTGAAAGCGAGTCGAGCGCGAGATAGAACGCCGTCGAGACGGACCGGGTTGGCGGTCCGGCTGGCGGGGACCGTCCGTACCTCCGTCTGATCCAAAGACACCGTTCTGCCCGATGGCTCAGTCGCGGTTTGTCCGCCGTATACGGAAGCCGGACTCAAAGTCATCAGCAGCATGAGCGGAGCAGCTCCGGGCAATGTGCAGGAAAAGCGCATAAGGTCCTTTCGCAGCGGGGAAGCAGATGCCTGACTCTTTCAGAACTGCACCAAGTAGGCGACCTTGAAAATGCCAGCGTTGTGAAGGGAGCGGAACCGGTCTTCCTCGTCCCACAACTGATTGTACACGAGATACACGTCGCTTCCAATCTGCGGGATGAAATGCAGACGGAAATTCATATTCACCTCGTTGGTATCATTGTTGTACTGGACGAGGGTGCTGGCATTCAATCGCGTGGTGAAATTCAGGACCACTCGGCCGCCATATTCGCGGGTCACGAAATTTCGGCCGCTCACCGTAATATCGTTATAGGTCATGTCCGCTTCGAAAGCATAGTAACGGCTGGTCTTGACCCCAACCGTGGAGTTGATGTTAACCCGCGTCCCGTTATAGAAATCTCCCCGGTGCGCATGGGTTTCAAAGTATACCGGACGTGATTCGCTGGTCATGAGTTCCAGTTCATAGTCCCACCATTCATATCCGCCGCGCGGAATCACCACATCGCCGTATATTTGAAAGTCCCGATCCAGTCGTTCGTAAACTCCATACGCATTGAGTTCGATCCGGTCATCGGAATTGAAGAGCAGACCGAATATCTGGAAGCTCATTTCCCGGGTCTGCAACCGGCTGCCGGAGTCGGTGTAATAATTCATTCCAAACGGTTTGAAAAGCAGCTTTTTGACATGCGGGAGGGAAACGCGCGGCGTGTACTCGAATGAGACCCGGCTTTGCCGGATCCCGCCGCGGCGCACATACCCCACATCCGGAGTGTAGTGTTTTCCGACCGCATGATAGAGAAGCTCGATTTCGTACTGGTCATTGTCCATGGTCATGAACAGCCGGCCCGCCCGGGTTCCGCTGTCATGCCGGGGATCGCGGTCATTGGCGAGATAGCCGCCGAATTCGTAATTCTGGTTTCCGAGAAAGCTGTCCGTTTTGTAGAGAAAGTCAGCCCCGTATGTCTGACTGTCATAGCTTTTGGTGTTGGAGTAATTCGTTCCGATGAACCCGATGTAGGAGTTCCTGAGGATATCCCGCTTTACCCGTACCACCGCATGATTAGCCGAGGGGAAACCGTTTTCGTCATCGGTTTGCATATCAATGACGCCGATGTTGTATTTGCCGGATTTCCCGACCAGCTTGGCGCCGCCGAGAATGCGGACCTGTTTTCGGTCCTCGGTGAGTCCGATACGGCGGGAATAGAACGGGGTGGTGTTGGAGGACGCGAACTGGAAAATGTCCGCTCCTTCCAGGAAAAACTCGCGTTTTTCCGGATAGTTGATGCTGAAACGGGTAAGATTGATCTCCTCGCGATCGCTTTCCACCTGGGCGAAATCGGTGAAGGTGGTGAGGTCAAGCGTGAGCTGGGAGGTAACCGGGTATTTGACGTCGAGACCATACTTGACGTTGTCGCCCATCTTCACTCCGGCTGTTTTTTCCAGCCCGCCGAGAGCGAAGGGTTTGAAGTCAATCTGCCGCGACCGGCTGGGATTGCCCAGCCCGGTGAGCGCACCGCATTTGGAAAGCTGCAGGAGGCCGTCGTTGCGTCCCCAGGATGTCCAGAGCACCTCTTCATGCTTGCGCCGTATGATGCGCCGGAAGTTGATTCCCCAGTCCTGGCCTTCTGTTTTGGAGAATCGCAGTGTTTTGAACGGGATAACCATTTCCGCGGTCCAGCCGAAGTCGGTTACCCGGGCGGCGGCATCCCACACCCCGTTCCAGTCGTCGCTGGAGTTTCCTCCGGAAACCAGCGCGTCGTTTCGCGCGCCGTTGGGATTGGTGCTGAAGTAGTACGCGTTGCGGCGGTCCTGGAACGTGTCGATCACCACGGCAAAGTTGTCGTCGTCCCTGAGATAGGCGTCCCGTTGCATCTCCCGACGCAAAATCCGATCCGGTTCGGAATCGAAGCAGGTGATCCCGATGTAGAGATTCTCAGCGTCGAAGAGAATCCTCACTTCGGTTTTTTCTGTGGCCGGGGCGCCTTCCACCAGTTCACGCTGGAAGAATTGGGAAACCGGTTGGGCGTCTTCCCATCCCCGCTCACTGAGGGATCCGTCCAGGCGGACCGGCTCCCGTGCGGGACACGCCGTCATGACCGGAAATTCGGCAGGCCCCCCGGTCTGGGAGAATGCTGGGGATGCGCCCGAGAGAGTCAGCCCCATCAGTACGGGAGTGATCATTTTCCAGTTCACTTCATGTCGTTTTCCTGGTGTCACCAAGCCTGTCCTCCAGACGAGATCTTTGCTGCCGCGTGTCCGGCGATTCGTTGATTGGTCGAAATTCCATGCATCGTTCGATAATAGTATTTTATGTCGGAATTTTCAAGAGATTATTCCAATATTTACTCCAATAATATCAAGTCATTCCGCGGAAGTGTCATGCCGTTCAGGTGGATTTGCACATGCCGTTCAAGGCAGAAGTGGCATTGAAAAGCACAAATGATGCAACCGGAACCGGAGATTCCGCGTTGGAGAAAGAACGGTCCCGACGGACTGTTCCGGATCCGGCGCCGAACGGGGGCCTCCCGGTTGAGACGGGCCTCTCGCTCGCTCCTTGACTTCCCGTCCGGCCTTCCGTAGATTACCGCGGGAGAAATGGTACATGAACAAACCGGTTTACTGTTTTCTGGTGTTTTCGATGATCGTTATGGCGGCGCTGTTTTTCGCCGGATGCGGCGCGCCCGCAGACGATGGGCCACTGGCTTTTCGCTACCGGCTCGCCTCCGATCCTCCTTCTCTGGATCCCATTCACACCACCGACACCTCTTCGGCCACCGTGGTGTTCCGCATTTTCGAGGGCTTGATCGAGCAGGACCCGGTGACCCTTGAGATCGTGCCGGCGCTGGCGTCCCGCTGGGAAGTCACCCCCGACGGCCTGACCTACACCTTCCACCTCAAGCACGGGGTGAAATTCCATAACGGCCGCGAGATGACCTCGGCGGATTTCCGCTACAGCTTCGAACGCTGTCTCACCCCGGAAAACGCCTCCGAGCGGAGCTGGGTGCTTTCCCCCATCGCCGGGTCGGACGCCATGCTGGACGGGAAAGCGAAAACCCTTTCCGGCCTGGAGACCCCGGACGGCTCCACTGTGGTCATCCGCCTGGAAAAGCCGTTCGCGCCGTTCCTCTCCTATCTCGCCATGGAAGCGGCCCGGGTGGTGGCCCGCGAGAGCGTGGAGGGCGACCGCTTCACCCCAGTCGGTACCGGACCGTTCCGGTTCGTGGACTGGCAGCACGATATCCGGGTGCGATTGGACGCCTTCCCGGAGTACCACGGCGAGAAGGCGGGCATTCCCCGCGTCGATTTCGAGATTGTTCCCGATGTGGGCGTGGCGCTCATGAAACTGGTGGTCGGCGAATTGGACCTGGTGAACGAAATGCCCCCCGGCCAGCTCGCGGTGATTAAAAAGAAGTACGGCAAATTCGTCCGGACCTGGCCCTATCTCCGCCTCGAATATATCGGGTTCAACCTCACCCGTCCGCCGTTCAGGGACAACCTGAAGCTCCGGCAGGCGCTCTCCTGGGCGGTGGACCGAGAGGGCATCGCGGACATCATGTACGAGGGCGCGGCCTATCCCGCCACAACCATCCTGCCGCCCGGAATCCCGGGACGAAACGACGACATTCCCGGCATCGGCTACGACCCGGCAAAGGCGGCCGCCCTTCTCGCCGAGGCGGGCTACCCCGGCGGAAAGGGCCTGCCCTCCATCACGCTCTGGTACAACACCAACGAGATGCACCAGCAGATCGCCCAGTACGTCCAGTCCACCCTCCGGGAAATCGGGGTGGACATCCGGCTTAAAAGCCTGGACTGGCCCGCCTACCTGAAGGCCTGCGACAATTTCGAGCCGGACATGTACCGCATGGGTTGGGTGGCGGACATCCCCGATGCCGACAATTTCCTCTACATCCTGCTCAATTCCGCCCAGTCCGGAGCGCCGGGGAACTACTCGGGCTACTCCAGCCCCGAATTCGATCGCCTCACCAACGAGGCGCGGATCGAACTGGACCCCGCGCGCCGCGAGGAACTCTACCGCCGGGCCGAACGCATCGCCACCGACGACGCCTGCTGGATTCTCCTCATGTATCCGGTACAGCGCCTCCTCTTCAACCCGGAGTACGAGGGACTGGTGTACCCGAAGCAGGGGGACTTCCGGATCCCGGTGGAGCGGTTGCGATATGTGGGGGAGAATGCTAAAATTTTTTGAAGCATGATAAAGGACTTGAGGAGATAGACCATGCCCAATGATGATCGTGTTTATGTCCCTCTGTCATTTGAATATCTCATGTCTCTGCTTTTTGGAGAAAACAAGTATATGGAATCGCGCGTAAATGTTGACAATCGGGCTTGTGCTATGATCTGTACGCCATAAGATTGCAGATTGAATCATATGTCAAGTCCTCATGGCGAGTCCATGTATCTCGCGGATTCGGAACATAACCCACCGCATTTCCATGCTATCTATCAAGATTTCGATGCCATCGTGGATATTTCAACCTGCGAAATACTGAAGGGGGATTTTCCAAAGAAGCAGGCGAGACTGGTAACGGCATGGGCTGAAATTCATCAGGAAGAATTGCTCGCTGATTGGGAAATTGCCAAACGTGGTGAACCACCGTTCAGAATTGAACCCTTGAAGTAGTCGAGGATCCGCCATGTATTTCCGTGTAAAATCCGTTCAGCCCCTTGACGATTACCGGCTCCGGCTGACGTTCATTGATGGGGCGGTAAAAATTTTCGATGTGAAGCCGTTTCTTGACCGCGGTCTGTTTGCCCAATTACGGGATGAATCGCTTTTCCGTTCCGTCCATGTGAATCTCGGCGCCGTGGAATGGGCGAACGGCGCGGATATCTGCCCCGAAATGATGTACGAAGCGGGCGAAACCGTCAGTGAACCGGAGTCCGCTCAGCAGAAAGTTAGTTCATGACCACTTACATCCTCCGCCGTCTCCTTCTCGTCGTCCCCATTCTGCTGGGGGTGGCGACCATCGTGTTCGCGCTCATGTTCATCGTGCCGGGCGATCCGGCGCGGATGCTCATGGGACAGCATGGCGATGAGCGTACGCTGGCCGCGCTCCGTCATGAAATGGGCCTGGATCGTCCGGTGTATGTCCAGTACGCCCGGTTCATCGGCAGGCTCGCGGTCGGCGACCTTGGCGTTTCCTATCGTCAGAAGCGCCCCGTGGCCGAGATCATCCGCGACCGGTTCCCCGCCACGGCCAAGCTGGCAGTGGCAAGCATGGCAATCGCCGTAGTGATCGGGATCATCGCGGGCATCCTGGCGGCGGTGTACCGGAACTCGGTGTGGGACTGGCTGGTGATGGTGTTTTCGCTTTCGGGGATTTCCATGCCGGTGTTCTGGCTGGGGATGATGCTGGTGCTGGTGTTCGCCTCGGGGCTGGGCTGGCTGCCGGTGGGCGGCTACGGCCGGTCCGGTGACCTGCGCCACATCCTGCTCCCCGCCTTTTCCCTCGCGGCGATTTCGGTGGGGTACATCGCCCGGATGATGCGCTCCAGCATGCTGGAGGTGATCGGCAGGGACTACATCCGTACCGCGCGGGCCAAGGGACTTTCCAAAAGAGTGGTGGTCCTTCGTCACGCCCTCCGGAACGCCTTCATCCCGGTGATCACGGTGATCGGCATCAACTTCGCCTCGCTGCTCGGCGGCGCGGTGGCAACCGAAACCGTGTTCGCCTGGCCGGGGCTGGGTCGCGCCGTGGTGGACGCCATACGGGTCCGGGACCTGCCCGTGGTGGAAGGCTGCGTGATTTTCCTTGCCTTCATCTTCGTAATAGTCAACCTGCTCGTGGACCTGTCCTACGCCTGGCTGGACCCGAGAATTCGCCTCGACGGCGGAAAGGGGGACGCATGAGCGGTTCCCCCCGTCCGGCGCGGCCTTCGATGCTGAAATCCCTCCTGCGCTCCCGGAACGCCACTATCGGGCTGGTGATCGTTGGGCTGTTCCTGCTCTGCGCGGCCGCCGCGCCGCTTATCGCCGGGCACGACCCCTATGCGGTCAACCTCACCCAGAAGGAACTGGCCCCTTCCACCGAACATCCCAGGGGGACG
>JAWLHT010000304.1:0-6313 GCA_041690195.1 Candidatus Latescibacterota bacterium
GGTGGCCGCAAGGCCGGAAGGGGGTCTTGGCTGCGCTCGCCACGATTTGGCCCTGTTTTCTGACTCAACCCGATACCCACATTTTGGTATGAGTGCTTTCTTCACACTCTGAATCAAACTTGGTCTCAACCGGTTACCGGAGCAGCATGATTTTTCCCCGTGCGGAGTAACTCCCGGCCCGTATGCGGTAGAGATACGCGCCGCTCCCGATCTGATTCCCCTGCGAATCGCGGGCGTTCCAGACCACTTCATGCCCACCGGGACTCATCAGACCGTCCTGCAGCACGCATACCCGCCTTCCGAGCACGTCGTATATCACCACACTGACATGGAGCGCCTCCGGCAACACATACCCGATGGTGACACTCGGGTTGAACGGATTCGGATACGGCGCACTCACCCGGAACGGCGCGGGCGCGTCTTCCTCCACCGAGGTGACCGTGTCTGGAACCAGCACCTGATCAATGGTGTGAACAACCCCGTTTCCGGCAGCAAGATCCCGGAAGACTACGGCGGAATCGTTGATCATGACCGTATCGCCGCTGACCGTGACATTCAGGGTCTCCCCGTTCAGGGCGGTCAGGGTCTCCATGCCGGCAATTTCATCGAAGGAGAGGTTTCCCGGCACGACGTGATAGGTGAGGACCTGTTGCAACTGCTGCTGATTCCCGGGCTCCAGCAGTTCCTCGAGGGTCCCCTGCGGAAGCTTGCCAAACGCGGAATCGGTTGGTGCGAAGACGGTAAACGGTCCCTCTCCGCGGAGCGCATCAGTCAGGTCGGCCGCTTCCAGCGCCGCAAGCAGGGTGGAGAATACGCCGGAGTATTCGATCACGTCCACAACATCACCGGCGGGAACGAGAAGCTGGCTGATGGCGTGGATGACCCCGTTGGAGGCAAGGAGATCGCTCATGACAACTATCGCGTTGTTGATCATGAGCGTATCGTTGCTGACGGTGACGGTCAACGGCTGGCCGTTGAGGGTGGGGAGTGTCTCCACCTCGGCAAGTTCCGCTGAAGTGTATTCTCCCGGGACAATGTGATAGGTGAGTATTTGACGCAACTGCGCCTGGTTCGCGGGATCAAGCAGTTGTTCGAGGATTTCCTCCGGGGTCATGGCGGCCAGGGAATCGGTCAGCGCGAACACGGTGAACGGCCCCGGGCTCCGGAGTGTATCGGCCAAACCGGCCGCCTCCAGGGCGTCGAGCATGACAGTGAATATGCCCGCGGAATCCGCGGTGGCCACGATATCATTCTCCTGCGCCCCGGCGGGGCGTGCCGTGGCCGACATCAGGAAAACACATGCCAGCATCACCGTCGCAAAGCGAAACAGTACACGTTTTATATACATGGCAGCCTCCATTGCGGATAATCGGAATGAGAAAGCCATTGCAGTGGTAGAGGAAAACATTGATCGTTGCACGGGGATGGAACGGGATCGAACTGCCGAAGCCGGGCCGGGGCGCTCCGCTATGATACGCTCTCCGAACCGCACTCCGCTCGAACGGCAAGATGAAGCAGACATACATAAAATTAGTCGCATCCCACTCGCAAAGCAACAACAACCCAGTGTCACTGATGGATTTACAATCCAGCGAACTGCCGGTGGACCTCACTTCCGGGTTCACGGACAAACCCGGAATATCTCGCCGCGGATGTGTCCGTTTGTCCTGCAACCCGGGACAGCCCTCTCTCTTGCGTGAGCCGGGAAACAACGAAGTGGTGGCCCGACAGGGTACGGGGCCCCGATTCGTACCGTTTCGGCACGGATGGTGTACGTGGAAGGGGGCTGCCCTCCCGGCGTACCACCTGGACGTTCGCAACACCTGTTCTCTGCTTTGGGCTTATGTTTACGCATGCGCCCATCGCTCCCCTTCTGTCGCCCCCTCTCTTCCCCTGCCCGCCCCAAATGCACTGTGTTTTCCGCGCATATGCGGATACGCACCAAAGCACAGTGCGCTTCACATGATTCCAGGCTTCACACGTACCGCCCAGCACATCATAACATCAATATATTAATGAATAAACGTTCCGTATTGACGCATATAAAATTTATATATTTATTTATATCTATATAAATCACGCCAGCATGGCGGATTGGTTGCCGAATACCGCGGTTTTTTACTGGAATCTAATTCCGCAATCCGGTTGGATACCCGGGCAGTCAGGCTTGTCCAAACATTGTTCAGAAGCAGATGAAAGGAGGCGCATGCATCGTCATTAGTAAAGGATTTCGCTGTCGGTCCGAAACGCGGACAGTTGAACACCACAGCAGTCTCCCGCTTCTTGGGCGGGTTCACAGTCCCTGTGAATCCCAGGTATTTCCATAAGATAACGGAATCCTGCCGGACTGTTCAACAGGCGTTCGGAACAAAACGTCCTACCCTTGGTGAAGAAAAGAGGGACCATCATGAAATCGTTTATTCTTCCTGTGCTCGTTCTCTTCCTTTTGGCGGCGCCGGTTTATGGAGCTCCGTTCAGCCCTGAACTGTTGAGGATCTCCGCTCCGGTGGAGCAGTATTATGCGTTCGACGGGAGCACTCTTAGCATCCCGGTGACCATCAGCGGAGCACCGGCCCAAGTAAGTTTCCTGGTGTTCACCACGGACCAGGCCAACAGCATCAACAGTGTAACCAATGGCTATCTGGGGTGGCATACGGTCAACAACATCGATACCTGTGTCTACTTCTCCGCGCCGATTGACATGGCCAGGGGGCAGAACGAAGTGACCTGGAACGGAACGGACGAGAGCGGCAATGCGGTTACACCCGGAGTCTATACCTACTATCTCTGGGGTTTCGACAATGTCAATCCCAAAACTCCGGCCACTCTCAGCATTGCGACCGCAGCCCATGCCTACTATCTGCGGGCGCTTGAATACGGCCCCAACGGCCAGGCGCTGGCAAATCCCATTTTCTACCGGGGCGGCGTTGGAGAAAACTATGCTCGCCGTTGGGAACTGGGGGGCGACCCGGAAGATGCGGGACTTCTCCAGACCTGCCAGATCGATTATCCCGGCGGATGGGGAGGCGGCATGACCATCGGTTTCGACCCGAGCGATCCGCAGTATTTCTACGGAGAAACCGGCAACGCTGATAACAAGGTGGTCGGCGCGGTCAAATTCCAGTGGGTCCCGAACGGCGTCGCCATTCTCCAGACCGACTGGGGCGAGGACGGCGTTTCGCTTTCCACCGGGACCTGGGCCGGCGGAAACGCCGAATCCGGGGCCGTTTCCGATGGAACATACGTGTATGCCGCGATGGGCAATCACTACATTTCCGAAGCCGAAGCCAGTATGTATGTTTGGGACACCGAGGACGGCTCCTTCGTGCAGAAGTTCGACATCAGCCCGTGGTGGAGTGACCCGGCGGCGCTGGAGGCCCAAGCCCAGATGAACGGCGGACCGAACACCATTTCCCTGCGGAACGGCATGGCGTACCTGAACTGCCACTGCTCCTGTCTCGCCCAGGCGGTGGACCCGGTGGCCGGACTGAATAACGAAGATAATCTCAACATGTGGGTCAACGACAACGGCGACCTCACGCTGGACCACAACTTCGAACCGGAATCTCCCCGTCCCTGGATCTGCAACGACTACAACGTCGGCCCCTACACCTACACCCTCGAAGCCGACGACAATGGATTCGCCATCTCTCCGTCTTATGACGTGGGAGCGGTTTCCTTCGGCCTTCTGGCGCCGGACGGCACCGGGTTGGGCTATCGGGCATTTGCCGGCGAAACCGCTGACCTTAAATTCGGACAGTACTTCATTGACAACGGCTCACAGTTCGATGGCCTGTATGTTGATAACCATACGGGCGGCGGGGCCGGTCTCTGGTTCATCCCTCACGATTCCATCAGGGGCACCATTACCGATCAGGTCGGCGTGGCGGACGATTCTCCGGTTGCCTTCACGGTCGCCCAGAATGTGCCGAACCCCTTCAACCCGACCACCACGATCTCCTTCACCCTGACCAAGGCTGGGAAGACCACGGTCGAGGTGTACAATGTGTCCGGACAGAAGGTCGATACCCTGGTGAACTCCAGCCTCAAGGCCGGCTCCCACTCCGTGACCTGGAACGCTGCCAAGTTCTCCGCCGGTGTCTACTTCTACACCGTAAAATCCGGCTCCTTCTCCAGAACATTGAAGATGACCCTCCTCAAATGAGCGGAGCAGGTTCATCTTCTTCAGGCGGACGGCCCGGCCCTGTGCCGGGCCGTTCGTCGTCTGCGGGATATGTCCGGCGGACACATCACTGCCAACAGGACGTTTTCGTACTCCGCGTAGCGTATATCAGTCAGAAGACACGATATCCGGATGCCCTGATAGTGGTTGTCACCCGAAAACCATTTGCTGAATATGAATTATGGCGGACCTGCCACAAAAACACATGCAACAAAATACATTATTGACATATTTTTAATTAATGATAATTATTCTTGTACAACAGCATTCGCGCTTGCATGCTGTTCAATTCGATTACTCAACACACTTCTCTGAAGATGTGTTCTTAGGGCAGAAGTGCTTCTCTCATAAAACTGCGGAAAGGAGGTACTATCCCCATCAAAACGGTATGTTCCCATCCCGTGCGCCTTGACCGGTGTACGGGGTCATGCGGCTGTCGCGAACTTCCACCCTCTCGTCCGCGCGGAAAAGCACAGGGACACAGCGCGATGTGAATGTCGGGAGTTCGACGCAAGATTACACGCCGATCAACATCAACCATTCCGGTTGAGATAAGAGGGGGATGTCATGAAGTCCTTTCTCCTGTCTGCGCTTGCGCTCCTCTTCTGGGCGGGAACTGTCAGCAGCGCTCCGTTTTCTCCCGAGGTAATGCATCTTTCCGCTCCAACCAATATCTACTATACTTTCGACGGGAGCACTCTCTCCATCCCGGTCAACGTCACCGGGGCTCCGGGAAGTGCGGTCTTTCTGGTGTTCACCAAAGACAAGGCCCAGAGCATCAGCAAGGTCCAGAACGGATACCTAGGCTGGCACTATGTGAACAAGATCGACACCTGCCTGTATGTCTCCACCTTCATGGACATGGTCAAGGGCGACAACACGATTACCTGGGATGGCACGGACGAAACCGGGAACACGGTTTCGGAAGATGTCTACACCTACTACATATGGGCGTACGACAATGTCACTCCCAAAGTGAAGATGACCGGCCAGGTATCTTATGACTGGGAATGCCGGTCCATTATTCAGACCCATGATCAGCAGGGGAATCCGTTGGTACGCCCGGTGCTCTGGTATTCGCCGCAGAGTTATGACGGCGCCGAAGCCCAGTCGTTGAAAACCCGGATAAAATGGGTTATCGGCGGCGACCCGGAAGATGCCGCCCTGAAGGAAACCTGCACCTACATGAGTTGGGCCGAAAACTCCAGCCTCGCCCTTGATCCCGCCGATCACACCATGTTTTTCACCCAGACGCTTCGTCCCGACAGCTATCTTTCCATGTGGAAGATGAAATGGGTGCCCAATGGAGAGGCCATTCTCCAGACCGACTGGGCAGAAAACGGCATGCTGGACTATTCAACAAAAATGCAGGCCGGCTGGTCATTCTACAGCGGTCCCATCTCGGACGGCGGCGATAATCTTTTCTTCACCGACGCCGACCTGCAGGGTGTGGGAACCGAGACGAACATCGTGGTCGCCAGCGCGTCGGAAGGCGTTGTCACCCGGAGAATCGACGTTTCGGAGTGGTGGGTTGACATTGCCGACGGCGATGCGGGTGGCCAGAACTCCGGCGGCCCCTCCGACCTCATGTTCATGAATGGTGTTTTGATTGCCAGCTCCCATTCGAGCTGTATCGACCAGTTGATCGATCCCTATGCCGATGACGACGGGGAAGCCACGCTCTGGGTGAACCAGAACGGCGATCTCACCGGAGATCACAACTTCGAGGAGAACGCGGCCCGACCGTGGGTGTGCAACGACTACAACGTCGGCCCCTACAAGTACAGCGCCACGCTCGATGACAATCTCTTCGCCATGTTCCCCGCCTATGACATGGGCGCGGTATCCTTCGGGCTCTATGCGCCGGACGGCACCGGTCTCGGGTATCACTCTTTTTCGGGAGAGACCGCGAATTTCAAGGCCAGCCAGCGTTTTATTGATTACGGGTCGGCGTATGACGGCCTCTATGCGGACAACCAGTCCGCCGCCACCGATACCGGCGGTTGGTGGTTCGTCGGCCATGACTCCATCAAGGGCACCATCACCAACCAGGTCGGCGTGGCGGAAGATGCTCCGTCTGCCTTCACGGTCGCCCAGAACGTGCCGAACCCCTTCAACCCGACCACCACG
>JAWLHT010000305.1:0-6304 GCA_041690195.1 Candidatus Latescibacterota bacterium
CACTCTTGCCCCTCTTATCCCTTCTTTCCGTTTGCTCAATCTTCACATTTCCCCTGCTCCCACGCTTCCCTAATTATTTTTATGCATAATCCGGGTTAATGGGTTTAAAGAGAGAGAAAGGGGTCAAAGGCACAGAGTCACAAAGTGAAGGGTGGCAGGGATGAGGCATGCCTCGCCCGGTCTGAACCACACACTCCGGTATTGGCGGCCGGTTTCCGGGGAAGTCGGGTGAGGGCGGTCAGACTCAAGTTGGATCGAATCGGGAAGAAAGCGCCCATCCCGTCCGTCCCGACCCTCACCCTCCCTGCTCCCTCTCCCGCCGAGCGGGCGAGGGAGGGTCCCGTTCCCGGACGCACTGGTTCATAACAGCGGCAACCGGTTTTATCCATATTGATTCAATCTTGGTATTAGCCGCACAACGGAACACCCCGCCGGGTGTTCCCGACGGGGTGTTCCGGTTTGATTTATGAGGGGCCGGGAATCACTCCGGGAACCGGAAGGCGTAAAGTTTGGCATCCCGCATGAGGAAACGGAGTCGAACCGGTTTTCCCGAAAGTGCGGACAAATCGGTTCCGCCGTTCCACGCAACGGTTTTCCGGATGAAATTCCCCCGGATTTCCTCGCACTCTCCCGCGGAGAAGCCGGGAACGGGACAGCCGTTCATGTCGAGTATTTCCACCCGGGCATGTCCCGGTACCGAGGTTTGGATATTGAGTTCCATCCGGTTTCCGGAGAAGGTTACCGGGAGGGTGACCAATTCGCCGCCGTCATATCGCGCATCCGCCGACATGAAGCCGTCCAGCCGCAGCCGCAGCCGTCCGAATCCCGAGCGGATGGGGCGACCCGGCTCGGGGTAGGCTCCCTCGTGGGGATAGTTCCGGCCCCAGTAGTACATCCATATTTCATCTTCGTGGACGACGAGCCCGGTGAACATGTAGAGCATGGCGCTGTCCCAGCGGGAGAACTCGTTCAGGGCAAGGAAGGGTCTCCGGTCCGGGCGGTTCCAGAAGACGCCGTCTCGGCTCGTCGCGAACTGGACGTCCATCCAGCCGTAATTCACCCGGGCCTCCTTCAGGGCCGCGCGCTCTTCTTTCGTGGGATTGTGCAGCGTGCTGGGGAACATGAGATAGACGCCCTCGTACTTCACGGCGGCGTTGGTGTAGAAGTCGATCTCCTTCGGCTCGCGGGAGTCTGCGGAGAGCACGGTCATCTCGCGGCCCCAGTCGCGGAGGTCGTCGAACTCGCACCGGCATACCACCCGCGGAGCCTGACGTTTCTCCCACCACCGGACATAGGCGACATACTTTCCGATCCGTTCATCCCAGAAGCACACGTTGCCGGTATCGCTGTCCCGGAAGGATTGTTTGTCCGAGATGAGCGAGAAGCGAATGCCGTCCGCCGAAGCCAGCACCCAGACTCCGTGTTTTTTACCGCCGGGCGGATACCAACGGACAATCATCTTGTACCGCTCGTTCTTCGGGCAGGACGGGTTGGTGTCGATGAACACCGAGCCGAGTTCGATCTGGTAGGGAATGCTTGCCTTTTTCGGGAAGATGATATTGTTCTCTTTGGACCCGCTGATTTCCACCAGGCCGAGGTTCGGGCGGGTCCAGTTGACGCCGTCTTTGGATTCGGCATAGGCGATCCACAGGTTCCCCGCGCGGCGGGCCTGATACCAGAGCCGATAGCGGCCCTGGTCGTAGATGATCTGGTTGTATATGGACCACAGCAGGTCGTACCCCTGTCCCAGCGGCTCGACCACCGGAGACGTGTCCCGGTTGATGTCCCGCTGCACCAGGCCGCTGTAAGTTTTTCCGGACATTTCGCCGTCGTCGAACACCGGTTCGGGGTCACGAATGGGCGGGTTCATGACCAGGGAGACATTCGCACTGGAGGAAATGAGTGCGGAATCAATGAAAAGCTGCTTGCGGGAGCCGATATCGAGCGGCTGTGCTTTCAATGCGACTGCTCCGGAAAGGAGTGCTGCGCCGAGGAGGAGCGTGGGCAAGCATCGCATGGAGAGCCCTTTCTTCGGGAGGATGACCGGTGTGGATGCATGGAATCTGGTGGCGGGCCGGCCGTCTCGAAAACGCTCCGGCCTTGGTTCGCCTTTTTTTTCTTGTGAAAGAATCTCTTTTCAGTACCGGCACTCCCGCGCCGCTTCGGCGAAGGCCCGGACCAGTTTCGGTTCGGCATCGAAGAAATGATCGGAGGGTGCAAGAATAAAGCCGCCGTCCTCCCCGGCTTCCTCGAAGCACCGCCGTACCGCCGCACGGGTTTCCCCGGGACCGCACCCTTCGAAATAGTGGAACTGGTCGAACCCTCCGATCAGGCAGACCCGGCCCCCGATGCGCCGTTTCGCTTCCCGGAGATCGGCGTCTCCGCCCATGCCCGGAGGGGTGAAGGTCTCCATGGCGTCCGGCCCCATGTCCGCAATGGCTTCCAGGATGGGCATCATGCCCCCGCAGGTGTGATAGACAATGCGCTGGCCCGCCTCGTGGGCGGCGGCGATAATGGGCGCGTCATAGGGCGCGACGAACTCGTCGAAGAGGCACGGCGAGATCACCGTGGTGGAGGCGCTTCCCCCACCCAGTTCCAACAGGTCGTAATGCGCCCCGGCCAGCGACCGCGTCCAGGCCAGCTTGCGGTCCCTGAGGATGGCGAGGAAGGCGTGCACCCAGCCGGGATCGTCGTGCGCGGCCAGGATCATCTCCGTGGTCCCCGCCAGGCAGCAGGCGTCCTGCCAGCAGCCCGGCTGCCCGAAGACGTCGAAGCACGGGATATGCCCCCGCACGAGCCCGTCAAAATCTGCGGCCCGGCTGTTCACCCCGGCCACATCGCAGAGCGGCGCGGTGACATATTCCCCGATGATGTCTATATCTTCCGGCTCCTTGACCAGGTGTTCGGTGACCCAGGCGGTCTGGGCGTTGCTTCGGAGGGTCATGGTCAGGGTTTTCTTCGGGGTGACAAACCGATAGCGGACGGTCGTTCCCTCCCCGTCCATCTCCGGCGGGTCCGCGATCACCCGCCAGGAGTCCGAAGAGGCCCGCCGGGCTTCCAGGAAGCCGATCTCCCCCTGCAGCGGGTCCGCGAACTGCCCGCGGGTTTCATCCGGACGGTGGGCTACCACCCAGCGGACGGGATCAAGGCCGGACCATGCGAAGAATTCATCCGATCCGATTCCCCCCATGTACCGGTCGAGGAACCAAGGCATCACATGATGGGTGGTGGCGGGCAGACAGTCTGGAATACGTCGTTCGAGCGCGGCCAGAAGCCGCCGGCGGGAGGTCATGGCGTCTGCTCCTGCGGTGTGCGGATAAGGTTTTGAGGGAAAGATAGGGAATTCGGAGAGAGAAGCAAGAGAGTTCCGTCCTTGGGGAACAGCAACGGCGGATACATGAGCGAGAATCCGACTCTTGGTTATGGCGAGGTGCAGCCAAGACCCCCTTCCGGTCCTCCGAACCACCTTCCCCCTTGCAGGGGGCAGGAAAAACATCACTCATGCACGAGCCTTGCCTATGTTTTTTCGGTTCGCGGGTGACTCAACCCGATAACCGTTAAATATTTTGGGTAACGGGTTGAGTCAGGAAAATCAAACCTTTCCGCTCCCGTCCCATCTGCGGAGCGGAAGAACCCCGGGCAGAGCGTCGCTTTTCCTGCCCCCTGCAAGGGGGTGTTTGGCCCCGTTTTCTGACCAAACCCGATACCCATCAAAAAATATTGACTTGGGTAAACAATGTGGGTATCATACCATTACTGATCGAATGAATGTCGTCCGCGTTTGCAGGAGGCTGCTATGCATTTCAGAATTCCGGTCCTTCTGACTGCGCTGTTCCTTCTGGCCGACGCCGAACCGGTTTTTCCCCGCCCCGGGGATTCCTTCGGCACACCGCCCGATCCCGTACCTGGGAAGCCGCTCCAAATCGCGGAGGTATGGGGTGAGCAGCTGCGTCCGCCCGCGAGTTGCAGACGCGCCGTGGTCAATCTTGTGGAATTCATGACCACCGCCACCAACATCGCCACAGAACTGGGTGACCGGGTCATGCTGGGGACAGCTGTCTCCATGGACCTGCCAATCGTATTCCTGATATCCGACCGCGCGTTCCTGCTCAACGCAGTGGAAAAGCGCAATCTCGGCAATTACATCTTCGGAGGAGGTTTTCTCGTTCTGGACACGGGTTCCGGTGGACGGGTTCCGGGGCAGTCCGAAGCATCGTTCCGGAAAATGATCGACGATCTCTTTGGCTCCGGGAAGCTGCGACCCATTCCCAATGACCACCCGATCTACCATTCCTGGTTCGATTTTGACGGTCCGCCGAGGGGAAAGGAATCCGGCTTCGGGGAGGAAAGCGGTTCGGAAGAAACGTCCGTACGCCAACCACAGAGCATTATGGACCGGGAGAACGGCAGACCCTTCCTGGAAGGGGTGTTTTTGGACGGGCGTCTTGTGGCGGTGCTTTCCAGCCAGGGCTACGCCCGGAATTGGAGCGAAGGCTCCGTAAACGAACCCCAGTTGAAAATGGGCGTGAACTTCATCATGTACGCAGTCCAGCGGAAATTGAAGTCCGGAGCCCCGGTCCGTTGATTTCCGGCTGACCGCCCACGGTGTTGGGAGAATCGTTTTACGGTTACAGTCGTTGCCGTTTTTCTCGTGCCTGCGGTTATCCCGCATCCGGTGACCGGCTAGGGCGTTGCGCGCGGGCATGCCACGCGGTTTGCCGTATGCGCCAGTAGCTTGGAATTCTCCGGCAGGCAGATAGAGAATCGTCTCGGCAGGATTCTGACTGAGTGTCGCTCTCCAGCATACGGTTCCCCGTCCAGGCTCACCCTCCAACCGTAAGTGAGTTCCAGTTCCAGGGAATCGATCCGCCGGACAATGATTTTTCCACCCTCGGCCAATGCCCGTTCCAGGAGCAGCGATTTGAGTACGGAGGCGAGGTCGGTCAGGGGCATTTCAGGGAACACGACCAAGTTGAAAAGCCCGTCATCGATGACCGCGTCAGGGGAAATCAGGATGCCGCCGCCCGCCGTGCGGCCGTTGCACACGGCAAACCCGTACATCGTTCCCTCCCATTCGAACCCGGGCGCCTTCAACCGTCCGAACCGGGGCTCCAAGTCCCGGATGTGCCTCACCCCGGAGAGGAGATAGGCATAACCGCCGAAACGGTCCTTCATTTCCCGGGACAGTTCGGTGGTTACCCGGGAACCGAACCCGCCGCTCATGATGTTGAGAAAACACCGGTCATTCACCCGGCCTACATCGACCGGAGCCGGGTCCGCGTTGAACGCGATGTCCAAAGCGGCGGCTGTGTCGTCCAGGGGTATTCCGGCGGAGCCGGCGAAATCGTTTCCTGTTCCGGCGGGGATGATTCCAAAGGATGTTTTGGCCCCCGGAGGAAGCGAACAGCATGCGTTGACCAGGGTGTGCAGTGTTCCGTCACCCCCCACCGCGATGATCCTCACGACTCCCGAGAGAGCGGCGTCCCGGATAATTCCCTGCGTTTCCGTGACAGATCCGCTGGTTCTCAGTACGGCGCCGGGAACGGCCCGCACATGTCTGCTCACCGTTTCGACAACTTCTTTCTCGTTTCGCTTGATTTCGGGGACTATGACGAGTATTCCGCCGGAACCGGGACTGTTTTTCATGGGGAACTCCGTGTTTTCTGGGCCGGTAATACCCCAATTCAAGGGAATGTATTGGAACTGGGACGCAATGGGCGGATAGCTTTCTGAATTTGTTATCGCACCTCTTGCCCTCCCGCGGGTGGTTCCGGCCCCCATGCCCATAGGGGTGAAACCCGTCTCTCCGGCGCTCTCCAGGTCATGCCGGACAAGACGACACACGAAGAAGCCACAAGCCTGCGGTTCGGCCCCATGTTGCTTCGGTATGCCGTCCCACGATGACCGCTTTCTCCCCGCTTGTGATCCGGAGCGTACGGGAGGTAATACCTGTAATATGGCTCAATATGTGTACAAAATAAACAAATTCCCGGAGTTGTCTGTCATAAACCGGAATTCCGGACAGCTTGCCCTCGGGATGGACCGGGAAAGGGATGCTTTAGCGGCAAACTGACCAGGTGGCCAAGACTGAGCCTGTGGAGCAGAATTGCGCGTACTGCTCGGAACGTGTTTTTTTAAGACGCCACGCTTGTTGGTTCACAACAGGAGAGTATGATGGGGGCTATACTGCTGTCGGTATTTGGGTTATTATTGCTCCGGCGATTAAATATGTAAACTGGCTGCATAGGCGATCAAAGGATGTTTGAAGTAATTGCTGACGTGATGTTTCCGATGTTGTTTTGTT
>JAWLHT010000306.1:0-6295 GCA_041690195.1 Candidatus Latescibacterota bacterium
CCCGGAATGAGAATCGGCAGGTCTCCGGCTATGTCGCGAATTTGCCGCAATTGCTCCGGGCGCGTGGCGCCCGCCACAAGCCCGATCTCTCCTTCCCGTGACCACTCCAGGGCGGTCCGGACCACATGCAGATAGAGGGGTTCGCCCCCTGCTTCCAGAAACTGGAAATCCGCGGCGGAAGGGTTGGAGGTGAGACAGAGTACAAATACACATTTCCCCGAACGCAGGAACGGCTTAACTGCGTCGAAGCCCATGTATGGGTTTACAGTTACCGCATCCGCGCCAAGGTGGTCGTAGGCCGCGACAGCGTAGCGGTCAGCGGTACTGCCGATATCGCCGCGCTTCACATCGAGAATGACCGGAACACCTTCCGGCACAGCCTCCCGGGTCCTGGCCAGAATGTCCGGCCCCGCACTGCCCAAAGCCTCATAAAAAGCGGAATTCGGCTTGTATGCGCATACCAGATCGGAGGTGGCTCGGATAATGTTCCGATTGAACTCGAGTACGCCATCGGGACCGTGCAGCCCTACGGGCAATCTGGCCGGGTCGGTGTCCAGTCCGACGCACACCAGGCTTTCAGCATTGCATGCGGCTTTCCGAATATCCTCAATGAACCCCATTCGTTTCCTCCACTCGGTGAACGAGACGCCTCAGATGTCGAAACACCCGCCCCCGGATCGAATAGTGCAGCAGCACTCCGGTCGGAACGATCAGTACTCCAAAAGGTGAAAAATCCGGAAGCGACGACCGCAACAGCCCCACGAGCAACGGTAGTCCCACCCATATGAAGCTCATTGTTAACAGGATGAAGTATCTTACTTTTACGAACGTCGCCCCAAGCCGGACTTCCGTTTCCCGTCCGATGCCCCGGGTTTCCAGTGTGAGATCGGAAACACAGGTGAGTGGGCGTCTGGTGGAAAAAAACACCGACGGGTAGCGAAAGAATGCCTTTCGCCCATTCACCGCAAACCCCGTTTTCACCAGTCCCCTGGCTTGAAAGAGAATAATCAGCTCATCGAACACCGCATCGGGATTACCCCGGATCCGGTAGGACTTATGGATATACGTACGCCGAAACAGGCGAACCAGAAGTTGGAAAAGACGGGTCATGGAGCCTTTCTGAAATGTGTTTGTCAATTACACCAATATAACAGCAAACCGGGGTTCTGGCCAAGCGGGAATGCGGACAAGGCAGAGATAGCCACGGTTGCTGAGCATGTTTATCCGCCGAAGCATATTCCGGAATGTTTATTCGTTCCGGGTTTCCCCAGTGGAACGGAGAAGGTCGCTGTATGAAACATCCACCAGATCATCCGCCTCCACACCAAAGCGAACCAGAAACTCCCGGCACTGCGCAAGGAGCTCCGATTCACCAACCGAACCATCGCTATCCCCGGCTTCAGCTTCAACAAAACAGCCCAGTCCGCTGACCGAATCCAGGTGAATTTTGACATTCCCGGCGTAGTATATTTCGCGATGCTTATCAACCACGGTCAGAATCCCGAAAGCCTTCCCGAGAAGACTCCGAAGATTTGATCCCGGAACAACCGGCGTCAAAAGATAGTCACACTTCTTCGGGCCGGAGATATTTTCCCGCTCATAAAAAATCAGGGCATTTTCGATATTACCTTCACGGAGTTTCAATCGTCCGCGAGGAACCAGGAAATATGTGTCCACCTGGTGATCCTCTCCCCGGAATTCCGCTCCCATGACACGAAGGACTGCACGAACACGTTCCATATCTTTGCACCGCGCCTTGAATTCAACAGTATGGCCGCCCACATCTCTCCCCGTTTTCTTTTTACAAAGATTCGCTGTCCGGATACACGCGGTATCGGGCAATATTACCGTTTGCGTGTATCGGGTTTGTCAGCAGGAAAAATATTCGCGTTTCCGACGATACCAGCGCCGCTGAGTCCGCTGTCGCCTCCGGCGACATCTCCCATTCCATCTTGCATAATAAGACAACAGAGAAACATCTCCGCGGCACGGAATCAAACGATGAACAAATCCGATACCCGAATTTTTTTAAAAAACACCTTTGGGAAATGCGGAATTCATCTCGATAACATGCCGATTTATCATCATGGCGTCAAGCGCTTTCCCGAGTGCCAGTCATACCGTCGCGGATCCCATTTTTTTACTTGACACACCTTGCCCCCAGTCTTATCATACAATGTAATTCGAGCAAAGCGCTCGAAGATTTTTTTTGTCTGTTTCTGAGGGATGCCATGTCGGTAAAAATTGTTGTCGGCTCCCAGTGGGGAGATGAAGCGAAAGCGAAAATCGTCGATTTCCTTGCGGTCGATGCCGATTACGTCGTTCGATTCCAAGGCGGTGCAAATGCCGGCCACACTGTGATCGTTGGCGGCAACGAATTCATTTTCCATCTGATACCCGCGGGCATCATGTATCCCGATAAAGTCTGCGTGATCGGCAATGGTGTCGTACTCGACCCGACCGCTCTCCTGGATGAAATATCCGAGTTGAGGGAACGAGGCATCGATGTGGACGGCAGACTCTTCATCAGCCAGAAAACCCATCTCGTTATGCCCTACCACAAAATGCTCGACCAGGCCGCCGAAAAGTACAAGGGGAAAAACTCCATCGGCACTACCGGCCGGGGTATCGGGCCGGCGTATCGGGACAAGGCCGCCCGTGTCGGCATCCGCATTGTCGATCTGCTTAACCGCGATGTTTTTGTCGAAAAGTTGCGCTATAACGTGAATGAAGCCAACGAGGTCCTGACCAAGATATACGGGTATGAACCTCTGAGCGTTGAAGAAATCGCTGATGCCTTCATCGAGTTCGACCGGAAAATCGATCCCTACGTCAAGGATATTTCTCTCCTGCTCCATGATGCCGTAAAGGCTGGAAAAAACATCCTTTTTGAAGGTGCCCAGGGAGCTTTGCTTGACATCGACCACGGCACCTATCCCTATGTGACTTCTTCCAATACGATTGCGGGATCGGCTTGCGTGGGAACAGGAATCGGTCCGACCTCTGTGAATGAAGTTATCGGGGTCATGAAGGCCTATACCACCCGGGTGGGCAACGGACCGTTCCCGACCGAGTTCGACGGCGAGTTTGCGCAGGTTATCCGTGATATCGGCGGCGAGTATGGCGCCACGACCGGCCGTCCCCGCCGCTGCGGGTGGTTTGACGGTGTTATCGGACGGTATGCGGCGAGAGTTAACGGCCTCAGCTCACTGGCGGTAACCAAGTTGGACGTGCTCGATACCCTTCCGGAAATTAAGATCTGCACCGGATACCATTACGGCGACCGCATCCTGGAGAATTTTCCGGTGGACATCAACGTACTCGGCACGGTGGAACCGGAATATGAAACCCATCCCGGCTGGCAGCAGCCGACCCGGGATATTCGCCGTTACGAGGATCTCCCCGAGAATGCACGGTTGTATTTGGCGAGAATCAGCGAAATAGTTGAAACTCCGATCAAGTACGTTTCCATCGGCTCGGACCGGGCCCAGACCATAACGCTCTGACCTGTATGCTCCGAATGAGCCAAATTAAAAAGCCCTCCCAACCGGTTGAGGGCTTTAACTTTATACGTTTATCATGATTGTGATGCGGACGATGCGGACACAGTGTACCGCGAGCTCTTTCCGTCCGGCTTAATGTTTCATTCCATGCAGGAGGTGATCCATGCAGAACGAATCCGGGAGACGGTTCGCCCTTGTTCTGGATCCGGCGGACAATGTAGCGACCCTTCTCTTCGATGCCATCGATGGGGACCGTGTTGTCCTGAAAGGCGCTCCGGGAGCGATAGTCGCCCGCGAGGATATTCTTTTCGGGCACAAGATCGCACTCCGCCCCATCGCCGCCGGTGAATCCATCCTCAAGTACGGTCAGAGGATCGGGTATGCACTGAAAGATCTCACCCCCGGACAGTGGGTGCATTTGAACAGCATGGCAAGCGAACTCGACGCCGATTTTCGGAGGAGAATAGAAAAATGACAGTCCAGCCGATTGCGCGGGGATGGCTGCGCCCGGACGGCCAAAAGGGAATCCGGAATCATGTCGCGGTGGTTTTTACTGTTGAATGCGCCGAACATGTTGCCCGCAAGATTGCCGCACCCTTCGAGGATGTTCAGTTGTTCGGGTTTGACGGTTGCCACTCCAACGATTACGTGCGACGGGTCATGAGCGCGCTCGTGGCGCATCCGAACCTGTACGGTGTTCTTGTTGTATCTCTCGGCTGTGAGATGCTTAGGGGAGAGCACCTGGTACAAGCTGCCCGTGCCGGAGGCCGTGAGGCACATCTCCTTTCCATCCAGGCCGAAGGAGGAACAACCGCCACGGTTGACCGGGGACGCGCATTACTTGCCGAGATGCTCGACATGCGGGAAGACGCGAAACAATGCGACTTCTACCTCTCTGACCTCCGGGTCGGGAGCAATTGCGGAGGTTCCGACGCAACGAGCGGCCTCGCCTCGAATCCCTCGGTGGGCGCCCTCTTCGACCGTATAATCGATGTCGGAGGAACCTGTTTCTTCGACGAGATTACCGAGATGATGGGATGCGCGGAAATGGCTGCGGTACGTGCTGACTCCGCAGTTGCGGAAAAAATCCGCGAAGCGGTGAACCGGGCTATTGACGTCGCGGTCCGAGCCGGCATGTTCGGCATTGCCACCGGCAATGCCGAAGGCGGACTGACCTCAATCGAGGAAAAGTCTCTCGGGGCATACATGAAAAGCGGCCATCGTCCCATTCGTGATGTCATCCGGGTGGGAGAACGCCCCCGCACTCCCGGACTCTACCTCATTGATTCCATTCCCGACGACCTTACCAGGGGCGTTTCCCCGGTGAGCGACGCCGAGAATATGTCCAATGCCGCGGCAGCCGGTTGTCACCTGCTCCTTTTTACCACGGGCAGAGGCACTCCCATGGGCAGCGCCCTTATGCCGGTCATAAAAGTCTGCGGCTCTCCCCGCACCTGTGAAACCATGCGCGAAAACATTGATGTGGACACATCCAATGTCCTTTTCGGGGACACCACCATAGAAGAAATGGGAGAACTGCTT
This sequence comes from Candidatus Latescibacterota bacterium, assembly GCA_041690195.1. GTDB lineage: Bacteria > Latescibacterota > Latescibacteria > Latescibacterales > Latescibacteraceae > JAWLHT01. The sequence goes on from JAWLHT010000306.1 coordinate 5,046, forward strand.
TTCCGGGAAGTAGTTTCCGTTGCGGCGGGGAAACGGGTCTGCGCAGAGCGGCTGGGGCATACGGAACTGCATATGCACTACATGGTGCAGCAACATCGCCCCTGCACCGGCTGACTTCAGGCCCACACCATAATCGTTTCACCCCCATACGCATGCGGGCATGGGGGTGATTTTACATGGGGGTACCGGAAAACGGGGAAACATACGAAGGATTGTGACCATCGCGTATCAACCCCGGTTTTACGCCAGAGGAACCGAGGGAGGGGAAAAGCCTCGCTATTTCGTTGATTCCGGCGCGGCTGAACCCACGATCTTCAGGCGGCATCTCCCGTCTCAGGGAGAATACATGAAAAAACCCGCGGCACGGAACCGGTTGCCGACCATACCCGACAGGCCACCCGTATTGTTTTGATGACCGCCAACCTGGGTTCACTTCCGTCAGCATCCCCTGCCATCCCGAACCCGCTTTCCACCGGTAATCCCGAACGCCTAAGCGGTTGACTTCCGCATTGCCATTCCGTATGTTAACGCGAGTTGCCAACCTTTACCTGCACTCGAATGCACATGGGAGCATCAGCGTTCTCCTGAACCTGAAACTTGATTCACCGGATACACACCATGCCCAACCGTAACGATCAGGACAGTTTCACCACCATCCGCTCGAAAGTTCTGCTCACCCACGCCCTGAAGCTGGCCAGTGCTCCGCTTGTGGTTGAAGAACGTCTCGAACTCCTGGCCCGTATCATTGGCGAGTACCTTTCCGTTGATGACGTGGTGATCTTTCTGAAAGAACCGGGAACGGATGTCCTGGTGTTACGGGTGAGTGTAGGACTCGATCCGATAGCCATTGGAAACGTTCGCATCCAGATCGGTCAGGGACTGACCGGCACGGTCGCCAAGACCAGGAAATGGCTGACTTCAAAAAACATTCTGAAAGATCCCCGCAGCTTTTACTCGGCTTATTCCGAAGACGAAAAGTACCCTTCGATCCTCTCCTTCCCCATTCTCTGGAAAAGTGATCTCCTAGGCGTGGTCAACATCCGGAGCAAAGAAGAGCGGGACTTTTCAGAAGCTGAAGCAGAGGAACTGAACAACTTCACCGCGAGCATCGCCGGTTCCATCAAAAATGCCCAGGAATACGAGCGACTGCAGTATAAATCCCAGTTGCTCGAACTTTCCACCAAGATCGCCGAATCCATGACCTCTTCCCTTGATCTGGATGTAATTCTCGACGAGGTAACATGGGAGAT
>JAWLHT010000307.1:0-6181 GCA_041690195.1 Candidatus Latescibacterota bacterium
GGCCGGGCGGGACGCCCATCCCCGATATTCGTACCGATGGAAAATCAAAACCCTCTCCCGGGCAGCCTTAACACCGTTACAACTGAGTCTACACCCTTTCTTTTTCGGTACCGGTAAGAAAGAGCCCATCCCGTCCGCCCCGGCCCTCACCCCCCTGCTCATAGACGAACCATACAGAAAAACCACTGGCATGCATGAGTACCCAAAGACAATCAGCGACACCGGGCTTCCCCACCCCTCTCTTGCACCCTCCATCGCGATGAGCCGGTTCACGGCCCCAGTACCCCCCCGACCCGCATCCTCAGGGTGTAAACCGCGGGAATCGAGGTAATCACGAGCGTTTTCCCGTCCCGCCCGCCAAAGCAGAGATTGGTGGGCCGGTTGGGAACATCTATATGCCCGATTTTCTTTCCAGCCGGCGTGTAAATTTCCACTCCGGCCGAGGTTATGTAAACGTTTCCCTCCCGGTCCAGACACATGCCGTCAAATCCTTCCGCTGCGAAACTCTTTCTCCCGGAAAGCGTTCCGTCAGGGTTGACCGCATACACAAAGGTTTCATCCCGGGCAGTGTCGTTCACAAACAACCGGGAGCCTTCGGGAGTGCCGGTGACGCCGTTGGGTTTGTCCAGATCTCCGATAACCCTGATGAGCGACGAACGATCCGGCGGTATATAGTACACCCCCATTACCTCCTGTTCCATCGGTTCAGGCAGGGAGACAAACCGTGGATCGGTGAAGTATACTCCGCCATTCGGGTCGCACCACAGGTCGTTGGGGCTGTTGAGCCGTTTTCCGTCATAACGATCCGCCAGTATGGTCTGACGGTGGCTTTTCATGTCTATCGAGATGATGGCCCGCCTCCCGGTGGAGGCAACCACCATGTTCCCGTCACGGTCGAAATCCAGTCCCACCGGTCCGGGGACATCTTCCATGAAAACGGACAGGACGCCATCCGCTGCCAACCGGCAGACCCGGTTCCGGGGATAATCCACAAAGAAAACGTCTCCACGGCGGTCCGCAACCGGTCCTTCGGCAAAGCCGAACTTCCGCGGCAGCATTTCCAGGACGGCTCCGGGAGCGGCCATGCTCTTCCGGTCCCCGTGTCCTGTCCGACCGGCGCATCCGGCAGCCACTGAGAGTACGGGAAGCAACATTTTCCCGAACGATCTCCTGCTCATTATCTGCATCGTGCGATTCTTTTCTCCAGTGTTCAAAGCTTTGTGAAAGACTCTCGGCCAGGCTGCCGGCGGGCCTGTTTCCGCTGAAAACACCTGCGAAAAATACTTCCCCGGCGTTCTTTCTTCGATGCCCACTCCCCCCCTGGTTTTACAGGAAATCAGACACCGTACGCACTCGTACTCCGAATCATCTCCGTTTCTCCAGGAGGAGCACCCAGTCGTCATCAGCCGGAGGCGTCGCCGCCAGGATTCCCTTCCGTGCATCAATCGAAGCTGCCTTATACTGTCCGGTGACCGGGTCGAACCAGCGGCCCCGGTAAGGGAAAGCGCCGGGATTGAGCAGCGAAATCGTCGTCCGGACGGGGATATATACCACAATGACATCCCGGCTGTCATCAGCCGCCGCTGAAACGAATTGTTTGAAGTCCCGGTCTCCGGGTTGGTCCGCCAGAAGTTCCTGCGCCGGGCGGAGTCTCCACCATTCCAGCCTCCGCATGAAAGCGGCGAGATGCGCCGTCTGCGCGCCGCCGGGGAAGGAAAGGCTCTCCTCCCAGGGCCGCGTGTGGGGAGCATCGGTATGATTGAGAATTTTTTCCCCGGCTTTCAACCAGGGCCAGATGCCGTTGGCTCCATAGGTGATACCGGAGACGGGAGTGGCCAGGATGCTCCACCAGCAGGCTGTTCGGACATCCCGTTCACTCATGTTTCTGAAAATGTTCTCGTATATCGGCTCCATGTTCAGGACCGGACGGGCGGGGAGCATGTGCCACGTACGGGCGGCGGGACCGCGGGTCATAAACTCGACGGTCGATTTCCCAAGCCCGTGGCTGGACTGGTAACCGATGATGTCGAGCCAGGGTTCCCCGGCATAGGCATTTCCAACCCAGGACCCTCCCATCGGATGCAGGGTTACCAACCCGGGGTGTTCGTCCCCGAATACCCCCCGGCCGATGTTCTTCCAGCGCTGTTCATATTCATCAATGTACTTGCCGTCGCCGCCGAGCAACCACACCACGTGGTTTCCGCCCCAGCGTGCCACCATGTACCGCGCCAGGAGAATCGCCTCCGGATCGGGGAGATAGTATCCCGGATTCAGTTCCCGTCCCGCTCCCCGCTGAAGCGTCCACAGCAACCCCGGGGCGGCGATAAGGCCCCGTTCGTTCACCTGGTCGAACCGACGGTCTATCCTTCGGAAAAAGTCCGGGTTTACCCGGATGCGTCCGGCTCCCTCGAATGCCACCCGCCCGTCCGGGTCCGCAGCGCATCCCCGCCACTGGGTGGTGATAAACTGTATCACCGAGTATCCCTGACCGGCGCGAAAATCCAGATACCGATCCCACTCTTCACCGGTGGCGCGGATAGCTCCGTTCCACGCGGTATCACCCAGCCAGAAAAACGGGGATCCGTCGGCGTGCATGAGATGGTATGCGCCCTTCGCCCGGGTAATCGCGCCCCGGGTGAAGATGTCCGGCCCCCTTTCCGCTCCGGCGCAGACAAAGGAGCCCTTTATCCCGTGCAGGCCCGGATTGAGCGTATCCGAACAGGCCGATTCGAAGGTCCACGTCCCCGTTTCGTCCGGCATGAAGCGAACCTTCCAGTCCGTCGCGCCATCCCAGAACCCATTCACTGTCCTCACCCGTCCCCCCGGAGCGATGAACCGGACGGTGAAGGAACGGATATCGTACAGCGGATTGTCGTACTCCCTGATGCTGACAAAGGAATGTTCGAACTTGCGCCAGATCCCAACCTCCCCGGAGAAGCCTGTTTCGGCGAAAGCGGGTGCGAAACACGCCACCGCCAGCACCAACCCGGCGGCACGGAAGCGGAAGTTCATTGAACTGCTCCTCTCTCGTGTTTGCGTCAACGGGTTCGGGGCTGATTTCTCTCCGGTACGGGCGGCTTCTGGCCATCGGGAATGGGGCTCTTGTATGCAAACCCTTTCGTTTTCTCCCGAAACTCCGATTTCGCCTTCTCCAGGAGCAAGGGGGTAACCATCAGTTCGAGGCCGCTTGCCGCGAGCACCTTGCCCGCGGTGACCATTCCCGAAAGCCCCAGAGAAGAGCCCGAACTGGATGTCACCGCCCAACTGTGACCCGGAGCGCCCGAGGGATTGCACACGATTCCCATTTCGCCGGAGGTGGGGACAATCCTGCTCACATCGGAAGCATCGGTGGAGCCTCCGGAAATTCCACTACCGTCACCGAGCGGGGCGATCTCCGTATTGATTCCGGCTTCCTTCACGCCGAGCGACTTCTGCATTGTCCGGGCGAAAGACATCTGCTCCGCATCGGGCTCCGGCGCTCCAATACCGGAAAGATTCTGTTGGAGCACCTCGGAGAGCACCCGGTTGGGGAGATAGTTGTAAACACCGGTGATGAAATTCACTTCCATGGTGGTACCGGTCATGAGCGCCGCGCCTTCCGCGCACTTGAGAACACGGGCATAGGTGTCTTCCACTCCCTGACGGCTGGAGTCGCGGACGAAGTACCACACCCGGGCATAGTCCGGTACGATGTTGGGAGCCTTTCCGCCGTCCCTGATCATGGAATGGATACGGACACTCTCCCGGACATGCTCACGGAGATAGTTCACCCCCACACTCATCAGTTCCACGGCATCCAGGGCGCTCCGGCCGCTCCAGGGATCACCCGCGGCATGGGCGGTCTTCCCCCGGAAGACTACCTCGAAACTGTTCAGCGCCCTGTTGCTCTCCACATGCACCTTGTTTTGCCCGCTCGGATGCCAGACCAGGCAAGCGTCGAGGTCATCGAACAGGCCCTCCTTGGCCATGTACACTTTGCCGATAATGGTTTCTTCGGCCGGGCACCCGTAGAGGCGAACCGTTCCCGGGATGCCGCGCTTCTCCATGACCGCTTTCATGGCCGCGGCGGCGGCCGCGCTCCCCGCGCCGAGGAGGTTGTGCCCGCAGCCGTGCCCCGGAGCACCCTCCGCAACCGGCTCCTGGTTTGGAACACCGGCCTTCTGGGAGAGTCCGGGCAAAGCGTCATATTCGGCGAGAATACCGATCACCGGCTTCCCGGAGCCCCAGGAGGCCACAAACGCGGTGGGCATATCCGCCACGCCGCGCTCCACACGAAATCCCTGACGTTCCAAGAGTCCGGCGAGGGTTTCGGCGGACCGGTACTCTTCCAGGCCGATTTCGGCGTATTCGTGAATGGCGAGAGCAGCATCTTCAAATGTCGTCCGGTTGGATTCCACCCAGGAAACGGCTTCCTTCTTGAGCTGGTCCGTCCGGTCAGCGGCAGCCGCGGGAAGACAGCAGACCGCGATCCCCATGACAGCGGCGAGAGAAAGCTGAACAATTCTCATCAACAACTCCTTGTAGAAGACACTCCGTCAAAACGAGCGGTATACCGTTTCAGAAGCGGAGTATGAAAAACCTTGTTTCCGCCTCTGCGCTCATGCTATACTCATTACTCTGGAAAGGTACATCAAAGCCTTGCGATTGCAACTGTTTTGTTTCCGGGGAGACCGTTTTCCTGCCTTATACGCCGGTTCGGCGCATTCCCGTTTATGCGCTGCTTCCGCTCCACCCTCATCCCATTATGAGGTACACTCATGCGTATTCCACTGCGGGTATTTCTGACCGGCCTTTTCTGCACTGTCGCTCCGGGTATGAGCGCAGCCGAAACTCCGTGGTACACCGAGGGAAACTTCGCTCCCGCAGTACGGGTCAAGATCGAGATAACCAACCCGCTCGGCGTTGACCGCAAAAACTGTCCCATTACCATCCCCCGTGAACTGCTTCCCATCCAGGATGCGACCGAACTTTCCCTTATCGTGGTGGACCCCGCTCTGCCCGGTGTTCCGCAACCCACGCAGGAGGAGCTTTCACTCGGCGGGGGCCACCGCATCCACGGCGAAACCAACGGTCATCAGTTATATAACCAGTTCGACGATCTCGACCGTGACGGCATCGGGGATGAATTCTTTTTCATGACCGACCTGAAGGCACATGAGACCCGGTCATTTTATCTCTACTACGGTTTCACCCAGCGGGGATGGAACATCCACGGGACCCACGCCGCCATCGGCAGTTACTCACGTCACTTGATCCCCTTCTGGGAATCACACAACGTGGGCTGGAAGCTGTGGTATCCCACCGACTGCGATCTTTACGGCAAACGCAAGAACGTGCTCATGTCCCCCGAGCTCTACATAAACAACTGGAACGGATACGCCGTACCCTACGATTACGGTTCGGACATCATGCGGGTAGAGGACTCATTCGGTGCGGGCGGCATCTGCCTTTTCGAAGTTCCGGCGCAGCCCGACTCCGCGTCACGGCCCCGGTTCACTCCGGTCAAAACCGAGTTCAAGCCCGAGCGCGGATGGAACGGCGGACAGATCACCGACACCCGGTACGCCTTCGAGGTTGTCGTGAACGGTCCGCTGCGGAGCATGATCAAGGTCAAGACCATGAACTGGAATACCGGAGACGGCTCCTATGCGCTGGAACAGATATACACCGTCTATGCCAACCAGAACTATTCCACCTGCCGGGTGAACTATACAGAGTTCAATCCCAAGCGCGACGGTGTCATGTTCGGCTGCGGCATCCGGAAGATAAAGGGCGAGTATGATTACGGCCGAGAGGGGAACGCACTCTATTCCATCGGGAACGACGAGATTTCTTCACCGGATGATCCCACCGGCCTCACCAAACTCACCGTCAGCTATGTCGGAACCGGTCTCATTGTGAAGGATTCCTACCAGCCCCGGTACCAGTTTGTCCCGGCCAGGGTCGGGAATCACACCTTCAAAATACCGGCGAACAGGGACCGCTCCTATGAATACATGCTGCTCGCCGGCTGGAGCGAAGGTGAAGTGATGAACACCCCGGAACAGTTCAAGGAATATGTCCGGAAAACCGCGCAGGAGTATAACACCCCCCCGGCCATCAGAATGGGCAAAATCGAGCGGAAATCGAAATAGTCCGCCGATGTTCGAATGAAGACCGAAAGCGCCCGCTCCCGCGGGCG
>JAWLHT010000308.1:0-6115 GCA_041690195.1 Candidatus Latescibacterota bacterium
GTACGAGCAAACGGTTAACATCCTTGCCCAGATCGGTGGCAATGAGTTTGCCCTTCTCGCGGAGAACGTACTCCCTGGCCTGAATGGTGTGAATAATCTGGGCATAGGTCGAGGGACGGCCGATCCCAAGAGATTCCAGTTCCTTCACCAGCGACGCCTCGGTATAATGGGCGGGCGGCTTGGTGAAATGCTGGGACGGGGAAAGCTTGCGCAGGGCTAACGGATCGTTCTTCTTGAGCCCCGCGGGAAGCGCGGTTCCCTGGCTGTCCGCATCCTCACCTTTGTCGTCGTTCTTCAGATCCTCGTATACCGCGAGGTATCCCTTGTAATCCAACCGTGTGGCGCTGGTCCGAAGCTCATAGTCTCCGGCCGCAATGGAGACGGTCAACACGGTTGACTCGGAAGGCTTCATCTGGGAGGCCACAAACCGGTTCCAGATCAGCGAGTAGAGCTTGAACTGCTCCGGAGTGAGGGAAGACTTCACATCGGCCGGGGTGAGATCCATGGATGCCGGACGGATGGCCTCATGGGCGTCCTGTGCGTTTTTCTTGGCCCGGTAGAAGTTGGGCTTGGACGGCAGGTTGGACGCCCCCCACTTTTCGGATATGTATGCACGCACTTCCTCCAGCGCTTCCGGAGCGATTCGGGTCGAATCGGTACGCATGTATGTGATGAGCCCGACCGCGCCGTCGGCAAGTTCAATACCTTCGTAGAGGTCCTGGGCGACACGCATGGTCCGTGAAACCGTAAAGCCAAGCCGTCGGGCCGCATCCTGCTGAAGGGTGCTGGTGATAAACGGAGGGGCCGGATTTCCCCGGATTTTCTTTTCGGTGATTTCCCGTACAACGTAGGAGGCGGAGGACAGTTCGCTCGAAACCGCTTCCGCTTCCTCCGCGTTCCGCATCTTGATTTCCTTGCCGCTCTTTTTCACCAGGCGAGCTTCGAACTCTTCGCCCGCGCCGGTGGCAAGCAACGCCCGGATTTCCCAGTACTCCTCCGGGGTAAAGGCATCAATCTCGGCGTCGCGCTCCACAATCAGCCGCAAAGCCACCGACTGCACCCGTCCCGCGGAAAGGCCCGGGTACAGGGTCTTCCAAAGAGCGGGGCTGACTTTGTACCCCACCAGCCGGTCAAGGATTCGCCGGGCCTGCTGAGCGTTCACCTTGTTCAGGTCGAGCTCGCCCTTGTTCTCAACGGCGTGAACCACCGCATCCTTGGTGATCTGGTTGATGAGCACCCGAAAATGCGGCTGCCCCTTTTTCAGAATCCGGTTGGCGATATGCCACGCGATTGCCTCGCCTTCGCGGTCAGGGTCTGTAGCGAGCAGAACGGTATCAGCCTGCTCCGCGGACTTCTTCAAATCCTGGAGGATCTTGGACTTGCCCCGGATGACCTCGTAGCGGGGAGAAAACCCGTGTTCAACATCAATGCCGAACTCCCGGGGGGGCAAATCTATGATATGGCCTCCGGAAGCCTTCACGATGTATTCGGAACCGAGAAATTTATTAATCGTCTTCGCTTTCGCGGGAGACTCAACTATTACCAGTGACTTCCCCATTAATGACTGCATCTCCTCTATTTCTTCAGGAATACTCATCGAACAGTATGTTCGCCACGATCTCGTCGATGTCTGGCTCGGCCATGTTATTGATGCCGAGGAACATACAGTAGTCTATCACCCGCTCCATCTGAGAACTTGTGATCACGGAAAGCGACCGCAGCTTCAGCAGGTATCCGTACACCTGGGGCGTTATTTTCAACCGTTCGAAGTCGCTGAGCACCCGAACGGAGCCATTGGCCTGTTCGATAATTTCTGTGAGTTCCGCGGCGGGCAGATTGAATCGCTCAAAGAGCCAGCCCAGAGCCTCGGCGATCTCATTTTCGTTATAGCCCCTGATGACCAGGGATTCGGAAAAGTCGCTCAAACTCTCGATATCGAGACTGTTTTCCTTAATATGGCCGAGGAGTTGGATCAGGATTTCAATCGTCTTGTCGTTCACTCAGGACCCCGGAAAGGAAAGTATCCAGTAACGACTGGACATGAATCGGGAAAGGGAAGCGGGAACCGCAAAGATAAAAATATACCCATGACGTGGTCCCGAGGCAAGGGATTTCGTCGGGCAGGCTCTCCGCAGGGAGCGACGACGCCGCGCAATATGTTTGACTTTCAGATTTGAGATGCATATACTTGCCAAAAGTTCCCGGATTAATGCGGTTCCAGAGCCGAATGCGCTCCCCCGGGGTAGCTCCGGGCGATGCCCGTGTGAGAAAGGACGCCATGCACTCAAGTACCCGTCAGCCGGATCAGGTTACCGCAAAGCTGGCCTTTCTGGTGTTCGGGCTCTTCGCGGTATGCGTGTATACCGCGTTCATTCTCTCCACACGGAACATAATGCTGGTCAGCGGAATAGTGATAGCGGCCGGACTTTTCATCTTCGGATTTCTCAGCCCACGGATTGCGCTTTATCTTCTCATCTTCAGCATGCTGCTTTCTCCGGAAATCGGGGCGCGCGATTACTCCGGAAGAGGATTCACCATACGGTTCGAAGACATACTGCTTCTGGTCATGGGATTTGCCTGGCTGGCCAAAAGCGCGCTTGTGAAAAACATCGGCGTGGTGACACGCACACCCCTGAATATTCCCATTCTTCTGTATATAGTGGTCTGCATTCTATCCACATTAAAAGGCATTTTCGAGGGAACGGTCACTTCCCCTGTTACCGGATTCTTCTTCGTCCTCAAATACTTCGAGTACTTCGTGATCTTCTTTCTTACCGTAAACAACATCCGATCACGGGAGCACATCCGGAATCTCCTGCTCGCCATTTTCATCACGTATATCATCGTTCTTGCGAACGGGCTCATGCAAATACCCCAGGGTGTCCGCATCACAGCGCCTTTCGAGGGTGAATCTTCCGAGCCGAATACCCTTGGCGGCTATCTTCTCATCATGTTCAGCCTGACCGCCGTCCTCTTTTTCTCCGTCACCGGGACCATCCGGAGAACTGCGGTCGGAATACTAGCCGGGATTTGCCTCATCGCCATTCTGTATACCCTCTCGCGCGCCACATGGCTGGGTTTCTTTCCCCTGTATCTCGCACTCATTGTCCTCATGCGCCAACGAAACGCCCTCATCGGCGCATTCCTCATCGGGTTCGCCATTCTGCCGTTCACCCTTCCGGAAACCATCGTGGACCGGTTCACCTACACCTTTTCCGGCAATATCCGGGACAATATGCTTCTCATCCAGACCGAAACGGGAACCGATACAAAACTCCCGGACAATGTTGATCCCGATGCGGCGCTCCCGGACAATATTTCCTTCGACTCCTCCACCGCCGCCCGGCTCTATTCGATGCGGATGGCATTCCGCGACTTCCTGAACCGGCCGATTCTCGGGTATGGAGTGACCGGGTACGACTTTCTCGATGCCCAGTACCATCGTGTACTCATTGAAACGGGGGTGCTGGGCCTGATCCTGTTCCTGTTCCTCCTGTGGAGAATCGGACAGGTGCTGCTTGACTTGAGAAAACGGTACGGTGGCGATCCTTTGTATACGATCCTGATCACCGGAACTTTCTGCGCCCTGGTCGGACTGATGTTTCATGCCATTGGCACGAACACTTTTATCATCGTCCGCATCATGGAGCCGTTCTGGTGCCTTCTGGGGCTCTGCTTATCCATTCCGCTGGTCGAAGAGAACGAAATACCGGGAGCGGGAAGTGACTCGGCGCACCCCGCGACATAATCGCACATCCAACCAACTGCGGCTCATGACAACGCGAACTCAGGAGATGGGAAAAGTGGGGCAAGCGAAAGCTGATCGCGAACACTTTCTCACATCCTGATCCTTCCGACAGCCCCCCGGCGATGCGTCAGGAATCCGTCAATGAGTCCGCGCACCCCATACATCAGCGGATCGAAACTGCGGAACCTGAACACATCCCTCCCCAGCTTAACCATCCGCAGAACCAGCCAGGATGGGAGGGTACGTTTGGGAAAATGCTTGCGAAACAGAACCATGAAGTTGTGACAGTACCAATAGGTTTCCCGATTGCGGTCGGGCGGACGGCAGCCGCCGGAGGGGGCGCGCAGATGGGTGAGCGCCGCCCTCGGGACATACCGGATACGCAATCCCCGGGCCCGCACCGTCAGGCTCGCGTCTGACTCCTCGAAAAGAAACGACCCGCCGAACCGCTCGTCAAACCCTCCCGCCGCAAGGATTTCGCTCCTCCGGAACGACATGTTTCCGCCGGGAGCGAGGTCCACATCCCGGGGAATGTCTTCCGTGTACCCCCGGTGGAGCGCGCCGGTCCAAAAATTGACCGTTCCCATTTTCCCGGACGGTAGTTTGGAACCGGTGTGGCCGTTTTCCCGGATTTTCCCGGCAACAGCGCCAACATCGGGGCGATCGTACGCTTCCGCGTGCGCCGCGATGAAGCCTGGATCAACAGCAACGTCATCATCAATAAACACCACGATATCGGCACTGCTGAGCCGGAGTCCTTCGTTGCGGGCGGCGGGCAGCCCCTGCGGTTCCGACGGATGGTATACCAGCCGCGGGTCCCGCTCCGCCAGAAGGCAAAGGCGTTGAGAAGGTGAATCGCTCTGGTCCACGACAATGACCCGGAACCGGGGATACTTTTCCGCCAAAAGCATTTCCGACGCGGCAAGGGCATACCCTTCCCTGTTGCGGGTCGGGATGATCACATCCACCTGGACACCTCGTCGAGCGTCATCGATACGATCAAGCACCCCCATGACATCGTTCCGCCCGGCAATACGTCCCGCCCGTCGAACCAGACGCAACGGAAACGAAGTCAGGTGGGATTTCAAAAGTTCCGGATATTCGCCGAACCGCTCCCGGTCATACGGAACAAACCGGGCGCTCCGTTCCCGTATATACAGGGCTCCCGCTTCTTCCAGGGTTGTGACTCCGTATTCGTCACGGATACGTTCGAGTGCATAGGAGCGGAGTGTGGGCCAGAGAAACAAATCGTTCCGCCGCCGCCAGTCGGCCCAGTATTTTCTGGTGATCATGGCCTCGGGGGAATCCGTACCGTTCAGATGGAATGAGGACGTTTCCCAGACATGGAGACGCCGGTAATAGAGCGGGAAGGGAATCTCACGGTATCTTCCGGTACGGGTGTGACGGATCCGTGGAGACCAGGTAAACAGATAATCCTCGTAATGGATCAGGTGGTCGGGATCCTGATGGAACAGGTCGCCATCGAGCTGGATATGGGGAAAGTAGATGACATAATAGCGGTTGCGGTCTAGAGAATGTATGAATTCTCTGAGCCTGGCCAGAGTATGGCTCCCGGAGGTCCTGGCAATCATGTCGCCATCCCACCGCAAAACCCACCGGCATACCGTATTGCGGAGTGCCCGGTCACAGACTTCGCCGAAATCCTCTGTGGGCAGCAGTTCCAGTGTGTAATCGAGCGATAACTCTCGAGCTACCCGCTCGACAATCCCGGGAGTACCGTCCGTGGAACCGTTGTCCACAATGCTGAAGTGCTCGACAAAGGGGGCCAGCGAACGCAGGGCGGTTTCGATCCATTGGGCTTCGTTGCGCAGGCGCATCATGGCGCTGATCCCGGGACGGCGGTCGCGGGGAGGCGGGGGTACCAGCCCGAACCCGGGAGCGGTCCCGAACACCCGGCTTGCATGGTGGCGGAATGAAACCGAATCCTTGATCCGCTTAAGCCACCCGATCTCTTCCGCCCATTGGAAATCCACGGCGCGCCTCCCGGTTTCCGGTCTTGTTTTCGGGAAGATACGCTCGCCGCATCCGCCTGTCAAGGCCGGGCTCCGGAAAGAAGGGACAGTGCCGACGCATCCACCCGATGCAGAGGCCATCATCCCCGGACAGGCCGGAACCTTCGCGCTTCCCGAAAATATAACTCACCCCTCGTTCCCCTCTCTCGCAAGAGAGGGGATGACTCGTTATCGGCCATCTCAGTGCTTCCTATGGCTCAATTCCCCCTCTCTCTGGAGAGAGGGGGCCAGGGGGCATTGTCGTAAACTTAAGGAAAATTCATGGTCAATAAAGGTCACTAACGAGCACATATCGGCGTACACGCGGAATTCTCATTCCAGCGGGGAGATGAAA
>JAWLHT010000309.1:0-6097 GCA_041690195.1 Candidatus Latescibacterota bacterium
GAGTCATAGGAAGCACCGAGACGGCCGATAACGGGTCATCCCCTCTCTCCCCGAGAGAGGGGAACGAGGGGTGAGTTATATTTATCCGGCCTGTACCGCAAAACAGCCGTTCACTACTAATCGCTTCTGTTTATGGCAATGGGGTGATAGGGGGAACATAAGAGAGAAAAGATGGTGCGGCCTGATTCGGTATAGCGTATGCCCCTTCAACAAGCGTGCCATTACAAAGTTTTGGGTCAGGGCGGTGGATTTTCCGATAGCAGGGAAAACCGTCAAAATCAGCTTGAAAACGGGTCTTTTTCGTGCGCCTCGGGTTCCCTCTCTCGCGAGAGATTGTTCTTGTCGCCCCCTCCGCTCATTCGTATAATGCGGGAGATACCGTCACTTCTTTCCGGATATGCGCGAAGAGAAATTCGCGCCGCTCTTTCCCGGGCCAAAGAATTCGTGACATAGTCCCGGTCGTGATACGGCCGCAATCCAATCCGCGCATGTATTCACGGGAGAATCCCATGCACCGAATCCTCTACCCGGTTCTCACACTGTTGACCTTTCTGTTCTTGTCCGCAACCCTCCACGCCGACGTTCGTCTCCCGGCGCTCATCGATCACCACATGGTGATCCAGCGGAACGCCGAGTACCCGGTCTGGGGCTGGGCCGATCCCGGTGAAAAGGTGACCGTGCGGTTCAGCGGCCGGAAGGGGAGCGCCGTGGCGGGTGCGGACAGCCTCTGGCGGGTGACGCTCAAGCCCATGAAGGCGGGCGGTCCCTTCGAGATGCGCATCGAAGGCAACAACCGCATCACCCTCCACAACATCCTCATCGGCGATGTGTGGGTGTGTTCGGGGCAGTCCAACATGGAATGGCCGGTGAAGTACTCCGCCAACCCGGAGGAGGAAATCTGGAACGGCACGCACCCGAAAATCCGGCTTTTCGAGGTGCGCAAGGACGGCTATCCCGATCCGCGAAACGACTGTATGGGCCAGTGGCAGGAATGCACCCCGCACACCGTGGGCGATTTCTCCGGCGTGGGGTACTACTTCGCACGGTCCCTCCAGGACAGTCTGAATGTTCCCATCGGCATGATCCAGGCCGCCTGGGGCGGGACAAACATCCACACCTGGACCAGCCGTGCGGCGCTGGAAGCCAACCCCGATACCCGGTACATCCTGGAAGGCTGGGGGCCGGTCATCGACGCCAAACCGATGGAGATGATCCTGCACTATGACGCTGTGGCCGGATGGTTCGAATACTGCTTCGTCCAGATGAGCCGCCGTCAGTCCTACAACCCCTTCCCGGCCAACCCCAATGGGTTCGACAAGGCGCTCTGGGCTCCGGGCTGGCTCTATAACGCCATGGTCGCCCCCGTCACGGAGTACCCGGTGGCCGGCGCGGTCTGGTATCAGGGCGAGGGCGATTCGGGCCGCGGCTACATGTACCGTACCCTGCTCAAAACCCTCATTCGCGACTGGCGGTCGCAGTGGAATCAGCCGGAGATGCCCTTCATCGTGGTCCAGCTCGCCAACGTGAACCAGACCGACAAGGAGCCCTCCGAAAGCGCCTGGGCGGAAACCTGGGAGGCCCAGCGCATGGCCACGGAACTCCCCGGGGTCGGCATGGCGGTCACCCTCGACATCGGCCAGTCCGAAGACGTCCACTACAAGAACAAGCAGGAGGCGGGACGCCGCGCCGCGCTCGCCGCACTGCACACTGCCTACGGCCAATCCCTGGTCTATTCCGGTCCGCTGTATAAGTCCATGCGCGTGGACGGCAACCGGGCGCGCCTGAGCTTTGACCATGTCCACGGAGGGCTCGTGACCCGGAACGGCGAACCGCTCAAGGGCTTCATGATCGCGGGGGAGGACCGGAAATTCGTCTGGGCCGAGGCCCGCATCGAGGGGGACGAAGTGGTGGTGTGGAGCGACACGGTCGCCAAACCCGTCGCGGTGCGCTACGCCTGGGATGACAACCCGGACTGCAATCTTTACAACAAAGAGGGGCTTCCCGCGGCGAGCTTCCGCACCGACCAGTGGGATGGGATAACCAAAGACAAGAGATAGATGCCAGGTCGATACTGCCAGCTCAATCTCGGGAATCAATCACGGACCGATTCAAAATAGATATAAAGGGGTGTAGGTTCAATTGTAACGATGCCCTGTGCGGAGTTTGGGAAAGAGGTCTCCCCAAGGAGAGGGGACCTCACCCCTAGCCCCATTGTCGTAAAGATAAGAGAAAACCGCAGGCACGCATGAGTACTAAATATAATTAGTGGAGGTTTTGGCCGGTAACTCACCCCCTGGCCCCCTCTCTCCAGAGAGAGGGGGAATTGAGTCATAGGAAGCACCGAGAGGGCCGATAACGAGTCATCCCCTCTCTTGCGAGAGAGGGGAACGAGGGGTGAGTTATATTTCCCGGCCTGAATCACAAAACAACCGTTCACTACTATCTGCTTGTCTTTACGACAATGGGATCAAGGGGAGGGGTCCGGACCGGCCGGGAGGGGAACGCATCCCCGAGATCCGTACCGATGGGAAGTCAAATCGCTCACCCGGGCAACTTGAACACCGGTGCAATTGAGTCTACACCCATATAAAAAAGGGCGACCGGTGAACTGCGGCCGCCCTTTCCGTATGGGGTATGCGGGTTGGATTATTCCTTCGGATATCCCACAGTATGCGCGAGCAGCACCCGCTGCGTTTCGGAAAGTCCCGCCTTTTTGGCCAGGGCTTCCTTGTCCACCCGCCCCCGCACCACGCATCCCAACCCCTCGGAAGCGCAGAAGAGATAGACGTTCTGGGCGATGAAACCGACATCGGTTGACGCGATGGTCACTTTCTGCTCGAAGGGGATGTCCCGGGGAATGCGCAGGGTCTCGGCCACGTACACCAGGTTCAGCGGCGCGGTCCCGACAAAATCCTGGCTTCCGGTGAGAGCGCGAATGTCCTCGGAGAGCACCGGCTCCAGGGTGTTCCCCTTGGCATCATAGCGGAAAAACCCCTCTTTCAGCGCCACATAGACGTCCACCGGCTGCCAGTTCACCGCCGAGGGTGCGGTACGGCGGCCATCGGGACGATTGATGCCCCAGGCGGCCCAGAGGAGGTTGGAGAGCACCTGCGGGGATATGGCGCGGTCGGAGAACTCACGGGTGGTTTTCCGGTTGGCGAGCGCCTCCATGAGCGGCATCCCGCCGGTAGTCCGCGGCGAGGGGAGTTGCACCGGCTTCAGGTCCTGGGCCTGCAGGGACGCGGCCCCGGCGAGCAGGAGAACAAGGCCATATCGGATGAGAGGACGGGTGAACTTCAGCATGCAAACCTCCTGATGCAAGGGTGAATACAATAACGATATCGTCATGCGGGAAGCAGATGCAATATAACTGATACGCAGGACGTTTTCTACCGGTCAAACCGGTGTTTTCACAGAAGCATGATGACAGGGAAACCGGTGGAGTCCGGCCCCCCCATCACTCGCCTGACAATATCCTGACAATATAAGGATAATCAGGCCGACGGGCATCATCTCTCTCGCGAGAAGCGAAAGCCCGGTTCCGTACCGTGGTTTTGGAGCGAGGAAGACAAAAGCCGGACCGCACGGATACTGCGGAGAGCATCTCTCCTCACCGTGTCACCCCGCCCCTATCCGCCCAGCCCAGGGAGAACCCGTGGGTAAACCCCAGGTCGCGATGGAAGGACCCCCGGTAGGAGAACCGGAGACTCCGTAAATCGAAGGCGGCGAGAAACTCGATGCGGTCCGACTCGCCCGCGCCAAGCGCCCCGACCAGAAAGGAGGGGATGATTTCCGCCAGTACACCCGCCGAAAGGGATGGATCGAACCGCCGCACCTTCGTCACCGATGCGAGCAGGGTGACTTCCTCTGTCATGCGCCAGGACGCACCCGCCCGGGTTCGGCCGTCCACCGGTTCCCGGGATTCCCCCAGTTCCGCTCCGGCCATATCTTCCACCGCCAGGGCGAGGGAGAGTGTCTCAACGGGGCGGATCACGATTCCCGCATCGGCGCTCCAGGCGTCGGCGTCACCGTATCCGCCGATACGCATTGCGGTGCGGGTCAGTCGTGCTCCGGCGGCAATTTTCCCGGAGAATGCCCAGGAGGCCCCGATTTTCTCCGTATCATCGGAATAGAGATCGAACCCCGTGCCGCTGTACGAAATAAACACCCCGGCCTTTCCGATTCGGGTCCCCGCCGCGGCGGTGGTCACCGCCAAGTCCCGCACTCCGAAGGGCGCGGTCCAGCCCAGCACGGCGAAGGATCCCCCGGCCAGCGCCTCGCTCCCGGGCCAGGAAAGCGATGCCTCGGCCATGGTGGCGGGAGAGGGCAGCACGAACCCGTCATCCAATGCGGTCACCGGCTCCAGGGCCAGAGCGGGGGCTGCGGAGAGCATGAGAACGGCCGCGAGCGATATTGAGATAGTCCGGTGTGTATTCGGTTGCGGCATGCGGTCCTCGCGTGCTTTTTATGTCCGTTGCTCAGAAGAAATCCCGTGGCGCCGGTACATCACCGGTTACGGTATCCTCCACGGCTTACCGTTTATCAATCAAATCCGTCACAGATGACGAATGGAAGAGTTGCTTCGTGCTTGCCCTGTCATTCTTTTCCGGAAATCCGTTTGATTTCCCTGTCGAAATCGGAGATATAGTTCCGGTCCTGAAACTTGCGGTATTCCTCGTATTCCCGTTCGGCTTTGAGCCGGGCTTCCAGTGCACTCACTTTTCCGGTGTATTCGAGAATGGGATAGCTGGACAATTCCTGTTTCATCCGTTCATCATCCAGCACGAACCCCTTGACGAGGAATTCTTTCAGCGTCCGGGTCGCCCAGATACGGACCTGGGTGGCCTGATAGCTGTTCACCCGGTATCCCTGATGTTACCGCGGATGTTTCGTGTCAGTGTCTATGCCGCCGTCCGGACTCCCCCGCCTCGGTGCAGACTTCGGCGAGTGCGCAGTCGCGGCAGTCGCCCCGGAGGCCCGGTGTGCAGTCGCCGGTGATGCCGGGGCGGACCAGGGCGAAGTCGTAGCGAACGGGGTCTTCCGGGTCGAGGGCGCGGAGGGAGCGGGTGATGTCCAGCGCCATGCGCCAGTCCGGGCTTTTCCGGCAGGTCAGGCCGAGAAGGCGGGCCATGCGGGCAATGTGGGTGTCCACCGGGATGACCAGCCGCGCGGGGGAGATGAATTTCCAGAGCCCGAAATCGATGCCGTCCGGGCCCCGCGCCATCCAGCGGAAGAACATGGCCGGGCGCTTGCACGCGCTGCCGTCCGCAGGGGAGGGAACGAGGTAGGAGACGCCCGTCCGCGCGGATGCGCCGGCGTAAGCTGAATTCCAGCGCGCCCGAATCCATTCCGCGAACCGGGTCATGGTTCCCCCGACTGTTTCTTCCGAGGGGTTGTCCAGGGAGCGCACGAGATTCCCGATGCTACTGTGCCCGCGGATCATGGCTCCGGCGGCGAGAAAGAGGAAGGCCGCCTCTCCGCCGCCGGTCCAGCGGTGTTTGAACCCCCGGAACCGGTCCAACGCTTCTTCGGGGGATACTCGCACCGCGAACTGTGCGGGCGGTTCACCGGCCCGGGCGAACACCTCGTGCGCGCTCCGACGGATCTGCCCCGCGCCGCCATAACCGAGCGCAGCAGTCACGAATCCGGCGACCTCGATGTCGGCCGGGTCCGAATATTCATGCACCACCCCAAGCGGGTCGGTGTCCAGATAGGCGGACCCGTAGCCCTCGGCCAGACGGTCCAGGCAGTCCTTCAGGAGCGGGTTTGCGGCCATGGTGGAACTCCGGGTCGGCAGGATCGGTCTGAATCGCGAATATCCGGAATGTATGGAACGCATAGAAACAAGTCAACAGGGAAGCGATTTCATCTCCGGGCTTCCTGAAAAGCTAACTCACCCCTCGTTCCCATGGGCGTAAAGATAAGCGATTAGTGGTGAACGGGTGTCTTGAGATTCAGGCCGGGAAATATAACTCACCCCTCATTCCCCTCTCTCGGTGAGCTTGTCATTACCCAAGTTTACAATTGTAGATTATCGGTGTTGCCGGAAGTGAAAAATCCATATTCCCATCCAAGAAAGGCGCGGAATAGCGATAAG
>JAWLHT010000310.1:0-6047 GCA_041690195.1 Candidatus Latescibacterota bacterium
GTTGGCCACGCTGTTGGTCACCGCCAGCGCGGAACAGATGCCAAGCATCATGCGGAAGCTGGCGTTGTTCGTCCAGAATCCGTCGTAAAATACTTTCCATTCCCGTGTTTTGAAAAGGCTCATTCCCCGCTCCCCCCATCACTTCCCGGCGACCCGAAATAGGATGCGATTCCCGCATTCAGGATGCGCTCCAGCGCGCGGGAGGTTTCAGTGGCCCCGGTGATGGCGTCGAACTCGGACTTTCCTGCCATTCCGCCCTTCACCATCTTGATTCCCTGGCCGACCTTTTTGCCGACAAAAGACTTCTGGAACCCCTCTTCCGTAATGCGGCTCCCCAAGCCTGGCGTTTCCGTCTGGCTCACCACCCGGAACGCGCTCACCGTATCGCCATCGAGCGCCATGAGCACCTGAATAGGGCCCTGGAATCCGCTGCCTCCGAGCCGTACCGCCTTTCGGCCGCTCCGCTTTTCGGTGTAGCAGGGGAGGCCGTTCACTTCGTTTTCCCCGATTCTTTGCGTGTATGCCTTTTCGACCGCAGCGGGATCAAGCGGGTCGTAGGTCACTTCGAAAAGATTGAGAACGATACGTTTGCTCCGGACACTTTCGTTCTGACGAATAACTGGATCGATTTTAACATTCACGAAAGCGAGCGCCCCGGAACATACCACCCCGAGGATAGCCAGAAGCGCCAGCATCCATATCCTGTTTTCCTTCATGCCGCGCTCCTCCCGAACCTGACCGCCAGCACGGCATCATCGATCACCGCGGCGAAGATGTTCATGAAAAGAATGGCGAACATGACTCCTTCCGGGAACCCCGAAAGATTGCGGATGACCACGGTGATCGCTCCGATGGCGATGCCGTAGATCCATTTCCCGGCAGTGGTAAAGGGGCTGGTAACCGGGTCGGTGACCATGAAAAAAGCCCCGAAGAGCAGCCCGCCGGAAAAGAGGTGGAAGAGCGGCCCGGCGAACCGGTCGGGCGCGGCCAGGTGCATGGCGGCCGCCAGCGCCAGCGCCGAGCCGATGGTGGCCAGCGGAAGCCGCCAGTTGGCGACACGGGTCATGATGAGGAACAGCCCGCAGAGGATGATGAGAACACCCGCGGTCTCCCCGAGTGAACCGGCCGTAGTCCCCAGCATGAGGTCCATGATACCGGTGGGATCTCCGTTGCGAAAGGCGATAAGGGGAGTGGATGAGGTTACCGCATCCGCCCGCTGCGCCCAGTGGGTCAGTCCGCCGAGTGGGCCCTCGAAGGGTTGGACCCATTTCGAAGCCATCGCGGTCGGGAACGTCACCGCCAAAAACACTCTCCCCACGATGGCCGGGTTGAATATGTTTTTGCCCGTGCCGCCGAACACTTCCTTGCCGAGTATGATGCCCACCGCCAGACCCACCGCGGCCATCCAGAAGGGAATGGTCGGCGGGAGAATCATGGGATAGATCAGGCAGGTGACGAACATTCCCTCGGTCACCTCTTCCTTGTTGTAAATCGCGAATCCCATCTCGATCAGGATACCGAGAATATAGCACATAACCACCAGCGCCAGGCTCCGCCAGCCGAAGAAATAGACGGAGGCGAGGACAGTGGGACCTACGGCGATCATGACTGCGGTCATGTACCGCTTGAGGTCGGTGTTGTCCCGAACGTGGGGCCCGGAAAGGGAATTGACCGCCTTGGGAGCGAAGAAGAAGGTGGAGATGGTTTCCCAGCCCGGCTTGTACTTCGACTGCTCGAACACCCGGTCAAATCGCTCTATGACATCCCGGAAGCCGTCGATGATCTTCATGCGTTCCTCCTCTCACGGGCGGCGTCCCCGGCGCTCCGCACCGCGGCGGACACGTCTATCTTGGAGGGGCATACATAATCGCACAGCCCGCAGCCCACGCACTGTTCCGGGCGGAACCGGAAGCTCTGCTCTACCATGTCCGCAGCGACGTGCTTCCAGATGAGGTGGGGATAGAGTCCGGCGGGACAGACCTCGTCGCAGAAATTGCACTGGACGCAGGGCCGCACGCCGCCGTGGACGTTTGAGTCGAGCCGACGCCGCATGAGGGGTAAATAGCGGGATACGGTCACCCGGGAATAACTGTCGTAATCGAATCCGGGATTAAGAAAGCGATAGAAGTCGCGGACGGCGTGCTCGCGGATGACCATGATCTCCCTGTCGTCCCAGGAAACCGCGGCATCGGGGGAAACCACGCTCAGCCCGGTGAAGAGATTGCCCCGGATGATCCGCCAGGGGCCGTGCTCATCCGATTTCACCAGATGACGGCGGATTTCCGTGAAGGGCGTCCCTACCGGGACCCGGTACCATCCGGGCCGCGAAACGCCGGGGCCCGCCGCGAGCAGCAGACGGTCAGTGCAGGGGACTCCCCGGTTCAGCACTTCGGCCAGCAGCAGCACGTCCTCGAAGGACACCACCAGCGCCGTATCGGCTCCGCCCGATTCTTTAAGAATGTCACGGATGAGTAGCCGCGGGTATTCCTGGGGATAGCGGTCGCTCATGACCCGGACCGTCGCCGATTCCGTGATTTCGGGTGATTCGAAGGACTTCCGGTTGCGCCGGTTGATCGCCACGGTGATCTCAGCGCCGGGGAAGAGCGCCCGGATGGTCCGGAGCCCAAGGGGAAACCGCTCCGGGTCGCCGAAGATCTCCGGCGTCCAGGCCTGATCCAGGGGGGCGTTGTGGACCGCGTTCACAATGACCACGCGAACCGTGTCGAAATCTTCGGGGACGGTGAACCGATTGGCGAAAAGGAGCGCGCACCCGGACGCGCGGAAACTGTCCAGCAGTTCGGGACGCTCCAGCAGCCAGGGGGCGCGTGGATGGCCCTCCACCGGCTGGAAACCGGGTGCGTCGTTGGTGCGGATGACGATATGCCCGCTGCCGACACGCTCCACCGTGCCGCCGGCCGGAGCCGGGACCGGAAGTGCGTCGTCACCGTATTCAAGGAGGGATTCTCCGGCGCGGACCTTCTGGCCTTCGCTCACGAGAATGGAATAGGGGCTGTCGGTGAGTCCGTCGAGGGGCGCCGCCACCGTTTCCGGGGTGGGAAGCTCACGCAGGACCGGCTCCGCTGCCCCTTCGAAATTTCTGAATAGATATCCGCCGGTGAACGCCATAGTCAGTGGTGTCTCGGAAAATGGGTTCAAAACGCCAAAACGTTGGGAATTATTTTGAGGAATATACAGCGGGGGCGGAACGAATGCAACAGAATGCTGCGAAACATCGTACAAGATTCTCAACATCCTGTTTCATATTAACGGTCATCGAAATATCGGACAGAAGCACATTCAGGACGTGAATATCACCACTCAGCCGAGCACATTGTCTTCCCGCACCGCTTTCCGGAATTCCGCCAACGCTTTACCCCGATGGCTGATTTTGTTTTTATCCTCTATGGGGATTTCCGCAAAGGTCATTCCCAAGGGGGGATAGAGGAAGAGGGGGTCGTAGCCGAAGCCGGACGCACCGGAGGGGGAGCGGGTGATCACTCCTTCCACTGTTCCTTCCGTGGTCCACTCGAAGCTGTCGGGACGGACGAGGGCGAGGGCGCAGACGAACCGGGCGGTGCGATTTTCGTCCGGAACGTCCGCGAGGAGGTCGAGGAGTTTGGCGTTGCGCTCATCGGTGGTGGGGGCGAAACGGGCAGAGCGGACTCCGGGTTCTCCGTTGAGGGCGTCCACCACGAGGCCGCTGTCGTCGGCGAGCGCGGGCAGGCCGGTGCGGGCGCAGGTTTCACGAGCCTTGATGAGGGCGTTTTCGAGAAAAGTCGCGCCGTTCTCCTCGATTTCCGGGAGATCGGGGTAGTCGGCGAGAGAGTGGATTTGAATTCCGGATCCCTCGAGGACGGCGCGAAATTCGACAAGCTTACCATTGTTTTTCGTGGCGATGACGAGGATTGTCATTGGGTATCGAGTGTCCTCTTCTGGATGGAGATGATGGTCCGGATGGCTCCTTCTGCGGCGGCAAGCATTTCGTCCAGCGTGCCCCGGCTGAATGTCCCCTTTTCCGCGGTACCCTGCACCTCGATAAGCTTCCCGTCTTCGGTCATGACCACGTTCATGTCCACGTCGGCGGAGGAATCCTCGTCATAGGCCAGGTCCACCAGCACCTCGCCGCCGCGGATGCCCACGCTCACCGCGCCGGCCAGCCCCAGAACCGCCGAGCGCTCGGTGTATCCGTTCCACATGAGCCAGCGGTCAGCGTCGGTGAGGGCCACCGCCGCTCCGATGATGGAGGCCACCCGAGTGCCGCCATCTGCGCTGATGACGTCGCAGTCGATGTACACCGTTCGCTCCCCGAGCCGGGAGACATCGATGATCGCCCTGAGGGAACGGCCGATGAGCCGCTGGATTTCCATGGTCCGGCCGTTCATCTGGAGCGCGGAGGCCGCCCGGCGGTTGCGGGTGTGGGTGGCGCGCGGGAGCATGCCGTACTCGGCGGTCACCCAGCCGGTTCCCCGTCCGGCCATCCAGGCGGGAACGGTGTTGTCCACGCTGGCGGTGACAATCACCCTGGTTCCGCCAAGCTCCACCAGGCAGGAGCCCTCGGCTTGGGGGAGATAGTTGCGGGTGAGGGTGAGTGGTCGCAATTGGTCGTGGGCGCGGCCGTCTTTACGGGTGTTCATGGGATCCTCGAAAGGTCAGTTGAGATTGGGGATGTCGCGGGAGAACCGCTCGCGGTAGTCCGGCAGGTCGACGTTGATGATCGTGCACATCTCCTGCAGGCGGGAATGGATGCGTCCGAAAGCCACCTCCTTGTACTTGGAGAGGTGAAAATTGGAGGTGACAATGGTGAGGCGTTCCTCGGCATACCGGGAATCGATGAGGTTGTACAGCATTTCGGATTCCCATTCCGTGTTGCGCTGCACCCCGAAATCGTCGATGACCAGGAAAGGGATATGGATGAGTTCGTCCATGATGTCTCCGGCGCTCTCCACAGTATCCCCGGTGGAGTCGAAAGAATTTTTAATACGCTGGAAAAACTGGCGGGAAAGATCGACGAATTTCCCCCCGAGGCCGTATTTGAGCATGAGTTCCTGGAGCGCGATGCAGGCCAGGAGAGTTTTGCCGCCGCCGGCGGGACCCCAGAGATAAAAGCCTTTGGTCATCTTCCCGTCGGCATGGAGGTCCCGGATGGCGGAGATCATGCCCAGCAGACGGTCGGCGGCTGGACTGACCCGTTCGAAATCCTCGATGAATTTCCATTTGTATCGTTTGGGTATCTGTGCATCCCGGAATGCTTTTTTCGCGGCGGAAAGTTTGGTCCGGGCGCCGCGGCAGGCACACCAGTCATGTCCGCCGTCCTGGGCGAACACCTGGAATGGAGCCACTCCACCGCAAGAACAGGCTTTTGTGATGCAATCGCAGAGCAGCAATTCGCCATGGGTGTCCGAGGAGATGTCCCGGTCGTACAGTATGCCCGCGCCGCCGCAGGATTTGCAGGTTCTCATGGATCACTGGCTCCGGGTAAACAGGCCCCGTTCGTGACGGACCTTGAAATTGATGATGGCGTCGTAGATCGACTGGGCAAGACGCTTCTGATAGCTGATCCGGCTGAGCATCCGTTCTTCTTCCGGATTGGAAATAAACCCGGCCTCAAAAAGGATGCTCGGCATGTGCGGCAGGGTCCCGGCAAGAACATAGAAACCCGCCTGCTTGACTCCGCGATTGGTCTGGCGGGTCACCGGAATCGTGGTTTCAAGGAGAACGGAACAGAGATCCTGACTTTCCTTGAGGAAGACATTGGACGCCATGTCGCGTTCGATGTCGTTGAGAAGGGTTTTCTCATTAAGCATACTCCGGGAACTGGACGGATTGTCTTCCAGATTCACGGATGCGTTTTCCCGTTCGGCCACGCTTTTGGCATCTGCCGTTTTCGCGGCGGAAAGAAAGAATACCTCCATGCCTTTGGCGCTTCTGTTGTGGCTCGCGTTGGCGTGTATGCTCACGAACAGCTTTCCGTTGGCGCGGCGTGCGATGGCCGCCCGCTGATAGAGGCTGACGAACGTGTCGTTATTCCGGGTCATGACCGCTTCAAT
>JAWLHT010000311.1:0-6029 GCA_041690195.1 Candidatus Latescibacterota bacterium
GCAATCCTGCAGTCCAACAAAAACTGGGACCCGGCTCTCTTTTCTTCTTGACTTTCAACACGGTCGCTCTCTCGGTGAGAGAGGGGATGACTCGTTATCAGCCGTCTCGGTGCTTCCTGTGGCTCGGTTCCCCCGCTCTCTGGAGAGAGGGGGCCAGGGGGTGAGTTACCGGCCAGCACCTCCACTGATTATATTTAGTACTCATGCGTGCCCGTGATTTTCTCTTATCTTTACGACAATGGGGCCAGGGGGTGAGTTACTCTTTTTGGGCATAAACCGTATGGACAGGCTCCTGTTCAAAGGGGCGCCGCATGCATCGCGTGCGGTATGGGAAACCCCCCCGGAACTTCTTAACAGCAGAGTTGACAAACACGAATATAATGTATATATTGTCCACAATCCAATGGAGGATCTTATGAGTCCACATGCCGTGCTGTTTCGCTCTGTGATCTCCGCATTCATTCTTGCCGGACACCTGGGTATCGGCTTTCTCATGCCATGGTTCCACGAACACCCGGGCGAGCGGCATGAATGGATGTCCGGCGACCACCGGCATGAGCATGGCCGGCCGTTGATGGCCCATGAGTCGGGATGGGACCAACATGCGCCCGATGACGGCATTGCCCATATCCTGATGCATTCTGATGGTACACTGGGTTCTGCGTGTACGTTGCATCTTCATGCGGACAATCAGGAAAGTATAGCGCCTACTGTTTCGACAGGCAAGAAGACTTTTTATGTACATGAGTCCCTGCACTCATATCATTATCGATACGGCGCTCCACTGCGGGGCGCTGTTTTTTCTGAAACGGTCGTACAACACCACCATTTATCCTACCTTTCCGACCTCTCGCCGCCGCTGCACCCCCGCAGATATGATGGAGTTTCGCGGATGCTTGCGCTTCGGACGAATCACCGTATGGTGACTCCGGATGTTTGTCGCTGGAACTCCAAATTCGTATACTCTGGACCTGGTGTAACGGTCCGGCATGGTAAGGATATGCCCTGCCGGAGAGTATAGGATGGCTAATACCTGCCACACCATCATATATTCCCAGTCTCTTCGCTTCCCGTATGGGAGGAACATCCCGTTTCGATAGTCCGGGAGACGGTGCAACGTTCGTCACTGGTTGACCGGGATCATGGAGTATCCTTCCAGGGAGTGCAAGACGGCGTATTTCGGAAATCGTATGCTCTGTCCGTTTTTTTCGGGGCCAACCTTCCGGCCGGAATCGGAACTATCGGATGAAGGGCAACCATCGAGAATTCAAGGGAGTGAAATACATGCTTTCAGGAATCAGGCAAGCGATATCCAGGCACATACTCTGGGCTCAATACACAAAAACAATGGATGAAATGACCGACATGGAAGAGTTCCGGTCATTTATCTCGAAAGTCGAAAATCCGATGTTCAGGGAATATGAGCGCATGCACGCGGAGAAAGTGGCGGAAATGCACACCATGGCGCGTGAGCTGAAATTGAATCTCAAGGGAGCGAACGTGCTGGACATCGGGCCTGCATACGGTTCCACCCTGGATGCGTGCCGTGATTTGGGCGCGGACAGCCTTGATTTCATTGAACGGCACCCGGTTCTGTTTACGTATAACCGGCTGAAGGGGTATGGGTGTGCATACAGGCTGGATGTGCGGAAAGGCATGAAGGCGCTGCCTGCTCGCCGGTATGATCTGATCTGGTTCAAAGGTACACTGAGCGCCGACCGGTTTGTATGGCGGGACCGGCTTAAAATCATGCATCCGCTGCACCGATATCCGCCGCTCGGCCGTTTTTTGAACGAAGTCGAACGGCTCGCCGCGCCCGGCGGAACCATCGTCTTCTGTCCCCACTGGTTCGGGAGCGGCGGACGCCGGGAAATTCCCGAGGTGCTGGACACGTCAGTCACCCATACCTTACTGGACCGGGGATACCGGATACTGCCGTTCATTGCCGGCCACAACAGTGAGCCGCACTACCCGGTGACATTCCTGAAAACCATGCCGCGGGATGTTCGCCATAAGCGGGACGTTAAAACCGGGTAGGGACCATTCAAAGGCCGGAGTCCGGTTATACGCGCTCCGGTCTGCAGGCGAAAAGATACGGTGGTGAAGAAAGAAAATACTTCTGAACCATGATTCGTGGGATTATGGGATTTCCTTGATTGGAAAGAATGAAAGATTCCCGCCGGCTTTTCATCATGGGAGTCAAGTCAATTCTGCGAATCATGGTTCAGACAGGCTTTCTCCGGTTCCTTTGGATTTTGGACTTAGGGCTGGTCATCACAATGAGACCGGTCCCCTTTCGAACGGGATTTCAGTAAAGATACTTGTGCCGTATCGTATTCCCGATATCCCTGACCGTTGTTTCCGTCCCCTTGATGGCGTCGTACACCCGGTAGCCCCACGGCTCGGAGCCCAGCGCTCCGCGCCAGCGTTTGATGGCTTCGGTGTTCTCCGCGCCGGCCGCTTCGAGCTTTTTGAGGGTTTCCCTGAGCGCGTCCTGACTTTCGATGGTCCGGAGATCATCCCGGGAAACCCGGTCGGCGGTTTCGTATATGTGCCGGGCGAGCCGGATGTAGGAGAGCACCACCGATGTTTCGTTGGCCAGGTCCGGTTGGCTGAATCCCTTGGCGATCGCGAGCGCCTTCTCGCCGGCGGCGATCTTCCGGTCGAATTCGAGGGGGGACGCATAGTACCGGAACATGCCCTCGCCGAGAACCGGCCGCTTCCGCTCCTTCACCAAAGCGGCCGCCCCACCCTGGGAATAGCAGGTGGGGAATCCGGAATCGTATACATCGAATTCGATGGGGCCCATGATCTCCGCCCACTCCGCCACGGCATCGGGATGCTCCATTCCCTCCCGGGTCGCCCAGGCCGCCGCGAACTCCCGCTCGCTCCGTCCGTCGAGATTCCAGGACCACTCGGCGAGGGCCATGATATCCATCCCGCAGATCCGGCGCGCCATGTCGTCCGGGTCATGATCGCGGATACCCGCCGGATCGATGGACCGTCGGACCGTCGCATTCCCCCATGCCATCATGCCATACGCCGCGCTCCAGCGGCGCTCGATCTTCTGGCGGAGATAGTGCCGTATCCGGTGGGGAGAACTCTGGGGTACCTTGAATTCCGGGGTGTCCACGTTGCCGTTGGCGGTGAGCGGGACATCGTAGGTGGCGATCCAGCGTCCCGCCGCTGCATGGGAGTCGAAGAGGGGATTGGCGAACAGGTCGCGGGGGGCATGCCTGACCCGTTCGAATGTGGTGGCGCAGCAGCGTTCGATCCGTACCTCCGGCGGGGTTTCGGCGAGAACCCGGTGGTAGCGTTCGTCGGTGGTGGTGGAGATGAACAGACGGATTTTCAGTCCGGGACAGGTTTTCCGGGCCTCATTCCAGGCATTGACGAAGGCCCGCGCTTCCCAGACGAACTGGCCTTCGGCGGTGCAGGCCGGGCATCCGCACTGAGCGGGCCGTTCGGTCAGCCAGCAGGTGATTTCTTCGGCTCCCTGGGAGTATATATCGCTCATCCACTCCGCGAGTATTCCGGCCAGAAGCGGATTGGAGGCGCAGGGCGCCCGATGCTGGTCGCCCTCCTTATGGGCGAAATAGCGGCCGGCGAGCGCTCCTTCTCCATGCCCGGCGAGCTCGGGGTAGGCGCGATAGAGGCCGTAGGGCGCGAGGAAATTCAGGTGCAGGATTTCCGGAAGATAATTGAAGGCCCGCGCCCGCCCTTCGAGGAGGAGCTTTCGATCGATCGGTGCATGATTCTTTTCTCCGCGACGGATCGGATCCACCGTGATGAACATGTTTCCCCAGTTGAGCTTGACCGAACTCATCCAGGGGATCCATGCGTCCGGGTTGGGGAAGTTCCAGACACCCCGCTCGTTCAGGTCCGGCCAGTCGGTGACGGCGACCACCGGTATGACCGCGGCGGATTTGTTCAGATAGGGGTTCATGAACTGGCGGAGGGTATTCGCGGCGTAGTAGACTCCTTTTTCGGTGAGTCCGGCGAGGATGATCCGGTTCCCCTCGGATCGGATCAGGTAGGCCTGATCAGCGTTGGGGAGGGTTTTCAGGCGACCGGCATCTTTTACGGTGACACCGGCGACCGCGCCCCGGGAGTCGAGAACGCCCATGACAATGCGGAATCCCGTACCGGCGGGGGACACTCCGGCTTTTTCGACAAAGAGGTCGGAGAGTTCCTTGGCCGCCTGCTTTTCGCACGGGCCCGCTCCGCTCCGCAGAACGATGGAAATCTCCCGGGGATCGATGATCTTTTTCCCCGTCAGGCTGATCTCGTGCGGCAGGGGGAGCAGGTGTCTGACCCAGGCCTGGCGTTCGGCCGGGCTCAGGGCGGAAACCCGGGCGGACGCCGGTGTTACGGCTGCGGTGCACAACAGGGCGAACAGCATGAAACAGAACCGAATCACAGGGCGCCTCCTGTCCATTGACGTCTCTATTCGCCGCACGGGATATTTTTCCCCGAGCCGGGTGGGGCATGAGAGGGATTGCTTTGGTGTTTCGCTGAATTCTCCGGGTAAACGAGAGTCAATGATGACCAGTGGAAAGGCTTAACGAGAATAAACCGGATAAGCCGGTCTCCGGTACTGGCTGCCGCTGACGTCCTGCTTTCTTTCTCCCGGCTCCTGACTCCTGCTCCTTCTTCCATCTACCCATAGAAATCGCGGAGAGCCATTGTATTCATTTCCGCCTGAATCCGCCGGTGATCAGGCGGTTCGCACGGGGCCGCTTCCAGGCGCCCAGCGGTCGAGGAAGCGGTAATGGCCGGGCAGGCAGGCTTCCTCGGTCAGCTTCGCGTGTTTCCGGAGTTTATCCAGGAGCTGATTTTCTTCAGTGGTCATGGCGGGCTTGTAATACGCCGTAATCGCATCATGGACATCGTTAAGGCTCCACATGCCGCCCATGGTGGTATCGGGCTTCAGCCCGGAATTGATGATGTACCGGAGCATGGCCTGGCCGGGGCTGACTTCGCCGCGGGGATCCATTTCCTTTGCGGCGCGCACCAGGTGGGAAATGAACCATTCGCTGGCGAAGGGCTTCATGGTGATGACGCCGATGCCCTTCTCGCGGAGCATTCTCCCCATCGGGTCGTAATCGCCCGGGAATTTTCCGGTGTATACGATGTTGTGATAGAAGTTGTACGGGAATATCACGAAATCGATGGGAAAGTTCTTCAGAACCTCGTCCAGCTCATGGCGGAAATGGATGGGGACGCCGACCGCCCGGATGTACCCTTTCTCCTTCATGCGGAAGAGTGCTTCCCAGTCGGGCCACTGGGCGGTTTGGGGCGTGTGACTGTGCATGCGGACGAGATCGATGTGGTCGCGTCCGAACAGCTTCAGAATGTGATGGAGTTCCTCTTCCGCATTCCGCGTTTCGGTTCTGCCGCCCATGGTGGAAAGGAGAATGTCACCCGACCAGGAAGCGAGATGCCCGGGCATTGCCCTGTACTGGTCGGCGTAGACATCCACGATGTTCACCCCGTATTCGAACGCCGCGTGGAGCATTCGCCGCCGTTCGTTTTCCAGGGGAATGAGTCCCTTCGGGATGTGTGAACCGAAGGTGAATTTCGACACCCTGATTCCCGTCTTGCCGATTTCTCCCATGGACATGGTTCCCGCGGGAGGCTTCGGTGCGGTGACCGTGAGCATGTCCGGGGTGAACTCGTGCAGTTTCGGCCGGATGACTCTTCCCCGGGGAGCGCCCGACGCGCATCCTCCGGCGAGAAGCGCGGCGCCTCCCATCGCGGAACAACTCAGGAATGATCTTCGTTTCATCGGCTACTCCCGTTCATTCGGGTGATTGTCTCCCGGAATCCCATTCTCCGGCTGGGAACGGATAATACTGAAGTTGAATCAAGTCGTGAAGAAAGCAGGGGAAAGACTGTCTGAATGGGGATGCGGGGGACCACCCCAGCCGAATCGTACCGATTCGCCCGGGGACCCCGGGATAAAGACAGGATGAAAAACGGATAAAAGAATCGTGTGCCCGCCGGTCTTCTCTTTCATCATCTGTTAT
>JAWLHT010000312.1:0-6004 GCA_041690195.1 Candidatus Latescibacterota bacterium
TCGGTTTCCCCCTCTCTCTGGAGAGAGGGGGCCAGGGGGTGAGTTACCGGCCAGCACCTCCACTGATAATCTTGTAGTACTCATGCGTGCCAGCGGTTTTCTCTTATGTTTACGCCCATGGGAAAGAGAGATCACTTTGACTTCGGGCGCACCAAACGAAAAAGCCCGGCATAAACCGGGCTTTTTCGCAGAAAACGACAGGGTCGTTTACTTGAGGAGCGTCATCTTCGTGGTCTTGGAGAAGGAGCCGCTCTTGACGGTGTAGAAGTAGACACCGGCGGAGAACTTGGCAGCGTTCCAGGTCACGGAGTGGGAACCGGCCTTGAGGCTGGAGTTCACCAGGGTATCAACCTTCTGTCCGGCCACATTGTACACCTCGACCGTGGTCTTCCCAGCCTGGGCCAGGTTGAAGGAGATCGTGGTGGTCGGGTTGAAGGGGTTCGGCACGTTCTGAGAAACCGTGAAGGCAGCCGGAGCAGCGTCAGCAACGCCGACCTGATCGGTGATGGTGCCCTTCACGGAATCGTGACCGGTGAACCACAGACCGACGTCGCCGGAAGCACCGGTCGTGTTGTCGGAGTAGATACCGTCGAACGCAGAACCGTTGTCAACGTAGTACTGACCGCGCTTCAGAGCGGCGGTTTCGCCACCGAAGGCACGATAGCTCATACCGGTTCCGTCGGGAGCCAGAAGAGCGAAGGACACCGCGCCCATGTCGTAGGACGGGGAGATGGAGAAGCCGTTGGCGTCAGCCTGGAGCGTGTAGGTATAGGGACCGACGTTGTAGTCGTTGCAGATCCAGGGACGGGGGGATTCCGGCTCGAAGTTGTGGTCACGGGTGTAGTCGCCGTTGTCGTTGACCCACACGTTGAAATCATCTTCGTCGTTCAGACCGGCAACCGGATTGACCGCCTGGGCGAGACACGCGCAATGGCAGTTCAGGTAAACGAGGCCGTCACGATAGGACAGGGTATTCGGGCCACCGTTCATCTGGGCCGCAGCTTCCAGCGCCGCCGGATCGCTCCACCACGGGCTGATGTCGAACTTCTGCACGAAGGTACCGTCAGTGGAATCCCACACGTACAGGTTGGCTTCCGCTTCGGAGATGTAGTGATTGCCCATCGAGGCGTAGAGATAGGTGCCGTCGGTGGCGATACCGGACTCAGCGTTGCCGCCGTTCCAGGTACCCATGGAGGTGGAGATGCCGTCCTCGCCCCAAGCGGCGTCGACGATGGCATCGCCATTGGGAACCCACTGCAGCCGGGTCGCGGCGACAGTCTTGGTATCGGCGTTGCCGATTTCGGCGTAGAAATACTGCATGTCATTCAGGTCGAAAGCCATGGTCATGGCGTTGCTCCAGCCGCCGGGGAAGGAGACAGAGCAGGTCTCGAGAAGTCCCGCATCCTCGGGGTCGCCGCCGAGCGCCCACTTCTGGCTGATGGCCGGGGTCTCGTCGCCGGTCGCCCAGGCGCCGTCGTCGCCAGCGCCGTTCCGCTGACCCTTGGTGACAATCGGGTTCACCAGCGCATTGCCGCTGCCGTCGAACTCGATGATGCGCAGGTAGCTGCTGTGCTGGGAGGTCTTGATGAAATCAGAGGCTTTCGTCTTGGGATTGACGTTGTCGAAGCCCCAGAGATAGTAGGTGTAAGAGCCGGCGGGAACCATGTTGCCGTTCTCATCCATGCCGTCCCAGGTAACCTGGTTCGCGCCCTTGACCATTTCAACGGGAGCGGAGACATAGAGGCAGGTGTCGATGTTGTTGACCGTGTGCCAGCCAAGATAGCCATTGACGACGTTCTTGATGCTGCTGGCCTGGTCCTGGGTGAACACCAGGAAGGTGACCTGGGCCGGAGTACCAGTGACGGTCACGGGGATGGTGAGGGTGCTGCCGTCAAAAGCATACTGCTGCTGAGCCGGAGCGGAAATCTTGAGCAGCTCGGGGCTGAAGGGCGCAGAAAATGCGCTCGCAGCCACGAACAGCAGAGCGATACCGAGAACAAAAATCTTCTTCATTTACAGCCTCCTACTGTGTCGCTGTGGTGTGATGAGCGGAGCAGGTACTGACTACATGAAAATAAAGCGTGAAACCAGTGAAATCCAACCACCTCCTTCCTTATCATTAAATAGCGAACATACCAATCCTACACTTCTGCATATTCCAGAAATTCACAGCCTGCACTCTTATTATATGGGGATGTACACTATCTGTCAACGATTTTTTCTTTCTCCATTCATTTTTCCTCTCCCCCAAAACCGGAACGGGAACGTAAATCGCCTGCATTTCGGCGAAAATCACCCACTGTTTCCAACTATCGGAGAATACGGAAGTAACCCCGGCAGCCAGTCCGGAAACTCCGTCATCACGTGAACTCCGGACCGGAGCACCGGTTTTGTGCATGCCATCCAGCCCGTTCCGGATTTGGACTTGTTTTTTTTCCCGGACCGGATTTAATTACCGCCATTTCAGTACCTGTCATCTCCGCCGACTCATCCGGGAGCCATCCGGACGCCGACCGCGCCGGCGCGGAATGCGCGCCACCCCTGAACGTGAAAGGATGCTCCATGCCCGATATCGAGGCGTTGCTCTCCCTGCTCGACGAAGAGGAAGTCGTCCAGGTGACCCGGGAAATAGTCTCCATCCCTTCCATCACCCACCGCGAGGGAATGGGAATGGTACGGTTCCTCGAACGCTGGTTTACCGACCTCGGCATCCCCGTCCGCATCTATCCCGCCGAGGGAGACCGGGCCAATTTCTTTGCCGACTACGGCGCCACAAGCGGGCCGGGACGTTATCTCTTCAACGGCCACCAGGATATCAAACCGGTGGAAGGCATGACCGTGGACCCCTTCGCCGGGGAGATCCGCGACGGGCGCATGTACGGCCGGGGGACCTGCGACATGAAGGGTGGACTGGCCGGAGTCCTCTGCGCCTTCAAGACCCTGGTGCGCGCCGGAGTGAAGCCGAAGGGCGGCATTTCCCTCTTCAGCGATATCGAGGAGGAGTACGGCGGCGTGGCTGGATACTACTGGGCAAAGGATCAGGGACTCTATTCCGGCTACGAGGGACTCATTTCCTGCGAACCCACCGAACTCCAGGTGCAGATCGGAAACCGGGGCTGCTTTGTCGCCGCATTTGAAACAAAAGGCCGGTCCGCCCATTCCGGGCTGGCGCATCTGGGGGTGAACGCCATTCACAACATGGCCCTCTTCATCACCGAATATCTCAAACTCCCCTACCTGCAGATGGAAAGCCCCTGGTTCGGGAAGCCGACGGTCAATTTCGAGAAAATCGAGGGCGGCCTCTACCTTTCCGCGGTGCCGGACCGCTGCATCGCCTGCCTCGATTCGCGCATCATTCCCGAAACCCCGCCCGAACTCGTGCAGGAACAGCTCGATGCCCTCATGGAACGGCTCAACCGCGACCCCGGCATTGCCATATCTGAAACAACCCAGCCCGAGGGCTGGCGGGTAAAAAGTTCCAGGGCCAAAGCCGAATCCATTCCCGCCGACCACCCGCTTACCCTGCGCGCGGTTCGGGCCTTCGAAACCGCGGTCGGCCATCCCGCCTCCATCGGAGGCTGTCCCGGAGTCACCATCGCCATGGTGCTCATCGAGATGGGCATTCCGGCCATTATCTTCGGCCCCGGGTCCATCGCCCAAGCCCATACCGCCGACGAGTGGGTCGAGGTCGATCAGCTCAAACAGGCGGCACGGGCCTACACGGTCATGATGGCGGAGATGTAATAGTGAAGCTCCCGGCCCGCCGGTGAATTATATACTGGGCAGGGTAGTGGCACTGGCCGGTAACTCACCCCCTTACTCCCCCTCTCTCCGGAGAGAGGGGGAACCGAGCCACAGGAAGTACCGAGACAGCCGATAACGAGTCATCCCCTCTCTCACCGAGAGAGGGGAACGAGGGGTGAGTTACTCTTTTCAAAAACACCCGTTCACCACTATCCGCTTCTGTTGACGACTCTGGAACCGAGGGGTGAGTTACTCTTTCTCCGACCAATCAGCCGTTGAAAAATCCTCCGTGTTTTCGTATCTTACGAACAGTATTCCACACTCGTTGCGGTCCATCATTCATCACACATCAAGAGGAGCACGCAATGCCGGAAGTCATTACCTTCGGAGAGGCGATGATCCGCCTCATGCCCATCGAGCACCTGCCCTTCGAAGAAGCGGACATGCTGTATTCCCATGTCGGCGGTTCCGAATACAACATGGCCATCTCCTGCAAACGCATGGGGCACTCCGCCATGTTCGTCACCTCCGTGCCGGATAACGCCTATGGCGCCCGGATCATCGCCCAGTGCGACCGCTATGGAGTCGGCGGCGGCGTCCGGAAGGTGAAGTTCGACGGGCTCGGCAAAATCCGGGTCGGGCAGTATCTGGTAGAGGCCGGCTACGGCTCCCGTGGCGACGTGGTGACCTATGACCGCTACGGCGCGGCCATAGCCCAGGCAAAAAAGGGTGATTTCGACTGGCGGCAGATCTTCTCCGGCGCCAAGTGGTTCCACTTCTCCGGCATCACCCCGGCGCTGGGACCGAATGTTGCCGAAATCTGCATCGAGGCCTGCGAGATCGCCCGCGAAATGGGCCTCCAGACCTCCATCGACCTGAACTACCGCGGCAAACTCTGGTCCAAAGAGCAGGCCCGTCAGACCATGTCCGAAATCGTCAAGTATGTCGATGTGGTTATCGGCAACGAAGAGGATTGCGCCACCTGCCTCGGCATCGTTCCGGAAGGCGTGGACGAGAATTACAACGACCTCAAGACCGCGGCGTACAAAGTTGTCGCCGACAAGGTTTTCGAGACCTGGCCCAATGTCCGCATGATCGCCACCACCCTCCGCGAGGTGCTCCAGGCCAATATCAACATGTGGCGCGCCATCGTGGCCGACCGCGACACCGGCAAACTCTATGAATCCAAAAAGTACGAGGTCCACGTTATCGACCGTCTCGGCGGCGGCGATTCCTTCAGCGGTGCCTTCGTCTCCGGTCTGCTGGAGAAGATGGAACTTCAGCAGGCGCTGGAACTGGCCGTGGCCTGGTCCAATCTCACCCACACCTACCTGGGCGACATCTGCCTGGCCAACCGTTCCCAGGCCGAAAAGATCGCGGCCGGCGGCGGCGCGCGGGTGCAGCGGTAAAGACGGACCAAAGTCCAAAGGACCGAAACGCAGAGTGGACGCGACCGGTTCCGGGCGGCGGACAGAATCGACAAACGGGCGCCGGGATTTTTTCCCGGCGCCCGTTCATGTTTTGGAGAAATCTGCCGATATGGAAAAGAGGGACGAACCGCCGTCCCTCTTTTCCCGTTATTCACCGAGCGCCCGTCAACTCCGGCGGGCACGGTTTCCGGAGTGTCCCGTCATGCCCGCAAACAGTATAAACCGCGCCAGCCCCATTCCCCCGGCGAAGGTATTCCTCCGGAAGCAGCACCCGGAGACGCTGGAGTCCGGCGTCGGCTCCACGAAGGTGTTCGCCGCAAGAAATATCATCGCGGGATTCCACGCCATTCCCCAGCCGGACGTATTAATCCGGGAACAGCATCCCGACCCTCTCGAATCCGGGGTGGGGTCCACGCCGGTAATGGCCATGCGTAATGTGATCGCGCAGAACCGGGCGACCGTCAAAAAAAGCACGTTCATCCGGGAACAGTACCCGGAAATACTCCCTTCCGGCGCCGGACGGACCGAGGTCATGGCCATGAACGGGGTTATCGAAAACAACCCGCCCATGCCGTTCCAGTCCCTCTTTCTGCTCCATCAATACCCCGACGCGCTGGAGTCGAAGATCGGTACGGAAGACCTGCCCGGCGGATTCCGCTGGTACTCGGTCATTTCCGGACAGAAAGCGCCAGTTCAGGACCTCGCCCGGGGTATCGTGCGCATAGATGATGTCAAGGTGCTCTTCGACGCCCGGGCATGAGCGGCGTCACCCGGTTTCCCCAGTATTGCGGGCATACGCAGTTAGTGGAGAACGGGTGTCTTGAAAAGAG
>JAWLHT010000313.1:0-2241 GCA_041690195.1 Candidatus Latescibacterota bacterium
AATTCCGCGTGTACGCCGATATGTGCTCGTTAGTGACCTTTATTGACCATGAATTTTCCTTAAGTTTACGACAATGGGAACGAGGGGTGAGTTATATTTCCAGGTCTGAACCACAAGACACCCGTTCACTACTAGCCGCTTATGGTTACGCCTGTGGGATGAGCGTGAGAAAATATAATACAGAGTGAATCCGGCTGAAATGAATTTTTGGTTAGTTTGCGGTCATGCCGTTTTATGGTTTGGGAAGTCACGATGCATCTGTTCCGAACCCGGGAGGTTGAAGCCAGGTAATGCTTGTCTCGGTATGGAATGACGGAAAATTCCCCAAATGATAAAGACGTGCCCCTCCTTCTCTATGAGTCGGAACGTGACAGGTTTTTATCCGTTGCGGGGAGGAATGAGTATCCATATCGAATATTTTTTATATATTACCCTATTGCCGTAATATTGTTATAACAATGCACTGCTATAATATCGATTGTTCCGTCTTGCGAATGCCTTTTGACAATCGGTCTGCCGGACAGAAGGTCGGCTTCAAGCGACGCCTGGAACGGGAGCGGAATTCATGAGTCTACTGAACAGGGCAGTTGAACTGGCCATACGCGCACATGACGGGCAACATGACCGCTATGGAGCGCCGTACGTACTCCACCCACTCCGGGTAATGCACCGGGTGGGAAACGAACGGGAACGGATTATCGCGGTTCTGCACGACACAGTGGAAGATACGTCGCTCACGCTGAACGATTTGCGGGAAAGTGGATTCTCCGGGAAGGTGATCGCCGGGGTTGATGCTCTGACACGCCGTACGGGTGAGACCTACCACGACTATATTATTCGGCTCATGTCCAATCCGGAGGCGGTGAGGGTCAAACTGGCCGATCTGGAGGACAACATGGATCTGCGCCGGTATCCCGCCATAGAAGATGAGGATGTCGCGCGCTTACGGAGATATCACCGTTACTGGCGGTTCCTGGCCGGTATGGATGACGCTTTGGAATCTGAGGAATGAGGGAGAGGAGTCGAATCATGCCTCAGGAGCGTTGTACCGGCAGTGCATGACGGTATGGGGGGGCTTGAGCAACACGAACCCAGTATCTCCCTCTTGGCGCTCTTCTGCAAAGTTGGGGTGCAAGAATGGGCAATAGAGGTATGCGTCACAGTCTTCAGCAGATGATCTCTGCTGACCCAATTCGATCCATCCATCAAAAACCCGGAGGAACCGGCCATGAAAACCATTTGCCTGGTACGACACGCCAGGGCGGTCAGGACTGCGGAGAGCCCCGATATCGAGCGGCATCTGGAAGAGCGGGGACGGCAGGAGGCCAGGGATGTGGTGTCGCGAGTGAAAACACGTTTGCAACCGGACTTGCTGGTGTCCAGTCCGGCGGTGCGCGCCATGCAGACGGCGGAGTTGTTCGCGGCTGAACTGGCGTATCCCCAAGATCAGATCAAAAAGCGGAAAGCTCTGTATGACCAGACCCGGAATGCTTTTCAGGGAGTGATA
This sequence comes from Candidatus Latescibacterota bacterium, assembly GCA_041690195.1. Lineage (GTDB taxonomy): Bacteria > Latescibacterota > Latescibacteria > Latescibacterales > Latescibacteraceae > JAWLHT01. Next base: position 1,508 of record JAWLHT010000313.1, read on the forward strand.
CGGGAACTTGACGAAAGGTTTTCTACGGCGATGCTTTTTGGTCATAATCCTTCGATTACGGAGTATGCCCGTACACTTGTATCAGAGTACGGTGAGGAGATTCCCGCCGGGGGAGTGGTATGCGTACAGTTCGAGACGGATACATGGAAAGATATCAAGGAAGGGGAAGGTCGCGTTCTGTTCGTGGAGCAGCCGGTAAAAATAACTCGCTCCGGGATTCAGAAACGTATGCGGCATGAACTTGAGGAGCGGATTTCCGCCGCTGTCAGCGATATTTTGTCATCGGATAACCGGAAAGCGGAGGAAGAGGTTCGGGAAGATGTAGCCCGGCATTGTCACAAGATTGCGGGAAAGTTTCTGAAGCGGGTTCGGGCCCTGGAAAAACCGGTGGAAAAGAGAAACAGCCGGTAACCCCGGTTCGGTGAAGCGTTCCGTGGTTGCCTTCGCGCAAGATGGAGCCCGGTGCGACGGTCCGCAAACAGGTTGAGGAACAACAGGCGGGGGAGACGTGAAACGATATATAAACCGGGAGATCAGCTGGCTTTCCTTCAACGGACGAGTATTGCAGGAAGCGGCCGATTCCCGGACGCCGCTGATCGAGAGGATCAAATTTCTAGGCATCTTTTCGTCCAACCTGGACGAGTTTTTCCGTGTCCGGGTTGCCACCCTGAAACGCATGGTGAGGGCGGAAGCCAAGGCCAGAGCGGTCATTGGTGACAAGCCCCAGCGCATTC
>JAWLHT010000313.1:2251-5994 GCA_041690195.1 Candidatus Latescibacterota bacterium
CGATGAAATCCAGGATATCGTACTTCGTCAGAATGAGGAATTTGAAGCTATCTATCAGGATATTCTCAAACGGCTGGCCGAAGAGAACATCTTTCTGGTCAACGAGATGCAGCTCGACCCGGACCAGCAGCGATACGTCAGGACCCTGTTCACTCAGGAAATCCGTCCCGCGCTCATTCCCATCATGCTTGAAAACAGACGACCGTTTCCGGAACTCAAGGACCATTCCATTTACCTCGCGGTCCGGCTCCGAAAGGAGAGCGGAGGAATCAGGCCGCGATATGCGCTCATCGAGGTTCCGACCGATGTTCTTCCCCGGTTCGTTGTGCTTCCTTCGACCGGACGTACGGTCAAGATTATCCTGCTCGATGATATCATCCGGTTTGGTTTGAAGGATATTTTCGCCTTGTTCGGGTTCACAGACTTTGACGCGTACACCATCAAGCTGACCCGGGACGCCGAACTGGATCTGGAAGACGATATAGCGCTGAGCTTTCTCGAGAAGGTATCCAAAGGCCTGAAACGGCGAAAAAAAGGACTTCCGGTCAGGTTCGTCTATGATAGCTCAATTCCCGCGGATATGCTGAATCTGTTCACCAAGCGGCTGGACATTAAGAATAAGGACTCCCTCATCCCGGGGGGGAGATATCACAATTTCAAGGACTTCATGAACTTTCCGCACGTGGGAAGATCGGAACTCACCTATGTGCCGTTGCCTCCTCTCCCGCACCGGGACGTTCTCCCCGACCGGAGCTTTTTCTCTGTTATCCGGAAAAAGGATGTACTCATCCAGTATCCGTACCAGTCTTTCCACCATGTCATCGACTTTCTCCGCGAAGCGGCGATCGATCCCAAAGTGCTTTCCATCCGGATGACTCTTTACCGGGTTGCCCGTAACTCCAAGGTTATCAACGCCCTTATCAATGCGGCACGTAACGGTAAGGCGGTGACCGTGGTAATGGAACTCCAGGCCCGGTTCGATGAAGAGGCCAATATCTACTGGACCAATCGCATGGAGGAGGAAGGAGTACGGGTGGTTCATGGCGCACCGAATTACAAGGTTCACGCCAAATTATGTCTTGTCGAGCGGAGGGAGGGGGGAAATATCCGTCTGTACGCCGATTTGGGAACCGGGAACTTCCACGAAGGAACCGCACGGGTGTACAGCGACATTAGCCTTTTTACCACAGACTCTCGACTCACCGGTGAAGTATCCAAGGTGTTCGAAATAATTGAGAACTATTACCAGGCCGAACACTTCAAACACCTGCTGGTCTCCCCGTTCACCGCCCGCACCCGTCTCATGAAACTCATCGGCGAGGAAATATCCAATGCCCGGAAAGGCAAAGACGCCTGGATCATTATAAAAACCAATAGCCTGGTGGACACGAAGCTCATTGACAAGCTCTACGAGGCTGGTGCATCGGGGGTAAAAATTCAGCTTATCGTGCGGGGAATGTGTTCCCTTGTTCCCGGAGTACCCGGTCTGAGCGAAAACATCACCGCGGTAAGTATTGTGGACCGGTTTCTTGAGCATTCCCGTGTGTTCGTGTTCTGCAACGGGGGAAAAGAAAAGTATTATCTCTCTTCCGCCGACCTGATGCCCCGGAACCTGGACCGGAGAATCGAAGTCATCTTCCCGGTTTATGATCCCGGTATTCAGGGGGAACTCCGGGAGTTTCTCCAAACCCAACTCAGGGACAACACCAAGGCCCGGCTGCTCACCGCCGAACAGGACAACCGGTACCGTTCCGCGCCGGACGAACCGTCCGTGCGTGCTCAACTCGACATATATGCCGCTCTGAGGGAAAAACACACCCGACCCGGAGAGGGGATCTGATGGTTTTTGCCGCTATCGATATCGGATCCAATGCGGTCCGTCTTCTGTTTTCCAACGTGTTTGAGGAACGGGAAGAGGTGGTTCGCAAGGATTCCCTCGTACGTGTCCCGATACGGTTGGGCGAGGATGTGTTCACCACCCGTGTAATCTCCAGGGAAAAGGCCGATGCGCTGGTCAGCGCCATGCATGCGTTCCGTCACCTCATGGATGTTCACCATCCTCTCGATTACCTTGCCTGCGCCACTTCGGCTATGCGGGAAGCACTGAACAGCCGTGAGGTTGTCGAGCGTATCCGTCGCGAAACCGGGATCGACATTGAGATCATCGATGGGCAGCGGGAGGCGGAGATCATTTATTCCAATCACATTGCCGAGCACCTCAACCGGGGTGTTTCCTACCTCTACATCGAGGTGGGCGGCGGAAGTACTGAGCTGACCTTGTTTTCGGATCAGGAGAAAATCGTTTCCCGTACCTTCGCCGTTGGAACAGTCCGTATGCTCAAGGGCATGGTGGAGAAACCAGAATGGAACAAGCTCCGGGAGTGGGTGGAAAATAGAACCCGGGCCTACCGGCCGCTTTCAGGAATCGGTTCCGGAGGCAACATCAACTTCCTGTTCAAGATGTCCCTGAAGAAGGAGGGACGACCGCTTGGGGTCAAGAAGATCAAGAGCCTCTACAAGTATCTGCTGTCGTTCCCGGTAGAGGACAGAATCAAACTGCTCGGCCTGCGTCCGGACCGCGCGGATGTCATTATTCCCGCTTGCGAGATTTATCTTTCGGTCATGAAGTGGGCCGGGATAAACGAAATTATAGTTCCCAACGTCGGGCTGGCCGACGGTCTCATCCATCTGCTCTATGAAAAGCATCGTCGTGAGAGGCTTTTGCCGGATGAATCCCGGTGATCTGCTCCGAAGCGGCGATGTCTGCAGAGCCAGGTAACTATATTCATTCTTTCCCTGGAAAGTGCTTCTCCATGACTCATACCTATCGTGAGCGGCTGCTGAATTCCTTTGACCGCAGATTCTTGAAAATGCGCGATACCTATCGCCAAGCCCTCGGGAAAGTCGATCATGGCAGTGTCCACGATTGCCGGGTCGCCATCAAGCGGCTCCGCGCCCTGTTCCGCATGGTCGGGGAAATCTCTCCCCGGTTCGACGACCGGAAGCGGTTCCGCGGGTTCCGGAGGTTGTTCAAGGCTTTCGCCGATATCCGGGACCTTCACATCCAGATTGGCCTGGCGGAAGAGCTGGCCGGAATCTCCGGGTTTTCCGTAGACGCCTACCTTCAGCGGCTCCGCTCCCGGGAACGGAAGGCATGGAAACGGTTCCGTGTCTTCTCGGATGATTTCAACGTTGACCGGCTGCACCGGCGGGCCAGTACAATCGCCCGTGCGTTGGAGGATATCAGCCCTGAAGTCGCCGGAGAGCGAGCGAGAGCTCGGCTGGCCGGTCTGCACGATGATTTGCGTGTTCGCATGTTCGGCGCAGAACCGGAGGAGGATACGATGCACGCCATCCGCATTCTTTCCAAGGAACTCTACTACACCCGGGAGGTCGTGGACGAGGTGTTTCCCGATGATAGTGCGGAGGATCCTTTCCTCAACCGGCTTCGAGGGGTCCATCAGGCGCTCGGCAAGTGGCACGACTATGAAGTTGCTCTCGAATTTCTGAACCATTTTCTCCGAAAGTACGAAACGTCGTCCGAAGTGGTAGCGGAAGCCAGGTCCCGTTTCGAAGAGCGCAAACGGGAGCACCGTGAGGCGTTTATAGCGGCATGGAAGGAATTTGTATCAGCATAGCAGCGATGGCGGAAAAGACTTCCGGCGGGCCGGAGCAGTGCATGCTCCGGCCGATTATTATACGGGTATCAAGCTGTACCGGCATGGGTGACAGATGGGAATAAC
>JAWLHT010000314.1:0-5924 GCA_041690195.1 Candidatus Latescibacterota bacterium
CTGAAGGAAAAAATCAACACCACCATTGCGGTGCACCTGACCGGCATTCCCACGGGTGTGAAGAACGAGGGTGGTATTCTGGAACATATCATGCATACGGTGGAGATTTCCTGTCTTCCGGCGCAGATTCCCGATTCCATCACCATAGACGTCACCGGATTGCACACGGGGGATGTCGTTCATGTCCGGGATTTGGCTCGTGAAAGTTTCGAACTCCTCTCCGACCCGGATGCGGTTGTGGTGCAGGTTGTCGCGCCGCGGGTACGGGTTGAGGAGGGAGTGGAAGAGGTTGGTTCGGTGGAGCCGGAAGTGATTGGCCGGAAGGAAGAGGTGTAGTTCCTTGCTCACCGTGCTTGGGCTGGGAAATCCAGGTGCGTCATATCGCAATACCAGGCACAACGTTGGATTCATGGTGCTTGACGGTATGGTGGAGGGCCGGTGGGGCCGGTGTGATTTTACCTGGAATGAAACGGACGCCGGAAGAAAGGCGTTCGATTTGTCCGGGCGTGTCAGGAAATCTGCTGTTCCCTATGTGAAGGTGGATGGGGTATGCCGGGGCGAGCGATTTCTCCTGGTCAAACCGGTTACATTCATGAATGAATCCGGAAAGGCGGTGTCCAGCCTCCGCACAAAGGGACTGTTGAAAGAATCGGCTGAGTTGCTGGTGGTGGTGGACGACATCGATCTGGATGTCGGAAAAATCCGGTTTCGGGAAAAAGGTTCGGCTGGAGGACACAACGGCATGAAAAGTCTTATCCAGGCGTTTGGAACGAATGAGTTCGCCCGGATACGGATTGGAGTGGGGCCGCGCCCGGCCGGGCCGGATATGGTCGATTATGTTTTAGGATCATTCCGTGCCGATGAGTGGAGTGTTCTGGATAAAGTACTGAATCTGGCAGTTGCGGGCGTCGAAGCTTGGCTGACCGGCGGAGCGGAAGGCGTCCGGAGAGAACTATCGAAAGCCCCGCAATTCTCAAACCCCGTATCATGAGTGGAGGAGTTACATGAGTATCCAATTCGCTCCTGTCCTCGGACTGGTCGGACTGGTTATTGTCTACTTGGTCTACGCGTGGATCAAGCGGCAGCCAACCGGCACCGATGTCATGAAGGACATAGCCGAACAGATCCATCTGGGAGCAATGGCCTATCTCCGTCAGCAGTATTCGGTGCTGGCCATTTTTGTGGTAGTGGTGTTTGCGCTGCTGGCATTTTTCCTGCCCACGTACGGACTTCTTACCGCAATAGCCTATCTCGCCGGTGCGATCTGCTCCATGATTGCGGGATTCATCGGTATGAACGCCGCAACCAAGGCAAACGTGCGGACCGCATGGGGCGCGAACCAGTCCGGTCAGGGCAAGGCCCTTTCCGTTGCTTTCTTCGGCGGTTCGGTGATGGGGCTTGCGGTGGCGAGCCTTGGGTTGCTCGGCCTTTCGATTCTCTTCAACATTTTTAAATCTCCGGCGGAAGCCGCCATCATCAACGGTTTCGCCATGGGTGCCTCTTCCATCGCACTCTTTGCCCGCGTAGGTGGCGGCATTTACACCAAGGCTGCCGATGTGGGCGCTGACCTGGTGGGCAAGGTGGAAGCGGGCATTCCCGAGGATGATCCCCGTAATCCTGCTACCATCGCGGATAACGTCGGTGATAACGTCGGTGACGTCGCCGGTCTCGGTGCTGACATATTCGAGTCCTATGTCGGCTCGGTAGTGGCAACCCTCGCCATTGCGGCGACCATTACCGCAGACATTCGCTTCGGCGATGTGATTCTTGCCAATCAGGTTGCCTTCATGCACCTGCCGCTCTTGCTCATCGCGGTCGGTCTTATCGCCTCGCTTCTCGGTGTTTTCTCCATTCCCGTTCTGAAAAATATTGATCCGGGCGCAGCCCTGCGGTATTCAATGTTCATTGCCGCGGGCGTCTTTCTCGCCGGGGCGTATTTCCTCGTCACGGGACTTACTGGAGTAACCGGTCCCTTCTGGGCGATTGTCGCCGGAACCGTTGCCGGAACCCTAATCGGTCTGGTGACCGAGTACTACACCGGCGGCAGTCCGGTTCGCAAAATTGCCGACGCTTCGCTTACCGGACCCGCGACCAACGCCATCTCCGGTCTTTCCATCGGCATGGAGTCCACGATTATCCCCGTGCTCCTCATCTGCGCTGCGATTTACGTTTCGTACATGGCCGCTGGGCTCTACGGCATTGGGCTTGCTGCCGTGGGCATGCTTGCCACGGTAGGTGTGGTCATGACTGTAGACGCGTACGGTCCAATCGCCGACAACGCCGGCGGTATCTCTGAAATGAGCGGTCTCGGCAAGGAAACCCGCGCCATTACGGACCGTCTTGATTCTCTCGGCAATACCACCGCGGCAATCGGCAAGGGGTTTGCCATTGGTTCCGCGGCACTCACCGCGCTGGCCCTTTTTGCGGCCTATACCTCTGCCGCTGGACTTACGACCATTAACCTGATCAACACGAATACGGTTATTGGCCTTTTCATCGGTGGATGCGTTCCCTTCTTCGTGGCGTCCAGCACGATGCGGGCGGTTGGCAACGCGGCGTTCAAGATGGTCGAGGAAGTGCGTCGCCAGTTCCGTGAAATTCCGGGGATCATGGAAGGAACCGGGAAACCGGATACGGCCCGGTGCGTTCAAATATCTACAGCCGCGGCTCTCCGCGAAATGGTCGCGCCCGGACTGGTTGCGGTATCCGTTCCCGTCGCGGTCGGCCTGATCTTCGGTCGGGAAGCGCTGGGAGGCGCATTGGGCGGTGCAACCGTGGTCGGAGTGTTCATGGCGCTGTTTATGGCGAACGCCGGCGGTGCGTGGGATAACGCCAAGAAGTCCATCGAGGCGGGTCTTCACGGCGGCAAGGGATCGCCCGCGCACAAAGCGGCTGTGGTTGGCGATACCATCGGTGACCCGTTCAAGGACACCAGCGGTCCCGCCATGAACATTCTCATCAAGCTCATGAGCATCGTTTCCCTGGTTATCGCACCGATACTCGTTGCTCTCGGACGTTAATGGATTGTGTACGAAAGAAGTATTTGCAGTTCAGTAGAAGTATTTGCGGTTCAGTTTACCGGGTCCGGTAAAAGAAACCGGACCCGGTCTGTATGTTCACACCCAGCACCCCCCACTCCATACACGGGGAGCCGGAGTCCACAGGGAGGAGTAATGGTAAGAAAGTACGACACGACATTCATCATCGACGGTAATCTTCCTGATTCGGAGCGCCAGGCCTTGATTGAGCGTTTCTCCGCAACCGTGAAACGGTTTGGCGGTGAAGTCGATCAGGTTGTACGTTGGGGGCTCCGCACATTGGCCTACCCGATCAACAAGCGGACCCACGGATACTACGTCATCTTTTACTACACCGCGGAAACAGGCGTGATCGCCCAGTTCGAACGGGAACTGCGTCTCAATGAGAACATTCTCCGGTACATGACTCTCGTCTATGAAGGAAAGCATCCGGAGTACGTTCGCGATGAAACGATGCCTTCCTCCACGCCTGCTCCCGAACCGGTTAAAGAAACTGAAGACGAGGGAGAAGAGGATGTGGAGTCCGCAGATGAGTCCGCAGAGGAATCCGCCGAGGAAAACGAAGAAGCCGGTGAAGAGAATGCCGAAGATAAGGAGAATGTATAGTGCTGAACGAAAAACGGGGGAAGGTCAAAGTCTGCAAGTTCTGTGAGAACAAGGATTTTGATTTCAATTACAAGAACGAAAAGAAACTTCGCGGATATGTCACCGATCGGGGGAAGATTCTTCCTCGCCGGATGTCCGGAACTTGTGCGAAACATCAGCGCAAGCTGACTACAGCGATCAAGCGGGCCAGGTATATGGCAATTTTGCCGTTCACGGCCGAAGTGGTGAAATAGTCCGGCTTGGAACGCAGTCCCGGGAAAAGAGAGGGTATGGGTCTGTCACCTGAGTACAGGCACGGAATCATGGGAACGGGAGCCGGTTTGCTCAGTGGATTCCTGTTTTCGTTCCTGGCGGGTGCTTTTGACCCTGCCCGGTATCTCATCGAGCAGCTGACGCTGATTCCGTTCGAGGTGATTTTCGCGTCAGTAGCAGTGCTGGTTACCCGCAGGTTTGGATTCATGGCTGGAATTCTCTATGTTTTAGGAGGATTCGTTGGTGCGGTGTTTCCTTTTTTCCCTGAAATTAACACCACTGCCGGTGTTTTTGTTAAAACGGCGGCTACCGGGGTGTTGATCGCTCAGTCTTTCCGTTTCGGGGCGTCCTTTGCGGGACGCCTCGCGACGGTTACGGCGCCAGGTCTTATTCTGGCCGTTTTTCTTGGGATCCCACTGATATATCATGGGATGCCTGCGGACACGCTTGAAGAAATTCGCCGTGAATCTCTGGAAATGTATCAGCTTTTCATGTCTCCGGAAGACGCTGCAAACACTGCGGAAAACGCAATGGCTCTGGTCAATGGCATGCTTGGGATTGGCTTGTCCATACTCGTTCTCAGTTCCTTGGTGGTGTCGTGGTTCTCTTTCCTGTTTTCAGGATGGCTGCTTCGACGCTCCGGCCAGATGATGCAGCGTCTGCCAGCGGTAAGCGACTTTACCGTGCCGTTTCCGGTGATGTGGGTGTTTCTGGCCAGCTTTGCTTTGGTTTTATCGGAAGCAGAAACCCTATTCCCTGTTGTGCTGAATGTTTTGGTCATTACAGCCGGTCTGTATGGCATACAGGGTGTAGCGGTAATCATGCATTTCATGAACCGCGCGTCGATGGGTAGATTCCCAAGGGTGATTTTCTGGCTTGTATTTTTTATTACGCTTGCGTTTTCAGGTATAATATTCGTTTTTACCGGTATAATCGATAACTGGTTTCATTTGAGGTCCGCTGCGACCGTTTCTGGCGTCGGCGGCGGAAACGAGGGAACAGACGATGAAGATAATTCTGAGAGATGATGTTAAAGGTGTCGGCGCCGCAGGCCAGGTTTTAGAGGTAAAACCGGGATTTGCCCGGAATTTCCTTGTACCGCAGGGGCTGGCGTATATGGCCACTCCCGCGAATCTCAAGGCTTTCGAGTCCGAAAAGCGTCTCAAGGCGAGAAAGACGCAGGAATCACGTCGCGAAGCCGAAGCACGGAAGACCGAGCTGGAAAAGGTTTCCCTCACCACTGCGGTCAAGGTTGGCGAAGACGAAAAGCTGTTCGGTTCCGTGACAGCATTGAATATCGCCGACCTTCTGAAAGAAAAGGGCTTTGATATTAACCACCGCAAGATTCTTTTGGATGAACCGATAAAGGAACTTGGGGTGTACGAAGTTGGGGTGGATCTTGCCCCGGGCGTTGAGGCCAAGGTCAAGCTCTGGGTGGTGAAGGAATAACCACACGGTGCTTTCAGGCTTCAATCCGCACTCCACCGTGGATATGTACATGAAAGAAGTATTTGTTTCCGGCCTGGCGTTTGATACCGCCACGAAAGCGCCGGTTGTGCTCCTGCGGGAGAGAGACGGCGAAAAGGTGCTACCGATCTGGATTGGCCCCAATGAAGCCGGAGTGATAGCGCTCGAGCTTTCCGGGATGACATACCGGAGACCATTGACGCACGACCTTCTCAAATCTGTAATCAGCGGGTTCAATGCGGAACTCCAGAAGGTCGTGGTCAGTGGACTTCGGGAAAATACCTTTTACGCCAAGTTTTATATTCAGGCTTCAGAGAACGAAATCATTGAAATCGATGCACGACCTTCCGACTCCATCGCCATGGCGCTGAAAATGGGTTCTCCCATCTTTGTTTCGGAAGAACTCGGCGATTCATTCATTGAAATTGAAAATGAGGAAGCCGGAGACGCAGAAGATGATGAGGATGATTTCGACGAAGACTCGGATGAGGACTTCGAAAATTCCACTCAGAACGAGCTTCGGAAGCGTCTTCGGAGCATTAAGCCTGAAGATTTCGGAAA
>JAWLHT010000315.1:0-5902 GCA_041690195.1 Candidatus Latescibacterota bacterium
GGAAAATAAAACCTTTGCAGCGGGCGACAAGCTTTTCGACTACATGTTCGAGACCCTTCACGATTTTTACGTTAACCGGAAGCCGCCGCGTCCCTACGAGGCTATTCTGGAGGAGCACCGGGCGCTGGTGGCGGCCAATGTCTCCCGGCTCTCCGGCCGGGCAGTACAGTTGGACTCCCTGGGCGGCGACGATGCGCTCCCCTATTCCCCGGCCATCCGGAATTGGCTCATCCGATATCATCAGGCACAGCAGAAGTGAGGAAACCATGGCAATCGGCACGGTAAAATTCCGTAACACGGAAATCAGCAGGCTCATCATAGGAGGCAATCCATTCAGCGGCGTCTCCCACCAGAACGCCCGGACGGATGAGGCCATGAAACGGTATTTTTCCGTCGCGCGGATCAAGGAGACTCTCCGTTCGGCGGAGGAATTGGGGATCGGCACCTTCATCGGCCGCGCGGACCGTCACATCACCCGCCTGCTCTCCGAATACCGTGACGAGGGCGGAAAAATCCAGTGGGTGGCCCAAACCTGCCCGGAGATGCAGAGCAACCGCCGGAGCGTGGAGGACGCCCTGAGTGAGGGGGCCGCAGCCTGCTACATCCACGGCGGAGTCATGGACAACCTCTATGCCCGCGGGGAACTGGCCGAAATCCCCGAACTGATCACACTCATCCGGGACGCCGGGATTCCCGCCGGGATCGCCGGACACAACCCGAAGGTGTTCGAGTGGGCGGAAGACCACCTCGATGTCGATTTCTACATGTGCTCCTACTATAACGCAGCGCACCGGGACCAGAACGCTGAACTGCGCTCCGGCATGGCCGAGTGGTTCGATGATGCCGACCGGGACGCCATGACCCGTCTCATCCAGCGCCTCCGCCGTCCGGCCATCCACTACAAAATCTTCGCCGCGGGTCGCAAAAACCCCGCCGAAGCCTTTGCATACACCGCCCGGTTCCTGCGCCCCAACGACGCGGTCTGTATCGGGATCTATCCCGAACACAGGCCGGCCATGCTCGTGGAGGATGCCGCGCTGTTCGTAAAGTATGCGGAAAAATGAGGAAAACGCAGGATCAAAGGAGAACGCGGGGGGTGGGGCATGACTTGTCCCCCTGCGCCTGAAAATTCCCATAGAAGGACGTATTGAGGGAAAAGCAGGATTAACGGATTGTCTGAATCACTGATGCGCGTGATGGCCGTGATGAAAGCTGATAACCGGGTACTATCTCATGAATCCTTCTTCACCCGTATATCTTCACCCCCACCTTTGCCGCCGTTTCCTCGATGAACCGCTTCGCCGGCGGGTAGTCCTCCGCCTTCATGTGCTCCAAAAGGAGGGTGCGCGGCCATTTCATACGACTCATGCGGACCAGGTAGGTCTCGTAGTCCTGCACGCCCTGCCCCGGGGGAACCTCGGTGATGTGGGCGAGCATCTCGTTGTTCGGAATGAGGGTGTCCTTGGCGTGACAGCCGAGGATGTCTTCCCCGAGGGTGTCGAAGCACTCGTTGATGAGTTCGGTGGAGCGATAGTAGCGTTCGAAGCTCATCATGTTGGTGGGGTCCAGGCAGACCTTGCAGCGGGGGTCGCCCACATCCTCCATGATCCGGCGGTGCGCTGCTGGGCTGTCGATATTGGTGGTGACCAGGCAGACCTTGCAGCGGGGGTCGCCCACATCCTCCATGATCCGGCGGTGCGCTGCTGGGCTGTCGATATTGGTGGTGACCACCGCTTCCACTCCCAGCGCGGTTGAGCATCCGGATGTGTCTCTCAGGAGTTGGCGAACTACCCGGACGGTGAGCTTCCAGGTTTCCGGCGACCAGTTGTCCGGGTGGATGCCGATGTAGGACCGTGGATCGCAGCTCCCGGTCACCGCGGTGACCATGGGGCAGCCGATGCGGTCGGCGGCCTCGATGTTCTCGGCTGCATACCGCAGATGTTCCCGACGGGTGCGTTCGTCGGGATGAATCAGATTGGCCCAGATCATGGCGTCGAAGAGCACGATATCGTACCGTTTCAAGGCAGCTTTCAGCTCGGTTATCTCGTCTTCCGGGGCGTCGAGCCAAGCGTTGCGAGTCCCCAGCCCGGTGTGGGTGAGCGCCGCGGTATACCCCGCCTCGCGTATGCGCCGGACAGTTTCGGTGACACTCTCCTTTCCGGTCCGGTTGAGCATGAGATCGAAACAGGCCAGCCGCACCGGGGTTGTTCCCGGCTTCAGGTCCCGCGGCCGCTTCTCCCAAGCTACCGGCGGACGGGCTGCGGCCGATACCGTCCCGAAGCCGCCAATCATGGAGGCGGACATGAACTTCCTGCGTGTGATTGCATCCGTCATGATTCCCCCTCGATGTATCCGCATCAGTTATTCACCTACCGGCCTGGGCTAAAGCCCCTTCTGACCATTTTTCCCGCACAATCCCTCAGGAGATACTTGTTCTCCAAACCACTGCTTCCTGGTGCGTCTCTCTTTTCCTCAGCGTCTCTGCGGGAAGCCTCTTTCCTATTCCTTCCCGTATATCTTAACCCCAACCCGTTCCGCGACGGACTCGATGTAGGCTTTCGCCGCCGGATACTGTTCGTCCCGGAGGTGCTCGATGAGAAGCGTGCGCGGCCATTTCATCCGGCTCAGACGGACGAGGTAGGTCTCATAGTCGTTCACACCCTCCCCCGGTGGGACCTGGGTGAGATAAGCGGACATCTTGTTCGGGGTGATGAGCGAGTCCTTGGCGTGGCAGGCCAGGATGTCCTCGCCGAGGAGGTCGAAGCCCTCGTTGATGATCTCCGTGGCATGGTAGTACTTCTCCGTGGAGAGCATGTTGGTGGGGTCGAAGCAGACCTTGACCCGGGGGTCTCCCACATCCTCCATGAGTTTTTTGTGAGCGCGCGGATTGTTGATGTTGATGAGATTCAGGGCCTCGATGCCGAGGCAGACCTTCATACCGGCGGTGTCCTTCAGGATTTGCCTGATGCTTTCCACAGAGGTCTTCCAGGTTTCGGGGGTCCAGTTATCCGGATGGATGGTCACCGGGGAAATCTCGCTGCAACTCCCGGTGTGGGTGGTGACCATGGGGCAGCCCAGACGCTCGGCGACCTCGCATTCGCGAACGGTGTGCTTCAGGTTTTTCCGGCGTTCGGCAAGGTCTGGATGGATGTTGTTGACATAGACATGGACATCGAAGATGGTGACATCATATTTTTTGAGCGCCGCCCTGAATTCCGTGATCTCCGATTCCGGGGCCTTAAGCCAGGGATTCTCCGCGCCGGGGCGGGTGATGGTGTTGGCCGAGGTGTATCCCTGCTCCCGGATGCGTTTCACCATCTCGGTCATGCTCTCGCCGGGTTTGCGGCTGTCGAAAGTCGTGGTGCTCGCCCAGGCGGCCAGCCGGACCGGTGTCTTGCCGGGGGTCAGATCCTTTTTCAGGCCGGGTGTACGGGACCAGGCAACGTCGATGGCGTCGGCGAGTTCCATCCCCGATGCGTACGGTGTTTGTACGAGAGCCCCGGCGGCGAAAGCTCCGGCGGCGAGCGCCTGACGGCGGTTCATGGACGGCATGGGTATCGGTGCTCCTTTCGGGATGTATACAAGAGCCAAAGAGCCAAAGAGCCAAAGAGCCAAAGAGCCAAAGAGCCAAAGAGCCAAAGAGCCAAAGAGCCAAAGAGCCAAAGAATAAAAGCAACGCGTCTGGCGCGGCGGGCGCAAGGAAAATGTTAAAAAAAACCATCCATGTGCCGAAATTCAGGCGTCGGGATAAATGACTATCACCAGTACCTGTCAGCATGAGGGGAAAACCTGTCGAACAGGGGCAAAAACGGGCGCTCACCTCGCAGCCGTCCCTTCCGTTTTTGAATTCCCCGACCACACGCACCGCCAGGACTTTTCATGCCCGGCCATAAGTCGTATCAGCTCTTTTCCCCTCATTGGCTCTGGCTTTGTGCTGATTCCCGTATCGCGTGCTGTTATTTCAGGTTCGACGGGTCGAGCACGACATGTTTTATCAGCTGCCGCTGATAGGTATAGGTGATATGCACCCGTCCGTCAGAAACCTGAATCACCGCGGGATAGGAAAACTCACCCGGGGAATCCTCCAGCGTCAGAATATCCTTCCAGTGTTCCCCGTCGGAGGAAACAGCGACCCGCAATACTGTGCGGCCCTTGTCAGTCGGATTGTACACCAGCAAATGACGGCCGTCGGCGAGTGTCACCGCATCGATGCCGGAATCGGGATTGGGCATACCGGTCAGGGTCATTTCGGACCAGGTGTTGGCCCCGTCGGAAGACCATGTCTCCGCGATTTTCCCCTGTTTGGTCCGGCAGAGCGCCTGAAGGCGGCCTCGCGGATGCTTCAGAATGGTCGGCTGAATGGCGGCAAGGCTTACCCCATCGTTCAGCGGGCCCACGGTCTTCCAGGTTTTCCCCAGGTCGGACGTGAGATCGAAGTAAACCTTCCATCCCGTGGATTCATCACTGGTGGGACACACCAGCGTCCCGTCGTCCAGTTCCACGGGCTTATTCTTGATCGGCCCCAACGCCGGTCCCGGGAGACGCTCCGCCGGGCCCCAGGTTTTCCCGTTATCCTCCGACCGCTTCATCAATCCCCACCACCCGGCGGGATAGGGACCGACCTTGTAGAAAAGCAGTAGTGAGCCGTTCCGGGGTTGAAAGAGTACCGGATTATAACACGGGTAACGCCTGTCTCCGGACACAACACCGTCGGCGACCTCAACCGGGGCGCTCCAGCGGGAGCCGTCCCAGCGGGAAGTCCATATCCCCACATCCGGGCTTCCTTCATATGTTCCCCCGAACCACGCGGCCAGCAGTCCCTCCGGGGTCTCGACAATGGTGGAGGCATGACACTGTGGCGTGGGACGTCCGTCAAACGGGTAAACCATCATCCCCGTCACCCCTTCCGGGTACGACTGACCGCCGGCGGAAGCGGCGGCCAGCGAAACAGTCGTACAGATTCCCCAAAAAAGCGCGCACATTCTTCAGGCCTTTCCGGTCAGATGCCAACACACGGGCATCAGAATCCACGAACAATCCGCCGTCACTATTCCAGTGATAACCCGCCGGGATTCTCCACAGTCAGTTTCCAGCTTTCCGGAACGCTCGCCCGGTAAACGAGCGTATCCCCGTTCGTGCTCCAGGAAAGGGAGACCGCGCCTCCGGGAACGGGGACCGTCCCCCCTCACCAGTCCAATCCGGTATCAGCGAACCGGAGGAAGACCGTTTTCCCCGGAGCGACCACCCGGTATATCCCCGGCATGTCCCGGAGAAGGGTATGGGCGGCGTGTGAAGCGAACCCGAGATTGCAGCTCGCCAGAGCGTGGGTGTTCTTCCGGAGCGTTCCGGTGCGGTCGGCCATGGAGAGGATAAATCCGCGATCTCGTCACGGAGTTGACGGGCGGACAGGAAACGAGGGGATTCGAAACTGGCCGCAGAAACGGGCATACCGGCCAACATGGCGCACATACCGAGAAAAAGTAACAAAAGAGCGTTCGCAGGGTCATGGTTCGGTCGCTCCGCACTGACATGACATGGGGAACGGACAATGCTGATTCCCGGAATAGCGGGTCTATGCCGAACCTGGGAAAGTATTTTCGACGATCCGGTGTAATCTGCAATGGATGCTGAAGATGATTATAGTATCTCGGCGGAGCGCGTGCCACCGGTTTTTTTATTCAGATCATGAGGGCTGCCTCGCAAACACCCCGGAATCCGTTCCCGTCGATCGAAATTCCACAGGGGAAAGTATCCAAAGGCGAAAGAGAAACGGATTCCGGAGAATGCGAGGGGTTCTCCGGTAAGGTTCTGTCGGAATTTTTGTGTAAATGGGATTTTGATTTTACATCTGGACACGGCCCTCGAACCTGATAGAAAGTTGGTGGAGGGCGAGATTCCAGTC
>JAWLHT010000316.1:0-5883 GCA_041690195.1 Candidatus Latescibacterota bacterium
GAGTGCCCATACGATACATCCGTTCCAGTATCACCCCTTAAGTTTACGACAATGCCCCCTGGCCCCCTCTCTCCAGAGAGAGGGGGAATTGAGCCATAGAACAAGTAGAGACAGCCGATAACAAGTCATCCCCTCTCTTGCGAGAGAGGGGAACGAGGGGTGAGTTATATTTTCAGGCCTGAATCACAAAACATCCGTACACCACTATCTGCTTATCTTTACGACAATGCCCACCTTCCCCCTGGCAGGGGGCAGGAAAACCACCACTCATGCACGTGAGTCTTGCGTGTGCTGATTCGGTTCGTTGCTCACTCAACCCGAGAACCGTGTAGAATAATGCAGGAGCCAGGAGTCGGGAGAAAATACTATGGCGTCAGCGACTCCCTCTGCCTGTGGACGCCGGCCCATCTTTTCCCTTGGGCTTTGGGCTGCTTATCCTCTTTGCACCGTTCACTCTCATGTCCCCACGGAACACCGCGAAGAACCAAAAAAAACGTGACAACTGTGTGAAAATAATTATATTATACGGGCACCTGGTTGGGTCAGGCAGGCAACCCGACAGAGATGAAAGAAACACGCGTTTCCGCTGCTCCCGACGCGGCTGGACACTCTGTCGCCTCCGGCGGCATCTCCCGGTGTCAAGGGAGAAACAAGAAAACTCCGCGGCACGGAGCCGGTTGCCGACCACACCGACATCCTTAGTACAGCCTGCAAATAATCCCTTTTTTTCACGGTTGCCATCCGGAGACACACTTTCCGGATCATCCTCAATCGCCCGAACGGGCCCAGCAAGGAGACGCCCCATGTTCCACCGGATCGACGAGTTTATCCAGGGATGGAAGCACGAGAGCGCCACGACCCTCAAACTTATGGAGACGCTGACAGACGAGTCCCTGTCCTGTCAGGTAACCCCGGAAGGCCGCACCTTGGGCTACCTGGCCTGGCACATCGCCCTGTGCATCGGCGAAATGTCGAGCAAGGCGGGGCTTCCGGTACGCGGTCCCGCCGAAGATTCCGATGCGCCGTCTACCGCCGCGGAAATCTCCGCGGCCTACCGGGATTCGGCAGCCCAGCTAACGGACACGGTATCCGCTCACTGGACCGACGCCACGCTGGAGGAAGAGGTGAACATGTACGGCGAGCAATGGAAAAAGGGATTCGTTCTCTCCGTGCTCCTGGCCCACGAGGTGCACCACCGGGGCCAGATGACCGTGCTCATGCGTCAGGCCGGGCTGAAGGTTCCGGGCGTCTACGGTCCCTCCCGGGAGGAGTGGGCGGCCTTTGGCATGCCCCCGGCAAGGTGAGCGGGACGGAACAGGAGCACCAAGCCGAAAAAGGCCGGGATCGACCCCGGCCTTTTTCGTTACGGTTCGCTGTCCGGCATAGTACCGCTACTGGTAGTTCCGCTCCATGAGTGTGGTCCAGACGAGCGATTCCTCCCGGCCATCGTCCAGCTTCATCCGGAAGGCATCGTTGCCGTAGAGCGTCTCGCAGCAGAGCACCTCGCCGTCGGTGAAGCACCCGACCACCTCGCCGAGGTAAAGGTCATGGGAGCCCATGTGCACGATGTCGCGAATTACGCACTCGTAGTTCACCGGACATTCCTCGATATGGGGAGAGCGGATGTTCCTCCCCGGACCGGGGGTCAGGCCGGCTTCCCGGAACTTGTCCACGGCGGGGTCCTTGGCCCGGGAGAGTTCGCCGCAGCGGGTGATGATGTCCTTTTGGTCGCGGGTCGGGATATTGAGGACGAAATCCCCGGTTTTACGGAGCAGTTCGTTGGACCCCCGGACGTAGTAGTCGTTGTTGTACTCCTTCACGCAGACCGCGATTCCCATCATGAGCGGGTCGCGGTTCAGCGGCCCCCAGCCGATAAGGGGAATGATGTTGGGAACTCCGGAATCGAGGTCGGCTACGCTCACCAGGACAGTGGTAGCGGGGAAAAAGCCGGGAGTGGGGAAGGGCTCCTCCGGCGACTGGGGGATACTTCGGTCGTGCGGAGTGTAATGCCTGGCCATGGATTCCTCCGGGATTGGTTTCTCGCAGAGACGCAGAGAAAAAAGAGAGCAAAGACTGTTTCACGCATAGGGGCGAAGGAAAAGATAAGGTGGTGATGAAAGAAAACGGTTATCGGGTTGAGTCAGAAAACAGGGCCAAATCGTGGCGAGGCGTAGCCAAGACCCCCTTCCGGCCTTACGGCCACCTTCCCCCTTGCAGGGGGCAGGAAAAACACTACTCATGCGCGGGAGTCTTGCTTGTGCTGCTTCGGCTCGTTGCTGACTTAACCCGATAACCGTTAAAAAGAATGGAAGAAAGGGAAATCCGCGTTCGCGCCGGCATCCTTGTCTGTTTCCCCGCCATACCGGTTTCATTACCAAACTCCGGACCGGCGTTTTCCTTTGGATACCCGGTTCATCTTTTCCCTGAAAAACTCAGTATTACCGTGCTCTGAAAAAGCCCCGAACCGCATCCACAAATTCTCCCGCCGCGATTATCGCTTCATCCGCTTCGGGAGGAGAAACGTGTTCCATTACGCCGTAGTCGCCTGTGCCGCGAAGTTCAAACAGCCAGTTCAGCTTCTTTCCGAGTGCCGGGTCCAGACGACCTGGCTTGACATAATCCCGGTGAATGGCGGCGATAACGGCGCTATGTTTGACCAGTTCGCACCCCTCGCGCAAAGTAAGCGCCTTTGCGGCATAGAAAGCGGCATAGTAGGCCCGGGAGGCCGCAAAATCAGGGAAGCCTTTGTCCGCCAGTTCGCGGGCCGCATTGATCGACTGTTCCGCCCGGGCGAGAAAGGCGGAAATTTCATCGGAAAAGGGAGCGGTCATACAAGCATCCCTTCCCGTTTTGCGGTTCGATAAAGCTGAATGCTCCCGTCCTCAAAATCATCAACAAGGGCGGGTTTCGCGGAGATCAGCCGATCGGACTCCAGTTGCACGGGATACAGGAGCTCGACAATGGTGTGGAGCTCGTGAAAATAGTCCATCGGTCCCCGGAGCAGAACCAGGAGATCGATGTCGCTTTCAGGATCGGACTGCTGACGGATCTGGGAGCCATACAGGAGAAGGCCCGCTAATCGTTTACCGTAATAGCCGGCGAGATTTTTTTTGCACCGGCCGAGAATTTCCCCGATATCCATGCCGTTTTTCCCTTTTGCCCCGGAGTGACGGGCGGGAGTGGGCCGTCATTGCGGATACTCGCATGACGATACGCAAACTGCCGGCTGAAGTCAACCGCATTACGGGTGGAAGCAGCATAACTGCGGCAGCGGATTAACGATGAACGATTTATGGGAATTCGCCGGCAACCGGAATCCGGATGCAATTCCCCTGGACGGTGGCAGCGGATTATTCCGTCCTGTACGCCGTTCCAGGCACCGGATTAAAGATGTTCCGGGCTTTCCTCACAACTGCCGTTCCGATTCCGGGATCTCTACCACAAGGAGGCCGGGATGCCCGAAGCACTGGCCTTTTCCGCAGAACTCGCCGTTGACCGCAATCACCAGGAAGGAGCCGTCGGTGGAGATGCTCATGCCGTAGACTTCGCCCATGAAGTAGCCGTAGGTGTCGAAATAGTAGTCCTGCAGCCAGCAGAGGGCCTTGCGGGTTCCGGTGCGGGTGTCGAGCTGCACGATGGGAGCGTCGCCCTTGGGGTAGTAGTAGACATAGCGGCCGGTGGGGTCGAGGGCCATCTGGAGTGTGTCCCGTCCCTTGTCCCAGGTGGTCCCGGCGGGCTGAACCTCGGGGCCGTTGGGGCCTTCGGGCCTGAATTTGAAGAGTCCGCCGTTCCAGGTGGCCCAGTAGAACCAGCCGTCAGCGGCGGGACGCGGTGTATGCCCCCGGGTGAGCCCCACTTCGCCGGAGAATGGGTTCGCCGGCGGGGAAAGCTCGTGACGGACGAATTTGTTCAGTTCGGGATCGTAGCTGAGGAGCCGGACCTGCTTGTCGTCCTTGTCCACGCTCCAGAATTTTCCCGTTTCCTCATCGAGGAGCATGGAGCGCTCCCACCAGTTCCAGCCCTGGGGCGGGCAGCCGGCATAGCGGACCTTCTTTTCGATGGTATCCCAGCAGAGGACGGTTTCGAAGGAGCCGGTTCCCACCAGGCGGCCGCGGCGGGCGTCCACGGCGAAACAGGGGAGATTGGAGGGAACCAGGGGATTGCCCCAGTTCTTCGCCTCGTGGGTGTGGATGTTGTAGGAGAGCAGCCAGCTCCCCCGGAAACCGTCGCGGTACCACGTGGAATCGGGAATGGCGCCGTAGTGGGTGGCCGCCCAGAGGGTGCCGTCCGGCATGATCCCCATTTCGCCGTGAATCTTGCCGTCGGTGTAGGACTTCTCCGTCCAGCCGAGGAGCCTGGAGACATCCACCACGCGGTGGAAAACGTTGCGGGCGGGCGCGTACTCGTAGATGTTAAGCTGGCAGCCGAGGCCGCGGTGGTCGCCGAAGGAGAAGTAGAACCGGTTGTCGACGCTCCGGGTGACATATCCCCAGTTGGCCCATCCGGCCATGTACTGCACACCCTCCTCGGTGAAGTACTCCGGGTTCATGTCCGGGGCGATGCGGAGCTTGACCGTGGGCGGAGCTTTCGCCACGATGTACTCCCCGGCCGGCTTTTCCTTCGCCTCAGCGGGGAGCTGGAGGAACTTTTCGGTGCGGTCAGTGACAAAATCGGTTTTCTCCCGGAGGTTCCGTTTGTCGAACCGGGCGTTCAGTTCCATGCGTTTCTGCTCCCGTTCGGCCCGTTTCTGGGGGAACGCGGCGGCGGGGAGGAGGACGGTACAGAGGAGCGCGGCGAGAATGAGACGGGACGACATGGGGTGCTCCTTTCGGTGAAGAAAGGGAACTGGGGGCCGGACCACGAAATATATTGAAAAATACGGCATTCCGCGTGGAATGCAAGCCGGAATATGGGGAACGGGACAGGGCTGTTCCGGGCCGGGGAGAGATAAAAAGCGAGAACGCTTGACGGGTTGAGCTACTTTTTTCGGGCGGGCCGAAGCCTCCGGGAAGCCCGGAAACCAACGATTTCTCCCGGATAGATCGGTGGAATATTCCCGACCAGTCCATTTTGGGGTTGCATTTTCTCCGGCCTGTTCCTATCTATCTTTGATGTACTCCATCCCTGGCGCATTCCCGTGTCCAGTATCAAAAAGATCGCCCATTCCGGGCATGGCGGCATTTCATTCGGCACGGGCGGCTTGGACCCATTGTCGTAAACACAAGGAAAAATCACTGACACGCATGAGTATCAAAAGGTAGTCAGTGGAGGCTTTGGCCGGTAACTCACCCCTCGGTCCCCTCTCTCCAGAGAGAGGGGATGACTCGATGGGAGACTATGAGTTATACGATATGTCAAAGGTGTGGCGCACGTACAGCAATCACCGGCACCCTTCCTCCACCTTCAAACAACTTGGGTAATGACAAGCTCCAGAGAGAGGGGAACGAGGGGTGAGTTAGATTTTGCAACCTGAATCACAAAACAACCGTTCACCACTATCTGCTTATCTTTACGACAATGCGGCTTGGACCGGAGTGTGCGGCTGCCCGCTATTACATTGGTGTTTCCGAAAGGAGGTGGCGCCCCGCAGAGCAACCCGCTGTTCCGGTGGCACAACGCCGGAAAATCGCCTGACCCCGCCGGGGATTCTCCCCGGACGTTCATTCACAACCTTTGGAGGGCTTCATGAAAAAGTTGTCCGTATGGCTCATGCTCTTGCTTGCGGTATTCGCGGGATGCAACTCAAGCACCGGCAATGACGACGACAACAGCAACAATGGAAACAACGGAAATACCGGCTCGCATGCTGTGTACGGGTCGGCGGCGGAGAGCACTGCTGACGGCGCGGCCATTCCCGGCGCCACGGTCACCCTGGCCGGCAAC
>JAWLHT010000317.1:0-389 GCA_041690195.1 Candidatus Latescibacterota bacterium
TCTTCTTGACTTTCATCACGGTCGCTCTCTCCAGAGAGAGGGGGAATTGAGCCACAGGGAGCGCCAAGAGAGCCGATAACGGGTCATCCCCTCTCTCATCGAGAAGGGGAACGAGGGGTGAGTTATATTTTCCGGCCTGCACCACAAGACATCCGTTCACTGATAAGTGCTCATGTTTGCGACCGTGCCCCTCCGGGGTCGGGGAAACGGCATCATCATTCGCGTGCAGCGGCAAGGCACAGAGTGAAAGGGAGAAACGGGACGACAGGTACTCGGGAAGGGAACAAGCACGCAGGGGCGGGTCGCGAACCGCTCCTACGCTCGTTCCGGGCGATTCGTACTGCTTTTCGCATAACTTGCATTCAAGTTCCAAGTGCCCGGGTGTGGAC
>JAWLHT010000317.1:399-5864 GCA_041690195.1 Candidatus Latescibacterota bacterium
GGAACAAGCACGCAGGGGCGGTTCGCGAACCGCCCCACTGCTTGCCCCGGGACATCGCATCCTGCATTCCTGAATTCAAACCCGGATTACACTCATACTTTCGGCACTGGCCGTTCACTACCGGTTCAGCTCATCGAGAAACACTTCCTCACCCCGGCGGGCCGATTCGTACATGGCCATGATGAGGTGAACGGAACGGCGGCCTTCCTCTCCGGAGCAGATGAGTTCGCCGCCGGTGCGCACTGCGTTAATGAAGTCGGCGACCTGAATGACATGCCCCCGGGTAGAGAACTGGGTGGCGGATGAAGCCGCTGTGCTCCGTTCCGCTTTGGTTCCGGCGGTCTCTACGGCGAGGATTTCCTTGGATTCGGACACCGCCCAGGAAGTGATGGTTTCGTCGGCCAGTGCAGCGGTGCCGAGGGTGCCGTTCACCTCGATATGCACTCCCTGCCCGGGATTCACCGCTGTTGCGGTCTGCAACCGTCCATAGGCTCCGTTCCGGTAGCGCAGGAGGGCGATAGCGATATCTTCCACCTCGATGTCATGCGCCACCGTGTCGGTTTTCGCATACACGCTCTCCACGTCTCCCATGATATACAGGAGCAGATCGATGCCGTGGATACCCTGGTTCATGGTGCACCCACCGCCGTCGAGAGCCCAGGTTCCCCGCCAGTCCCCGCTGTCGTAATAGGCCTGATTACGCCAGTATTTGATGGAAGCGTCGCCGAAAAACACCTTTCCCAATACCCCTTGTCGCACCGCCTGACGCATGCGGTTTGGAGCTTCGTCCGTTCGTTTCTGAAAAATTACCCCGAGCCGGACCCCGTTGTCACGCGCGGCCCGGATCATGGCATCACATTCCGGGAGCGTGATGGCCATGGGTTTTTCCACAAGCACATGTTTGCCCGCTTCGGCAGCGGCGATCCCCTGCTCGGCATGGAGTCCGGACGGCGTACAGATGCACACGGCCTGAATATCGTCACGGCGTATCATCTCCCGCCAGTCATCCATCACCTCACAGGGATGTTCCCCGGCGAAACGCTCCGCACGCTCGCGGGAACGGCTGGCCACCGCCACCAGGCGACCGTCGGGATGGGCTTCAATTCCCGCGGCGTGCCAGGCGCTGATCACCCCGGCGCCGATGATTCCGAAACCAAACGGCTCCCCCATACAACCTCCAGAAAAAGAAATGAAAGAACGAAAAATCCCACATCCGGAATGAACTGTCAGCTACACATTGTCATGCCCGGCAGGTCAGGGAAACGAGTGTTGTCAACCGCCTGGCAGCATCACGCCACTTCTCTCCCTACGGCCTGTTGCCGCCCGCGACCAAAAACATGGGCCATCTGCGGCTTCGGACTTTTCCCGAAGGAACAACTCACTCCCTGAATCCATAGTTGTAAACAGAAGCGGTTCGTGGTGAACGGGTGTTTTTGAAAATCTAACTCACCACCGGCCCCCATTGTTGTAAAGATAAGGGAAAGTCGAAGGCACGTATGAGTACAAAAAGAGAATCAGCGGAGGTGCTGGCCGGTAACTCACCCCCTGGCCCCCTTCTGTCACCCCAGCCCTGTTCCACAGGGCCGGGGACCCCGTCTCTCCAGAGCTTGTCATTACCCAAATCTATGGGAGTAAAATTCAGAACGGAGAAAAAATCGCAATGTATTGTGGCACAGAGTGTAGCCGATATCATGGTTTCACATCTTGCCTGGATGAGATGATCCTGTTCAGACTGAAAAGTGAGATTCTCGGCACAAGAGCGGACTGACGCTGCTCCCGTTTCTCCACCGTTTTTTGGGGAGAGAATCGTAAAAAACAACGTTATGTGCTGTCCACCATGGCCTTATCGCAAATCCGCGCCTTCCTTGAATGTGAATATGGATTTTTCACTCCCGGCAGCACCGACAATCTACATTTGTAGATTTGGGTAATGACAAGCTCTCCAGAGAGAGGGGGAATTGAGCCATAGGAAGCACCAAGAGAGCCGATAACGAGTCATCCCCTCTCTCACCGAGAGAGGGGAACGAGGGGTGAGTTAGCTTTTGAGGCCTGAACCTCAAGACACCCGTTCACCAAAAATCCCTTATCTTTACGAAAATGCCACCGGCCCCTCTCTCGGGAGAGAGGGGTGACTCGTTATCGGCCGCCTCGACTTGTTCTACGGCTCGGTTCCCCCTCCCTTCAGGAGAGAGCTAAAGGGTGAATTACTCTTTTTGCGGGGAAGCCCGAGGCCACCGGCTGTTCAATCGTCTCGGGAGTAAGAGCCCAGCGCCCCGTCGAAGCATTTCCGTCACTCAGCAACGGATAAGGCAGAGAACAAGCCATGCCATGAAGAGTATTGTTAGGGAAATCCCCCATGGAAATCAAGATTTTTCTACCCATCCCGCACTGATTTCATTACCATACGGAAACCCGGCCTTTCGGTAAAGCGTCTATACCTTACGATCCGGAATCCGGACCCGGCCCCAGCGGAACGCTCCGCCTTCGTCTCCGGTAAGGGCTCCATGATCGTGTTCCACGCAACCAGTTGAACCGGAGATATCCGCATGGCCCGAGCGGCCTGATGGGAGCATTCCGGTAATCATGCACTGTCCTTTGAAAGGAGCAGCCCCGGCATGAACCGCACCACTTCCCTGCTCTTCGTCCTCGGCATGGCGTTGTTCGGGCTCGAAAGCGGAGCATCCCCCGAAAAGTGGGAAAAGGAAATCGCCGCGATTGAAGCCCGGGAAGGACTGAAAGAACCGAAATCCGGAACTATCGTGTTTGCGGGGAGTTCCAGCATCCGCATGTGGCGGACCCTGCTTCGGGACATGGCCCCCCTCAAAGTCATGAACCGGGGTTTCGGCGGTTCCACTATCGCGGACTGCAACTATTTCGCCCCGCGAATCATCACCCGCTACAAGCCCTCCCTGTTGGTGTTCTATGCCGGGGACAATGATGTTGCTGCCGGAAACACGCCGGAACAGGTGCTGGCGGACTACAAAAAGTTCGTGGCGACAGTGCGCAGGGACCTTCCGGAAACCCCCATTCTGTTTCTGGCCATCAAACCGAGTCCTGCGCGCTGGAATCTCTGGGAGACAGCGCAGAAGGCGAACCGGCTCGTGCAGGAATACAGCAAGGGGCAGAAAGGCCTGGAATACATCGATGTCGCCTCGCCCATGCTCGACAAGGGCGGACGGGTCCGCAACGACCTTTTCCTGTCTGACCGGCTGCACATGAATGCCCAGGGGTATGTCATCTGGACCGACACCATAAAACCACGGCTGCTGGAACTGCACAAGTCCCTGAGCAAGTAGTGCAGTTCCCATGAACCGGCACACCCCGGCGCCGGGGAAACGGATGACGTTGTCGCAAACATGCGCCACCGGTGGTGAACGGTTGTGTTGAGTCCCCGGCATGAAAAGGGTTCAGGGGCGCCGGGAGCACAGGAAACGGGTGATCCCGGCTTTTTCCGATTCATCCCGACAGCATGAAAACGTGCAGCCCAAAACTCCCGAAAGACGTCACTCTTCCACGAGAGCACGCCGTTACACTTTGCACCATCCTCACCCAATCTCTCGCTGCATCACATCCGCAGAATGAGAACGGCGCTCGATCGAGCGCCGTTCTCATTCTGCACCGTACTGTCACGAAGTCACATTCAGGTACCGTTTCCCAAGTCACTTCCAGTCAACCGCGACCTTCAGGATTATCTTGAAAAGCTGTCCTTCCGCACCTTTCGGCGCATGAACGTCCTCGGGGAAATAAATCCCGAAAGTCCCGGTGGGAACCGGAACCCACACCTCGGTCTCGCTGGAAAAGAACTCGATATCCTTCTCCGGATTATACCCCTGCCCCTCGCCATCGCACTGACGGAGATTTTTCCACCCGATGAGGTCGGTTCCGGAAATGGTACACTGGATGTCAATGTAGCGCTGGTGGGCTTCGAACCGGGCGTTGGCCTTGCCTTTGCCGGTCCCGCGGTCCACCACCATGAACAGCCGGGAACCGTCAATCTCGTGACGTCCCGCGGCAACGGTTTCCAAATCCACGGTCTTCAAGTACTCAAAAGCGGGCTTGAACCCGGGATGAAGCGGGTATGAGCGCTCCGCATTTTCAATGGTGTCCAGAACCATACTTCCTCCGATTGTCATATGTGCGCGGTGTTTCTGATACCTCGGTTGGTTTCCGGTATGATGGCGAAACGGAGAGCGGAAGTCAACATGAAACTGGCGGTTATCACCGCTCCCATTCGAAATTTCGCGAGCAGTTCTCCCGCATTTCGCTCCCCCGAACATGCACATTATCGGCGCCCCTGGTTGGGGTGGGAACGGCCGGGTTATGATGACGCCGCGACACCGGCGTGCGTACGGCAATGGCACTGTTATCATGCTGATTCCGACGTTTCCCGGCTATCCGGGCACCCCAGTTGGGTAATGACAAGGGATCATGGCACGGCAACCATGAGTGCACAAGCTAAACAAAGACAAGAAGATGCCTTGGCCATACCGGAAAAAAAGGGTTGGATTCTCCCCGGTTTCGGCGTAACTTTTCCTTAATACGGCCCCAATTGATTCACCAGGCGCCGAGCCGAAGGAAAGAGGTCGCATGAAAGCTGGACTATCGCGGTTCCTGAAAGCGGTCGCAACTTCCATAATACTGGTCTCGACAGTGGCGGCGCTTCCCCCCCAACCGGGACAGCACGTCCGCGAACTCCCGGACGAACAATCATCCCCCGGGAGAAAATACCTGCTCTTTTTGCCGGAAGATTACGGGCAGACCGAGCGGAAGTGGCCCCTCATCGTCTACCTGCACGGAGCCTCCGTGCGGGGCAGCAATCTGGAACGGGTCAAGCGGTACGGCCTTCCCTGGCTGGTGGAGAACCGGAAAGACTTCCCGTTCATCGTGATATCCCCCCAGTGCCCCTCGGGTACACGGTGGGTCGACCTGAGCCCCGAGTTCGTCATGCGCATTCTGGACGAGGTATGTGATGAACATGCGGTTGACCGTGATCGGGTATACATCACCGGAGTGAGCATGGGGGGCCACGGTGCATGGTACCTGGCTTCCAGGTATCCAGACCGGTTCGCCGCGGTGGCCCCGCTCTGCGGCCGGGTGGACACGACCTGGGCGGAATCACTGAAGGACGTGCCCGCATGGGTGTTCCACGGTTCCCGGGACCGGGTTTGTCCCCGCAGCTATTCGGACCGGATGGTGGGAGCGCTGGAATCCCTTGGCGCCGACGTAACGTATACCGTGTACGAAGGAGCCGGACATGACATTGTCACCCGCACCTATCGGAACGAGGCGCTGTATGAATGGTTTCTGGAGCATCGACGGAACGGGGACGAACTCTCGTCCCGGTAAACCACCGCAGACGCGCCAACCGCAATGAAGAAAGGAAAAGGGCGGGGATATCCCCGCCCTTTTCCTTTCTTCCACGATTAATTCTTCCGGAAGGCGCTACCGGGGAATCTGCACATGTA
>JAWLHT010000318.1:0-5830 GCA_041690195.1 Candidatus Latescibacterota bacterium
CGGAGCGGGCGCTCCTCGGAGTGTCTCTCGGATTTCTGATGAATGTACGGGTCGTTTACTTTGTCGAGGCATACCATTTTTCGCGAATCGCCTCTTTCTACTGCTGGGGGTTCAACGCGCTCCTCGTATCCGGATGGCGGTTCGCCGGCGAGGTCGTCCGGTCCCGTGCATCCGGAGCCCGGGCGCAACGCGCCCTGGTGGTCGGCAGGATCGCCGAGGCCGCCGCGTTGCGTCGCATGCTGGCCGAGTCGAATCATGCCTGCTGCGAGATCGCCGGCTGTGTGGAAACCGCTCCCGACGCCATTCGCGGCGGTGAGCAGGATGGACTTTACGTGCTCGGGCTCGTTGACGAGCTTCGGGATCTCATAAAGGAGTACTCGGTGGACTTGGTGATCATGATCGGGCCGAACATCCCGTTCTCCCGGATTCTGGGCATGGGCGGCCGCTTCGGGGGAGCCTCCCCGCGCTTCATGCTCGTGCCGGAACTCCGTCCCGGAGCGGATGGCGAACCGGTCATGATGATCGATATCCACCCCGGAGGAATGATCGGGACCAACAGGAGATAGCAGTATGAAACACGCACGCTCGCGCCTCGTTCGATTGATGGCCGCAATCGCCCTCATGTCCGGACCGGCGGCCATATGGCCAGCCCCGGGGGACACGCTGGACTTCGGCAGCAAGATGTTCATCCAGCAGTCCATCCTGACCTATGTCCGGAGCGAATATGTGGATTCGCTCTCCATGGAGGACCTGATGGATGGCGCCATCGGGGGAATGATCGGAAAGCTCGATCCGCATTCGAGCTATATGCCCCCCCAGCAGGCCGATGATTTCGCCGAACGTATCCAGGGCGGTTTCGCCGGAATCGGAATAACGTTTACAATCGTGAACGATAAAATCACGGTTATCGACCTGGTGGCAGACGGGCCTTCGGAAATCGCGGGACTCAAATCCCGGGACAAGATCCTGCGCATTGACGGCAAGGACGCCCGGGGAATATCCCAGGACGAAATCCGGGATCGTCTCCGCGGACCGGCGGGAACCAAGGTCACCGTAGAAATCGAGCGTCCCGGTCAGAAAAAGCCCATTGAAAAAGTCATCACCCGCAACTGGGTGGAGATGAGCAGTGTTTCCCACGCCTACATGCTCGATGAACGTACCGGGTATATCGCTCTCACCCGGTTCAGTGTTAAAACGAAGGACGAAGTGGCGCGCGCGCTTGCCCGATTGAAGAATGCGGGCATGGAGCGGCTTGTACTCGATCTTCGCAACAATTCGGGCGGTGTACTCGATTCGGCGGTTGGCGTGGTGAACCTTTTCCTCCGGGAAGGAACCATCGTTTACACCCAGGGACGGAAAAAGTCCGGCGACCACACCTGGAAAGCCTCCGGTGAAGCCCCCTATCCCGACCTGCCGCTCATCGTAATGGTCAACCACGGTTCCGCCTCCGCCTCTGAAATCGTGGCGGGAGCCCTCCAGGATCATGACCGCGCGCTCATCGTGGGACAGACCTCCTTCGGCAAGGGGCTGGTCATGAATCCCATCCGCCTGCAGGGACCGGATCGGAGGAATCCGGGCAAGTACACTCCGCTCGGCACGCTCATGCTCTCGGTTTCCCGCTACTATACCCCATCCGGACGACTCATTCAGCGCCCGTACACCGGAGACCGCGATAAATATGTCGAGGAGGGGTTCGATGATGTCGATTTCAACGCAGCAGACTCTTCCAAGTCGGGAAAGCCGGTGTACCATACCGATCTGGGACGGAATGTGTACGGCGGCGGCGGGATCACCCCCGATGTCAACCTCTCGCCCCTGCGCAGACTGAACGCCCTGGAACGTGCGCTCCGGGGAACGAACCTGTGCTTCGAGTTCGCCGACGAGTACCTCCTGCGTCATCAGGACATTCCCTCCGACTTTTCCGCATTCCTCACCGCATACCGGATTCCGGAAAACGAACTGAGCCGTTTCGGGCAGTTCATCCGGAAGGACATCAAGGTTGACAGCCTCTCGACATTCAGCCGGGACCTTGCCGATCTCCTCGGTAAATATGATATCCCGAACGAAAGCCGGGGCGAATTCGAGAAGCGCCTGACCGACGCGGGACTCCATCCCGGCGCCAATCTTTTTGACCGGAGCCGTCCCTTCATCGAACGGGAACTCAAGCAGGAGATCGCCCGGATGATCTGGGGAGCGGAGGAACGCTACCGGGTGTGGCACGAAGACGATACCGAACTCCGGGACGCCCTGGTCTGCTTCGACCAGGCTCGTGACCTCCTGGCCAGGCGGCTGGCGCTGAAGAAGGAGTAAGGGGCCGTTCCCGTGCGAGCAACTCACCCCTCGGTCCCATTGCCGTAAGCATAAGCGATTTTTGGTGAACGGGTGTTTCTGAAAAGAGTAACTCACCCCTCGGTCCCCTCTCTATCCTATAGAGGGGATGACTCGTTATCAGCCGTCTCGGTGCTTCCTGTGGCTCGGTTCCCCCTCTCTCTGGAGAGAGGGGGAGTAAGGGGGTGAGTTACCGGCCAGCACCTCCACTGAGTATCTTTGGTACTCATGCGTATCAGTTGCTCTTCCTTATGTTTACGCCCATGCCCCTCGTTCCCCTCTCTCGGGAGAGAGGGGATGACTCGTTGGGAGAATTTGAGTTACACCATACGCAAAAGGTGTGGCGCACGCACAAAAATCCCCTGCACCCTTTCTCCCATTTTCAAAAACTTGGGAAATGACCAGCTCAAGCGGGCAGGGGAAAACGGGGCAGACGCCCGGCTGACCAAATCAGATAACCGAACTTCTTGCCGGACTGAAATCATGAATTCATCGATACACGGCACGGAACACCCCGTTGTATTCACCAACGGGGGAATGCAGATCATGGGAGTCCTCCACCGTCCCCCGTCCGAGGCTCCGCCCCCGGGGGTCCTGTTCTTCCACGGCTGCACGGGGTCGCGTACCGAGGCGCACTGGTTATTCGTGAAGATAGCCCGGTATTTTGCAACACGGGGCATCATGTCCCTGCGCTTCGATTTCCGCAATTCCGGCGAAAGCGAAGGCCGGTTCGAGGACATGACCATTTCCGGCGAAGTCTCCGATGCGCTCCGGGCGTTCGGATTCCTGACTGAAGAGTGCGGAGCCGACCCGGAACGCATCGGGTTGCTCGGCCTGAGCATGGGCGGCGCGGTGGCGGCAATCACCGCCGGCCGCCTGCGCGGGCGGGTGAAGTCCTGCGTCCTCCTCAACCCGGTGGCTCGTCCTCTCGACGACCTGAACTTTCTTGCCCAGACCCGTGAGGTGAATGTTTCCGGCTTCCCCATCGAGTACAACGCATTCCTTTTCGGGCAGGCGTTCATCGAGGAACTTCCGGTTATCCGTCCGCTGGAGGAAATCACCTCGGCAACCTGCCCGGTGCTCGTTATAAACGGCACGGCGGACCGCACCATCCATCCCCGTCGCTCCAGGGAATACCATGACACCCTGCGGAGAGCGGGAATCCGGACTGAACTCGCCGTGCTGGAAGGCGCGGACCACACCTTTGCATCCGCAGCCTGGGAGCGGGAAGTCGCGAAAAAAGCGGGAGAGTGGTTCGGGGAAACGCTGTAGCTGCCGTCAACCGGCGGATAGAGAAAAGGGAGACACCCGGAAAGGATGCCTCCCTTTTCTCTATCGCTTTGCCGTGCGCCGACGACTATCTGCGATTGATGGCATACATGATGAGGTTGACTCCGAACCGGAGTTGGGAGTCGTCGTTCTCCCCCGCGGTGTTCCACCGCTTGGTGTACCCCTTGGGAGAATAGAGGACGGCGAGACGGCCGTTGATGAACACCCCTTCCAGGGCTTTGGCATCATCCGCCCACGCTTTCTTTTCAATCGGATTGCCTGCTGGGTCGAAAGTCCTTCCAACTGTGGTGAGTGCGCGGTCAATTCCCGTCGGAGGACCGCCGATCGCCATGGGGGAGTTGTATATGGCGTGACTGTCTGGAATGGGCTCCAGCTGCTTGCCGCCGGAGATTTCCTTAATCATCTGGCGCAGGGATGCTCCGGCCTTGCCGCCCGGCCAATCCGCTCCGGCGTCGTCGGCCACGATCATTCCCCCCTTGGCGATGTATTCCCGGAGGTTCTTCTTCTCCGTCTCGGAAAGATGGAAAGGCTCATCGGCCAGGATAAACACGATGGGCAGGTCCATGATATCCGATGTCCCGATCCGGAACTGCCGCTCCACGCTCACCGGGGTCTGCGTCCACCGGGCCATGGCCTCTTTCAGATTGATGACCGCCCGCAGGTACTGGCTCGGCGGTTTCAACTGGTCTCCCCAGGCCAGGGCGATTCTGGCCTCCTTCGCTCCGGGAGCGGCCGGAACCCGGGATCCACCGAAATCATCCCGGGGGGTATATCCGGGCGGCTGCGCCGCGGCTGTCCAACTCAGCGCCACCAGCGCCGCGCCCGCCAGAACTGCTGTCAGTTTTCCCATCTGCCTCTCTCCTGGTTGATTCTCAGAAAAGCGCCCGCGTCCTTCGGGCATAGGCGGGGTTGATCCGTATGGCGGCCTTGTACTCCCGCATGGCCGAATCGAGATCCCCCTGGGCCAGAAGAACGTCACCCATGTTATAATGCGCATCCGCAAACCTGGACTTGTGGGCGAGCGCGGTCCGCAGACAGGCCGCCGCTTTGCTGTAATCCCGTTTCAGATAGTACACCCGCCCCAGCCGGTTCAGCACCTCGTGATCGGTCGGCGACATGGCCAGCGCCGCGGTAAGCGCCCGCTCGGCCTCGGCGTACATTCCAGCCTCCAACGCACGGTCCGCCGCGCGCAGGCAGGAATTAACGTCCTCGTACTTCACCGGGGGAGCTTCCGCCGTGTTTTCGGCATCGGCTTCCGGCTTCACCGCGGGAAGCTCCGGGCGACCGAGAGACGCGAGCTGCATCCGGGACCCTTCATTCCCGGAATCGGTGCCGGACGCAGTTTCCCGCGCTTGTCCGGGCGAAGGCGTTACCGCCGCGGCGCCCACCTCCAGTTCGGCCATTGGAGGCACATCATACTCCGTCGGGAGCGGCGCTTCGACATACGCCACCAGTGGCGCAGATTCTTCCTTCATATCAGACGCCGGAGGGGGTGCCGAAGTTACCGTTGTTTTTTCCGGAGCCAGTTCGGGGGCGGTCTCCGAAACCCGCTCCGAGGATTCCGAATCAGCAGCGATGGTCGCTTCGGGAGAGGGCGCAACGACCTTGGCGACCGGCTCCGGAGCGGTTTCCGGTTCAGCAGGTTCGACGGAAGGCGCGGACATCGCGGCTGGAGCGGAAGAAGACTGCTCCGCGGGAGATACCGTGTTTTCGTCTTTTCCCGGGGCGGGAAGCTGAACCGATGCATTCGCCGATGTCTGTAAGGCATTGTCCACGGGCTTGCCCCGAACCCCGGTGAGCCCGATCAGAAAGGTCATGGCAGTACAAAGTACGGCTACCCGAACCACGGTGCCGGTCCCGGGACGCACCACGAACTGCCGGGAACTGTCCATTATCCGCTCGATCCGGCGTCCCAGCGATGACTTGAACGTAACGATCCCCACACCGGCGACCAGTTCCGGAACCGAGGGCCGGAACCGTTCGGCCACCGCGAAAAGCTGACGGGCATAGGTCTGGGGACTGGCTCCGCAGTGCACCACGTAATCGTCGCACACATCATCGCTGACATCTTCGATGCGCCGGGTGAGCACCCGCATGAGCGGCTGCAGCGAAAGCGCCATGGTTGCGGCCTGGGCAAGCAGATTCCAAAAACAGTCCCGTCGAACCAGGTGCGCCAGTTCGTGCAGGAGCACCTCCCGGCCCATGGTTTCTC
>JAWLHT010000319.1:0-5827 GCA_041690195.1 Candidatus Latescibacterota bacterium
GGACATTGCCGTGGGAAATGTGGTGGGCAGCAACATATTTAATATTATGTGCGTGCTCGGGTTGACCGGAATCTTCGCTCCGGCCGGGATCGCGGTATCCGAGGCGGCGATACGGTTTGATATTCCGGTGATGATCGCGATTGCCTTCGCCTGCCTGCCTGTGTTTTTCACCGGCAACCGGATCGCGCGATGGGAAGGAGCGCTGTTTCTCGGATATTATGTGGCGTATACGGTCTATATCGTGCTTTCGGCGACGCGGAATGTGGCGTTGCCCCTGTTCAGCGCAGCCATGATGTTTTTTGTGGTTCCGCTAACCGGGATTACGCTGGCGGTTCTCACCATGCGGTCGTTACGGGGAGGGAAGAGGAAGCGTTGAAGGCGGTCCCGGTGAGGGAGGCGTTTTTATTGGCCGGGCAAAAAAATGATAACACGCTGGTTTGCTGCGGTTCGTGTTTTTGATGCTGTCAGGTTGTCACACTCAGTTCAAGGAGGGGATGGAATGAAACGGGTTCTTCTGTTCGCTGTGGTTATGTCAATGGTACTCTTCACACTCGGACCGGCTGCCGCGCAAGAGGCTCCCGGAGCGCTGTACAAGCCGGGGCCGGTGGTCGGAACCATGATCGACGCCAATTTTACGTACGGCGATTCCAACTACAACGGCATCATTCAGGCTTCCGACGGCAATGTCTACTATGTCATTTGCTCTCATAACAAGAAGTCCGGTGCGCACTGGTTCAAGTACGATCCACGCACCGGAAAAGTGGAGACCGTGGCCGACCTCACCGAAATTGTGGGAGAGGACCGTACCAAAACCATCAACCAGGGCAAAGTCCACTGTGACCTCTATGAGGTGAACGGCAAAATATGGTTTGGCACGCACGCCGGTTCATGGGATATGACTTACCCCGGCGGGCACTACATGTCCTATGACCTGAAGACCGGGAAATTCGAGGACTATGGCATCGGTGTAGAGCATCAGGGGCTCGTGGCGCTGACCATGGATACGAAACGGATGCGGATGTATGGAGTAACCTGGCCGGGATACCAGTTCTGCAGTTACGATATAAAAACCGGTGAAAAGAAGTACTGGGCCACTTCCTGGGCCCCGGTGATCAAGCAGGGCCCCCGTTCCATCGCGGTGGACCCCCGCACCGGCAATGCCTACTGGCACAATATGGACGACACCATTGTCTCCTACAACCTCGAAAAAGACGAAATCGAAACCCTTTCAGAGCCGAAGTTCGACGCTCCCATTTTCCACATTCCCCTGGGAGAGAACGTGGAGTGCGTCTGGCGCTCAATCCGCTGGAGCGAGGCCATGCAGCGGTTCTACGGTATCATGTACTACAGCGACTATCTCTTCTCGTATGACCCGGCAACAAAAGATCTGGAAGTTATCGACCGCATCTCCTCCGCGCCGAACCGCAAGAGCGGACGCACGTATTACAGCTCCCTGGCTTTTGAACTTTCTCCGGATGGCAAGACCGTCTACTACATCGCTCCCGCCGAAGTCTCCACGCCCGGCAAACCGGACGAGAAGCACGAGGAACTGCACGTGGTAACCTACGATATCCCGCTCCGGCGATATGTAGACCACGGTGCCATCAAGCTGGATGACGGCCGCATTCCCCGGTATTGTCAAGGGATGGAGATCGGCACGGACGGTAACCTCTATATTGTTGCTTGGGTTGCCATTACCGATTTGAAAAGCCCCAAAGCAAAGAAAATCATCGATCTGCTCCACGGCGGAAAGCCCACGCTCCAGATCGAGAAGAGCGGAATGGTGCAGGAAATCAACCTGATCAAAATGAAGAATCCGGCGAAGTAACGTTCTCAGGCACGAAAACGGGAGGGGCGGCGGATTGTCGTCCCTTCCCGTCCATAGGATCGGACTCGTCATTTCTTTCATGCTTGTCATTCCCCAAGTTTTGAGTCCGGGAGAAAAGGATACGGGATTATTCCGGGGTTTCCGAGCATCTTTGTTGTTCTACGTAACTCATGATTTCCCATTGCGTTATTCCCTCTCTTCCCGAGATGGGAACGAGGGATGAGGTATTCCTTCCGGCCGATTTCTCGGTACACCCGTTCACAACGGATGCGCCATTCCGCTGCTGTCTCCACCGTTGAAGAGGGGAGAAACATGAACACGGTATTCCGGGCCGGACTGATTTTCGCCGGAGCTTTGCTCGCCGTATCCTGCGGCAGGGTTCAGACGGACAGGCAGTCCGGCCGCTTCGAACTGTATCATGCGGGACCGGTGACCGGTCGCATGGTCGACGCCGGTTTCCTGTACGGAGAGACGAATTATCATGCGGTCCAGCATGCTTCCGACGGGAACGTCTACTTTGCCATCGGTTCCCACGTCCACGGGCAGAGCGCCTCACTCTTCCGGTATGCTCCCCGGACCGGGACGGTGGAACTGCTCGGTTCCATGAATCCGGCGGCAGGCGAGGACGGCACGAAGGTCTTCAACCAGGACAAGATCCACTGCGATCTGTATGAGATGGGTGGAAAACTCTGGTTTTCCACCCAGGGCGGTGTCTATGGCGGCGGGGATTATGCCCCCTATCCCGGCGGACATTTCTTCAGTTACGATCTGTCTTCAGGAGAAATTGCCGATCTCGGCATCGGCGTTCCGGGAGAAGGCGTGGTGACCATGGCCATGGATACCAGCCGCGGACGAATGTACGGCATCACCTGGCCGGGAATGCTGTTCGTCACCTGCGACGCCGTCACCGGTGAGATCCGCAACTACGGGAAGCAGGTGGCTACTCCGGGAATCGAAGACCTCACCGCGGTTCCCGGCAACCGTTCTCTCGGAGTGGACCCCCGCACCGGGAACGTATACTGGCACAACATGGATGGAAGCATTTCCGTATATAATGCCGTGCTGGATACCGTGGAAGTCCTCTCGGAGCCTCGTCTTGACCTGCCGCTGTTCCGGATTCAGCGGAGCGGGTTCAGCACGGCGCTCTGGCGTTCAATACGGTGGAGCGACGCCATGTCGCGGTTTTACGGGGTCGAAACCAACGGCGAGCATCTCTTTTCCTTCGATCCGGAGCGAGGGGAAATCGAAGTCATCGACCGGATTGCCGCCGGACCCAACCGCCGTGCCGGAACGCTCGGCGGTGCAAGCCTGGCTTTTGAGTTCGGGCAGGACGGGACGGTGATCTACTATATCGCCGGGACGCGGAACGTGCTTCCGGACGGGAGCATGCGACGCGAACTCCACCTCGTGACCTATGAACTGCTTCACCATCGCTACACGGACCACGGACCGGTGATGCTGGAGGATGGGAGGTATCCCTTTGGCTGTTCCGGGTTGGACGTGGGCGCCGACGGCAATCTTTACCTGGTGTGTTCCATTCCACTGGTCAACCTGAACGGTGAGCGGGAGCGGCGCATCATTGCAGCCCGTTTCTCCGGGGTTCCGGCGGAAAAGCTTCCGGAGACTGCGCACGAGGTGAATCTGGTAGCCATACCCGATCCGCTGCGGCGGTGACCGGAGCATCCGGCCGGCGTTTCAATTCGGAACACGCATGGAAAGGAGACAACATGCGGCGCACCATTCGTCCAACCGTCATCATGATTCCCCTGATGCTGCTCATCACCTGGTTCGGGGCGGGTTTATCCCGGACGGAAGCCGCGCCCTGGGGGAGTCCCGCCTGGCTGTTTCCAAACAATACCTATCCGGATGTCCTTTCGCCCGAGGGATTCCGGGAGGTTCGCTGGGGACAGCGCCGGGATATTCCGTGGAAGTTCGCTCCCTCTTTTCCCGCTCCCTGCCGGGTCCGGGAGGACGAGAACCTGTCCGTATTCGGGGTTACCGCGAGCGGGATCACCTACACCTTCCGTAATTCCGTCCTGTACGGCGTCCGCATCGACATACCCGGACGGGAGCAGACCGGGCTGGCTCTGAAATCCTGCCGTGCGGAGTATCCTCCGGCAGAGGAGTCAGACCGTCCCGGAGGACGGGAGTTCGCCTGGAAGACGGCGCACACCTCGGTATTCGCCCGTCTCCCGGAATCGGATGCCGGGACCGGGACCATATGGCTTTGGGGACGCTGCCGCATGTTTCCGGACGACGCCGATACGCCGGTGTATCACGCGTCCCCTCCCGGGCTGAACACGCACCCGGAGCGGTACAAGCCCCGTCAGTACATCGTGTATCGTGCATCCGGGCCGATCTCCATTGACGGGAACATCACCGAGAAAGCCTGGCTCGACGCAGAATGGAGCGACCCCTACGAGGACCACCAGGCTCCCTATGCTCCGCCGCCCTGGAAAACCACACGGATGAAGGTTCTCCACGACGATGAGAACCTGTATTTTGCAGCCCGGCTTCAGGAAGAAAACGTCTGGGGACATCTCGCCAAACCGGACACCATCATCTACCTGGACAACGACTGGGAAATTTTCCTCAACCCCACCGCCGACGGCGTGGCATATTACGAATTCGAGATCAATCCCCTCAATTATGCCTGGGACATGTTCCACGCCACCGACTATCACCGCGCGGGCCCCCTGGATCTCTATTACAATGTGACCGGCCTCCGTCATGCCGTCGGGGTGCAGGGGACGCTCAACTTACACCACGACACGGACACCGGATGGACCGTGGAGGTGAAATGGCCGCTCGCCTCGCTCCGGGAACGCAATCCACGAGTGTCACTCCCGGTTCGCCGGGGCGATGTCTGGCGGGCCAATTTCAGCCGGGTGCAGTATCTGCATATTTACGATCAGGTCTTCCCCTACATGCTCCCCTGGAGCCCCTGTGAAGACTGGGTTTGGAACACCACCAATACCGGCGACCTGCACAACCCGGAAATGTGGGGGAAACTCATCTTTTCGGATATGACCGCCGGTTCGGCCCAGGACACGGAACTCGAGGAGGCCTGTCCCATCCTCAATCCCCCGCCCGCGCCGAAGAAACGCCGCACCGACATGGTATTCTTTCCGCCGGCGAGGGTCACCATCGGCCCCGACCCGACCGATCCGGAGCACAGTCCGGCGCATACGGCGGATGTCCCGGCATTCCGGATGGACCGCTACGAAGTGACCGTGGCCGAATTCGCCGCCTTTCTCAACGGGGGCGGGCGCGACCGGTATTACGATCCCTGGATGCGGGTTCCGGAGCACTGCGGCATCGTCCGGGAAGATCCCGGGAAATACCGGGTTGTCCCCGGGCGCGAACACTATCCGGTGGTCTATGTTTCCTATGAAGCCGCGCTCGCCTATGCCGAAAGCATTGGGAAGACGCTCCCCACCGAGGCCATGTGGGAGCGCGCCGCCCGGGGGACAGAGGGTCGTACATATCCCTGGGGGAACGATCCCATCACGCCGGAGCGGGCAAATTACGATTTCCATTACGGCGGCACGCTCCCGGTGGGCAGTCTGCCGAAAGGAGCCACGCCGGATGGGGTGCACGATCTCTGCGGAAACGCCAAGGAGTGGTGCGTGGGTGAGTTCCGATCCTATCCCGGAGGAGTTCCCATGACCTACCTGGGAATGCTGCCGCCCATGATTTACGAGAAACCCGTAATCATGCCCGCGGTCGCCCGTGGCGGCGCCTGGACCAAGCAGGAAGCCTGCATGCCCTCTGCGTATCGCGATTCCCACGGCAGCCTGAACATGGGCTTCCGGTGCGTGGTGGTGGATGAGTGAATTAGGGTGTAGACTCAATTGTACCGGTGTTCAAGCCACCCGGGTGAGCGATTTGATTTTCCATCGGTACGGATCTCGGGGATGGGCGCCCTCCCGGCCGGTCCGGACCTCACCCCTTGATCCCATAGTCGTAAAGATAAGCGATTAGTGGTGAACGGGTGTC
>JAWLHT010000320.1:0-5793 GCA_041690195.1 Candidatus Latescibacterota bacterium
TGCAGTCCAACAAAAACTGGGACCCGGCTCTCTTTTCTTCTTGACTTTCAACACGGTCGCTCTCTTGCGAGAGAGGGGAACGAGGGGTGAGTTAGATTTTCCGGCCTGAGCATCAAGACACCCGTTCTGCACGGTTGGCGTTACAGTAAGAAATACCGCGGCTACCCCCGGCCCCGGTTCAGCTTCAGCGGACATGTTCTACAGTTTTGTCACGGTCACATTCCGGAACCACACCGGGTGGCCGTGGTCCTGGAGTCCGATATGTCCTTCGCGCGGGAAATCTTTCAACGGGAGATTGAACTTGTTCTCGGTCCCGTCGGGGTTCTTGTGCGCCTCGGTCCACTGGTCCAGGTCGGCGGAAACGATTTGTGTGCCGTTCAGCTCGATGGTCACCATGTTATCGCGACAGGTGATGACCGTATGATTCCACTCTCCCGCGGGCTTCATGGTGTTGGTGGAGGGTGCGACGAGATCATAGAGCGCGCCGGAGTCATTCTTTACCATTTCGGTATGCGTCGCGGTATCGTAAATCTGCATTTCCATGCCGGTTTGAACCGGGTCGGCGATATTGCCGGTACGGAAGAAAATCCCGCTGTTGCATTCTTCGCTGATCTTGAAATCGGCTTCCAGCACAAAATTTCCGAACCGTTCCTTCGTCCAGATGTATCCCCCGGAGGCAAGGCTCATGACGCCGTCCTCGATTACCCACCCATCAGGCTTTTCCATCTGCCATGCGTCGAGACCGGACCCGTCAAAGAGCGCTATGGTTGCCGCTTCCTGCGGTTCGTTGCCGCCGCAGCCCGCGGAGAGGAATACGCCCGTGGCAAGAAGGATGCCGAACGCGGTGAGCATTATTTTCTGCATGAAACTCCTCCGAGTTGAAGATGAATGGTTGGATGAATTCTGCCAGTGAGAGGAATACGCTGCCAGAACCTCCGGACTTTGCGCCCACGCCCGGCGACTTCATAACAGTCTCTCCGGAGGCGGAAAGATGTGCATCCCCAATCTACACTATAGGGCCCGGATCCGCCACCAAATTTTCATGCTGACAACCGGATAACAACTGTCTTTTCTGACATCTTACCCCCGGATACGCAGGGGGGAAAGACTGTCGCCAAGCTGCGCCGGTGTCGCGCCACGAAAGTCCTTGACAGGTGGTATTCCCGGTGATATACTGCCCTGTAAACCAAAAACCATTTTAGTATCCGGTTTTCCAGGGGGCATCCATGTACAAAACAGTTGAAAATGCGTCGAAGATTGTTGACAATGTAATTCAATGCGCGGGTTGTCATTTCAGACAGTACGGCTTTCGCGGGGCGACCGTGGACGGGATCACGCGCGAACTCCGGATCAGCAAGCGCACTTTGTACGTCCTCTTTGCGTCAAAGGAGGAGATTCTGCGCGAAGTCGCCTGGCGCGATACCCTCGATGCGGTGCGTGTTTTTGCCGCCACGATATCGCCGGGTACTCCTTCCGAGCGAATGCTTCTCTCCCTCTGCCGTCACGTTTTCATCGACCGGATAAGACAGGGAAAGACGGGCCGCTTCTCCGGCCTTCACCATGAGGACCAAGATCTCCGCACGGCATATCGGGAAGCGTTCCGCAGAGTCCTCGCGGATTTGTACGGGGACGGCCGTCAGCACGGACGTCTAAAACCGGTGGACCCGCAGTTCGCCGGCGCGGCGATTCTCGCGTTGGTAACCACCGCCACCGAACGGTTCCACCTGACACAGCAGCCGATGGTCATGTTCAACGACACGCTGACAATGATCGCCGATGCCATCGCCTACCATGACCGGGTCCCCTTCGACTTGCTGGCATAAGTGAAATGCGCCCGATTGAAACAAAATGCGCAAATCCCTCGGTCACCCCCTTCGCGATTTTGTTGTCAGACAACATGCGGCAGAGCAGTCGCCCCTTCCGGGGATCGTTTCCGAAGTTAGGTATAAAGAGGGGTAACCCGAATGTTTCAGGTATTTTATTCTTGCAGGGAGTGGGGAAAACGTATACCATGTATCAAGGTCCGCCCCGCAGCTCGGGCTGACGCCGGCCATCTCCCGAACCAGTTCGGCTGAAACTGAGCCGAGCCGGATTGTGACGGTTTTCGCCCTTCCCGGGAGAGAAACTGAAGCGCCCGGTTTCCGTTGCGGAGCGGCGGAAACATGCGGCACGATGACTGCATCCGCCGGAATCCCTGTTCACCGGCAAAGACCGGGCGGGCACTAATGGTCTCTTTCTCCAGAACCCGCCATCGCCCGATCCATCTTCCCTCGGGAGATACCCATGCTGGAACGCCTCTTCAAACTCCGCGAAAACAACACCACGGTCCGCACTGAAATCATTGCCGGTTCTACCACCTTTCTCTCCATGGCCTACATCATTTTTGTCCAGCCGGCGGTGCTCTCGCAGGTTGGCATGGATTTCGGTTCGGTAATGATGGCGACATGCCTGTCATCGGCACTGTCCTGCCTGATAATGGCGTTTCTCGCCAATTATCCCATAGCGCTGGCGCCCGGCATGGGAGAGAACTTTTATTTTGTGTTCACCGTGGTTCTCGGCATGGGGATTTCCTGGCAGGCGGGGCTCGGCGCAGTGTTCCTCTCGGGAGTTATTTTCATCGTCCTCACTCTGGTAAGGGTGCGGGAGCTCATCATCGACGCCATTCCCGGCGGCTTGAAATACGCCATTCCTGCGGCAATCGGTGTTTTCATCACTTTCATCGGGCTCACCCAGGCGGGAATCGTGATCAAGGATCCCGGAGGCGGCATCGTCGCGCTCGGTAACCTGCATTCCCCTCCGGTGCTGCTCGCGGTCTTCGGGCTGTTCATCACCCTGTTCTACCTCGCCCGCGGAATCAAGGGCGCGCTGCTTCTGGGCATTCTCTCCACCGGGATCGCGGGAGTATTCACCGGAATCGTTCCGTTCAAAGGCATCCTGGCTCCGCCGCCGTCCATAGCGCCGACCTTCCTGCAGCTCGATATCCCCGGCGCGCTCGATCTCGGCCTGGTTACCGTGGTCCTCGTGTTCCTCATCATGGACATGTTCGATACCATCGGCACCCTGGTCGGAGTCACCCAGGCCGCCGGAATCATGCGCGAGGGGAAAATCCCCAAGGCCAACCGGGCTCTCTTGGCCGATGCTTTCGGAACAGCCGCCGGAGCGGTGCTCGGCACCTCGACGGTCACTTCCTACCTGGAAAGCGTCACCGGCATCCGGGAAGGGGGCCGCACCGGGCTCACCGCGCTCACGGTTGCGATTCTCATGCTCCTCGCCACATTCTTCAGCCCCCTGGTCGCCATGATCGGCGGAGGATATCCGGTTACCGGTCCCGACGGGAACCTGCTGTATGTCCTCTACCCGGTGACCGCGCCCGCACTCATTCTGGTGGGGGCGTTCATGGCCCGGGCCCTGGTTTCCTGCGCATGGGAAGATCTCACCGAGGCGATCCCCGCCTTCATGACCATTGTCGGAATGGCGCTGACCTTCAGCATCAGCACCGGCCTCGCCTTCGGCTTCATCCTCTACCCGACCCTCAAAATCATGGCCGGACGCGGCAGGGAAGTCCCCTGGCTGACCTATGTCCTGGGAGCGGTATTCCTGGTCCGGTTCATCCTGCTGGGGTGAGCGGTTGTCTTGCGGCCGGGCCGGAAAGAGTAATTCACCCCTCGTTCCCATTGTCGTAAAGATAAGCGATTAGTAGTGAACGGGTGTCTTGAGGTTCAGGCCGGGAAATCTAACTCACCCCTCATTCCCCTCTCTCGGTGAGAGAGGGGATGACTCTATGGTGGGCTTAGAGTTACACCATGTGCACAAGATGTAGCGGACCCTACACCTTTTTCATAAATCCTCAAAATACATGGGCAATGACACGCTCTGCAAGAGAAGGGGTCCCCGGCCCTGTGGAACAGGGCCGGGGTGCAATGAGGCCAGTGAGTTACTCACATAGCCCCCGTAGCCCTCAAAAACGAAAAAGCGGGAAGCTCCATCAGCTTCCCGCTTTTTCGTTTTACCAGTCCGCGACGGCTCAGAACGGGTTCTCGCCCGGATAGAGCATTCCCTTGGGCTGATTGAAGGCGACATCCTCGACGCCGAGCATCTTCGTGGCGGAGAACAGCGCCTTGCCCGCATGGGCGAAGGCCACTGCGGTGT
This sequence comes from Candidatus Latescibacterota bacterium, assembly GCA_041690195.1. Classification (GTDB taxonomy): domain Bacteria; phylum Latescibacterota; class Latescibacteria; order Latescibacterales; family Latescibacteraceae; genus JAWLHT01. The sequence continues at coordinate 4,150 of JAWLHT010000320.1, forward strand.
GGTGCGGATACTGCTTCCCAATGAGCACGTGACGATAGAACCGTCCCATTTCCGGAACGCCGAACACCCCGATGGACCCGAAGGACTTGGGGTCGATGTCCAGCACCTCGCCCTGCGCGACATAGGAGCGGAGAATGGTCTCGGCGGTGGACTGGAGCCGGAAGAGGGTGATCGCGCCGGGGCGGATACGGCCTTCCAGCGTTCCCCGGGTGATGTCCGGCTCGCCGCCGGATTCCATGAGGCGGTTCATGATGAGCTGGTACTTCATACCGGGATCGACCATGCAGCCCGCGGCGGTGTTCCCGCAGTGGAAGCCCATGAAGAGGTCGGTCCGGGCGTACCCCTTGACCTTGTCCCCGGCCTCGGCGTACATGTCGGCGGGTACGGTGTTGTTGATGTCGAGCAGCGTGGTCGGGAGTTCGGTGGCGCAGGTGGCCATGTATTCGCTCAGGGCGCCGTAGATGTCCACCTCGCAGGAAACCGGCATTCCCTTGGCCGCCAGCCGGGAATTGACATAGCAGGGCACAAATCCGAAGTACTTCTCGAAAGCGGGCCAGCACTTGTTGGCGAAAATCCCGTAGCTCGACGCTCCCAGGTTCTCGTCGAAGAATTTGAGCAGCCCCCGCTCGTACTGGGCGAGCTTGCGGAGCAGGTCGGGGTATTGGTTGCCCGCGCCCAGTTCCGCCGTCATCTCCTTCACCGTATCCTCGATACCCGGGTCGTTTTCGGCGGAACGGAAGATGTCATACAAGTCAAGTTCGCTGTTTTCCATGATCTCGACCCCGAGATCGTAGAGCGGCTTGATGGGGGCGTTGCAGGCCAGGAAGTCCTGCGGCCGCGGCCCGAAGGAGAAGATCTTCAGCCCGGCCATGCCAAGCAGGATCCGCGCCACCGGAACGAACTCCGCAATCATGTCCGCCACCTCGGAGGGAACGCCTACCGGGTATTCGGGGATATAGGGAGTGAGCGAGCGCAGGGAGGCGTTGTAGGAGGCGTTGAGCATCCCGCAGTAGGCGTCGCCACGCCCGCCGAAGAGGTCTTTCCCGGATTCCTCCGCCGCCGCGCAGAACATCACCGGCCCCCAGAAACGGTCGGCCAGCATGGAGAGCGGTCCTTCCGGGCCGAAATTGCCGAGATACACCACCAGCGAGTTCACGTCGCGGCGTTCCAGCTCGTCCAGCACCGCCAGAACATCGCACTCGTTCTCCACCACGATTTCACAGCCGGTCACCGGGAGTTCCTTCTTCCGGCACTCTTCGACCACTGCGTCCTTTCGCTTCCGCGACAGCTCCACCGGGAAGCAGTCCCGGCTCACCGCGACAACGCCGATTTTTACAGGGGACATGTTCTGCATGGGGTTCTCCTGGGAATGTTTTGGGCCTCATTCGCCCGTGTGGAATATTTTACATTGTGTACTGTCATACTGACTCTGACTTGCTCTGTACAGCTTATACGGTAGCCCGGTGTATATAAAGAGTAGTAACGCCGCAACAAAACACCCGGCGCAGATGAATCCTCTGTCGCCTCCAGCGGCATTTTCCCTCTCACTGGAGACAAAAAACAATACGGTTATCGGGTTAAGTCAGCAACGAACCGAAGCAGCACACGCAAGACTCACGCGCATGAGTGATGTCTTTCCTGCCC
>JAWLHT010000321.1:0-5772 GCA_041690195.1 Candidatus Latescibacterota bacterium
GTGAAGTCTTCCGCAGGGAAGCGGGAGCGGAATCGGTTCCTCTTATCGGCTTCCTGCCGGGTTCCCGAGAGCAGGAAATCCACCGCATGCTTCCCGTAATGGCGGAGAGCATGCGACTCATTGCCAACGAAATTCCGGAAGCGCGAGGTGTTATCGGCTGCGCTCCGGATCTTGACGAGCATCTGTTCCGGAAGTATACGGACGCGACCGGCATTGTCGCGATACGTAACCGGACATATGATATCATGGCCCATTCCGATGCTCTGGTTGTGACGTCGGGGACAGCGACATTGGAGGCGGGTATCAGTGGAACTCCCATGGTGATCGTTTACCGGACTTCTCCCCTCACCTACGCTATCGGAAAGCGCCTGGTCAAGCTTCGGGATATCGGACTGGTGAATATCGTGGCCGGTGCACGGATTGTGCCGGAGTTATGCCAGAATGCAGTTACACCGGAGGCAATAGCGAGTAATGTCATTCAGTTGATAAAAAATACGCAAATGCGTAATTCAACGCTGTCTGCTCTGGCTCTTGCCCGAAAGAAACTGGGAAACCCCGGGGCTGCGGAACGGGCCGCAAAAATTGCGATGGAACTGGTGGAACGGACGTGTTAAACGGAGGCCGCTGATGGGATTCCGATGCATGCATATCGCCGCGCTGATCGTCATCTGGGCGCACTGTTCGCCGATTGTGGCGCAGGAACAGGTAACGTTCTGCGCGGTAGGAGATGTGCTGCTCGACCGGGGAATACGAACAATGGTCAGACGGCATGGTCCGGAATATCCATTCGGGCGGGTCAGCGAGTTTATCCGGATGCATGACCTGTCCTTCGCCAACCTGGAAGGACCGATGTCCTCACGGGGAAAACCGGTGGCGAAGGAAATCAACTTTCGTGCTGATTCAGCATATGTTGAAGTACTGAAAGCTCCCGGTCTCGATGTGCTTTCACTTGCCAACAACCACATGCTTGATTACGGTCGTGATGCCCTCCTCGATACCCGTCGAATTCTCACCAATAATGGATTCTGGGTTGTCGGCGCGGGACAAGACAGCACGGAAGCCGCCGAACCGTTGGTTGTGGAGCGGAACGGTCTGCGCATTGGCTTTCTGGCCTTTGTTACTGTCCCGCAAGTCGGCATCCGATATCGAGGTGAACAGCCCTGTCCCGCTTTTCCCGACACAACGGTTCTCGGCGGTGTTCTTGAAAATATCCGTGCGCGTTCTGATGTCGTGGTCGTGACATTCCACTGGGGGATCGAGTATGTGTCGCGGCCCAATGGCGGGCAGACTGCGCTGGCCCGTTTCTGCATCGACCACGGTGCGGACCTTGTGCTCGGGCATCACCCGCATGTTCTGCAGAGTATTGAAAAATACTCCGGAAAGTATATCATCTACAGTCTCGGAAACTTCGTTTTTGATCAGCACAAGCCGGTGCAACGGGAGAGCATGATTTTCTGTTGCAGTTTCACGCGAAACGGAGTTGAGTCGCCATACATCGTGCCGGTAGTTCTCCCATACCGTACCTTCCGGCCAGAGTTTCCCGACTGTCAGGATAATACAAGGATTGGAGAGTGGATCAAGAAAATATCCGAAGGTTTCGGCGTTTCCTTCCGGGATGGAGACGCCGTATATTACCTGGAGTAGGGGAAGGAAACGGTGGACAGAGGAACGGCGTAAGGACGCATAAATTCTAATTTGACGGATATCTGGCTGAGCCAGTGGAGTCCCCGCAGCAGATGTTTTTTCAGTTATTCACCTTGTCAAAGGGATGCCCGGAGGAAGAGGGTGAAATAACGATGGTAGATGAAAGCAAACTCTCCCGCCTCTTCGGCTTTGCATACTCTGTTGTTTCCGGCGACATCTCCCGTTTCAAGACAGAATTGAGCAATATATCCGCGACTCATTATTCGTTGCCGACCATTCCCCATATCATAAAAAGTTTCGGATTCACGCGGAAGATGCGGTTCTATACTGTAAATTGATTAGTTTCCGGTAATACGGTCGGTGTGCCGAGCGTTCTGCAAATGTTTCAGCCATCGGTTTGCTGTGCGTGGCAGCTTGACAAGTGAAATCTGGTATTATTGCGGAGGAACGGGAAATGACAGACCGGAGGAAGTTTCTGGCTCATGGGGCGGCAATACTGACCGGCCTCCGCCTTCCGAATCTCTATGCACAGGCCGGGTTGTACGACTCCGTACCTGTGGCGGAACATCTCGATCCGGGCATGCACCTGGTGAGGCATGCACAGAAATACGCGGATGCGCACCGAGATGAAAACATACCTCCACTGCTTCGGGAGGAGGTACTTGATAGTCCTTCCGCTGTATTTGCGGTGAGAACTTCCGTATCCCTGCAAAAAGATACTTCAGGAAGGTTTCCGGCGGAGAATGAGTCTTTTCGACGGGAAGGACGGAGAGTAGCGAAACTGCTTTTCCGTAAAGGTGACCGTAAAGGCGGCCAAACGCTAATTCAGCCGAATTTTGTGGGAGGTTTTTCTTCTGACCCGCGGAGTGTGAACAACGGAATCTCCACGCACCCCGCTTTCGTGGCGGGATTCGGAGAACAGCTCCGGGAGTTGGGGAATACTAATATCATAATCGGCGCTAACGGGGCTGCGAAACATGAGCACTTTGTCCAGTCCGGCGTGGCGGAAATGATGCATGAGAGCGGTCTTTTCCTGTATGAGGGAAAGTACGAACGGTGGTCAGACTACGAGAAGCCAGAGGTTACCTGGATTGATTACCCGGATGGTGCGGTGATGCGTAAAGTCCCCTTCTTCCGAATGGTAATGGATCGGGATACCACGCTCATCAACATGGCGAAAGATCGAATCCATCAGCTCGGATTTACGACGCTGTCCATAAAAAACCTGCAAGGGACCATGCCGGTGGGGTATATGCATATCTGCCAACCCTGGCATGGAGATACGGGGTACAGTGTAAGAGCCGCGATGAAGCTCCAGCCGGACCGGGAAATTTTCAACCCGGACTATCAGCGGGTGATAGAAGAGGGATATCTTCGTCACATGGGCCAGAAATACAAGTACTGGGACGAAGGCGGCTATGCCAAAATGTACTTTGATCAGGGGGGATATGCGGCGTATCGTCGCGGGGAGAATAAACCCAATGAAAAGCTTTTCTGGGGTGAACAGTGGGGACAGCGCATGATGGATGTCGCCATGAATGTGAAACCGTACATAAATATGGTCGAGGGAATTGTCGGCATTGATGGCGCGAACCAGTTGCACCTGAATAATTTTGTGACTCTCTCCCGGAATATGGTATCCTGCGATTCCCTTGCCGCCTGGCTCATGGGACACGACCCGCGCGAATTGCCGTTCCTGCGTATCGCAAAAGAGCGGGGACTGGGAGAAAATGACCTTGACCGCGTTTCGGTGTTTGAGATAACCGATGGTGGTGTATCCAGAATTGACTACCGAAATTTGCCGCGGGCGAAAATGGGGGTGAACGTGTACGGTCTTCGGGATATGCCGCTTCGGTTTTTCTGAAGGGGCATGTCCGTAAGCAGTATACTGCAGTCCGGTGCGTCCTTTGGAAATGTCCAACCGCTCCATTATTTCTGCCTTGCGATAATTAATACCATACAGAAACGGCCCGGTCAAAGACCGGGCCGTTTCTGATTTGGAGATGACCGAGCGTGTTACTTGAGGAGGGTCATCTTCATGGTCTTGGAGAAGGAGCCGCTCTTGACGGTGTAGAAGTAGACACCGGCGGAGAACTTGGCAGCGTTCCAGGTCACGGAGTGGGAACCGGCCTTGAGGCTGGCGTTCACCAGGGTATCAACCTTTTGTCCGGCCACATTGTACACCTCGACCGTGGTACGTCCAGCGTTGGTCAGGGTGAAGGAGATCGTGGTGGTCGGGTTGAAGGGGTTCGGCACGTTCTGGGCGACCGTGAAGGCAGCCGGAGCGGCGTCAGCCACGCCGACCTGATTGGAAATTTCACCCTTGATGGAATCGTGGCCGATGAACCAGAGGCCAGCGCCGCCGCCAGAGTAATTGTCAACATACATGCCATCGAACTGGGAACCGTTGTCGATGAAGTACTGACCGTCCTTGAGGTCGGCGGTTTCGCCGGCGAAGGCCCGGTAGCTCATACCGGTTCCGTCGGGACCCAGAAGACCGAAGGAGACAGCACCCATGTCGTAGCACGGGGAGATGGAGAAGCCATTGGCATCGGCTTCGAGAGTGTAGGTGTAGGGACCGACGTTGTAGTCGTTGCAGATCCAGGGACGAGCGGACTCGGTTTCGAAGTTGTGGTCCAGCGTGAGGTCGCCGTTGTCGTTGACCCACACGTTGAAGTTGTCTTCGTCATCGAGACCAGCCACGGGATTGACCGCCTGCACGAGGCAGGAGCAGTGGCAGTTCAGGTACGCAATACCGTTGCGCAGAGAAATGGTGTTCGGTCCGCCGTTCATCTGAGCTTCGGCAGCCAGAGCAGCCGGATCGCTCCACCACGAGCTGAGGTCAAGCTTCGACATGAGGTCGCCGGCCATATCCCAAACGTAGAAGTTGGCTTCGGCAGTGCTGATGGTGAAATGATTACCCATGACAGCATAGAGGTACTCGCCGTCAGTGGCGACACCGGCTTCACCGTTTCCGCCCATCCAGGAACCGCTGCTGGACGCGACGCCGTCTTCGGCCCAATCGTTCTGGACAACCGCATCGCCGTTCGGAACCCAGCTGAACTTCACGATGGCCAGAGTATTCAGGTCGGCATTGCCCATTTCGCCGTAGAAGTAAGACGGGTCGTTCACGTCGAGGGCGATGGTCATGCCATTGGCCCAACCGCCGGGATACGCAACAGCGCAGGTCTGGAGAAGACCGGCGTCTTCCGGATCGCCGCCGAGAGCCCACTGAGAAGAAGTCGGACCACCCTTGTAGAATACAGGATTGGCAAGCGCCTGTCCGTCAGGACCATACTCCAGGGAGCGGAGATAGTTGTTGTGACGGCTGGTGGCGATGCTGGCGGAAGCCTGCATTTTGGCGTTGACGTTGTCGAAGCCCCAGAGATAATAGGTATAGGTGCCGGCAGGAACCATGTTGCCGTTCTCGTCCTTGCCGTCCCAGGTTATCTGGTTCTGTCCCTTGACCATTTCAACGGGCGCGGAAACATAGAGGCAGGTGTCGATCTTGTTGACCGTGTGCCAGCCGAGGAACCCGTTGGTCACGTTGGAGATGCTGCTCGCCTGGTCCTTGGTGAACACCAGGAAGTTGACCTGAGCAGGGGTCCCGGTGACAGTCACGGGCATGGTCATGATGTTGCCGTCAAACTCATAATACTGTTTCGCCGGAGCGGAAAGCTTGAGGAGCTCGGGCGTGAATGGTGCGCTGAAAGCGCTTGATGCAGCAAAGACCAAAGAAATGCCCAGAATTAAACTCTTCTTCATTTACAGCCTCCTATAAAATCTGCTTAAGTGTGATGAGCGTTGCAGATACTGCATGCAATTAACACACTGCGTGAAAAATACTTCTTGTTCTTCACCTCCTTTCATCGGGTTTTAAAATGAAAAATATATGGCGATGATAAACGTGAGTCTTGCTTGAAACACCGTATTGACTGTACGCGTTGTTTCACGGTGTCTGTAATCAGAAGATGTGAAGTACTCCCCATCGTCAAGACAAAAAATGGGAAAAGTTAAGGTGGAACGCCCCCCCCCTTTGGATGAGCGGATTGATGGTACTATCTGGTTGTAGTCGAGCGGTGGGAATGTGGGAAACGGAAGTACCGTTTTCCATATTTCCACCGCGGG
>JAWLHT010000322.1:0-4754 GCA_041690195.1 Candidatus Latescibacterota bacterium
GGGCTGACCAATCGGTGTGCCCGAAATGACCACGATAATATCACGCTTTTTGGCATACCCGTATTCCTGAGCGATTTTGCACGCGGTGCTCACCATGGAATCGGTGTCGAGCGCCTCGCGGACGAGAACGGAACGGATACCCCAGTATAACGCCAGACGGCGTCGAATGGTTTCAGCCGGAGTGATGGCGATGATCCGGGTTTTGGGACGATGCCGGGAAAGCCGCATGGCGGTGGAACCGGACTGGGTATAGGCGATGACCGCCGCGGCATTGAGCAACTCCGCGGCGCGCGCCGCTGCCACGGTAACCGCATTCTGAATGGTGGCGGCTTCCAGGGGCATGCGGTCCAGGAGACTGCGGCCCTTGCCGATCTCTGTTTCCACCCCTTCTATGATGCGGCGCATGGTTTCCGCCGCCTTGATGGGGTATTTCCCCACCGCGGTCTCCCCCGAAAGCATCACCGCGTCGGAGCCGTCAATCACCGCGTTGGCCACATCTGAGGTCTCCGCCCGGGTGGGACGGGGATTGTAGGTCATGGATTCGAGCATCTGGGTAGCGGTGATGACCGGCTTCCCGGCCATGTTGCACTTTTCGATGATTTTCTTCTGGATGAGCGGCACCCGCTCGGAAGCCATTTCCACTCCAAGGTCTCCGCGGGCAATCATGATCCCGTCGGCCTCCTCCAGCACATCATCGAAGAGGTTGACCGCCTCCTCCTTTTCGATTTTGGCGATAACCGGGATATCCGCTCCGAAATTGGCGATGATCTTCTTTGCCTTGAGCACGTCCTCCGGAGACCTCACGAACGAGAGCCCCACATAATCCACTCCATGTTTTGCCGCAAATTCGATATCCATGAAATCCTTGGTGCTGATGGCCGGTGCTGAAACTTTGACCCCGGGCAGGTTCATCCCCTTATGAGACTTGAGATCGCCGCCGACGACCACGGTGGCGCGGACTTCTTCCGGCCGCACCTCGGTCACCATGAGTTCAATGTTGCCGTCATCGAGGAGAATCCGGGCGCCCTTTTCCACATCACTGACCAGATTGGGGTAGGTAGTGCTCACCAGAGAGGAGGTTCCCACCACATCGTAGGTAGTGATGGTCAGTTCCTGCCCGGTGGTCAGGGGCACGCAGCCGTTTTCCACATCCCCCACCCGGATTTTGGGACCGGCGAGATCGCCGAGAATCCCGACCGGATATCCCATTTCTTCCGAAATCGACCGGATGGTGGAAATGATCTCCGCTTTTTCGTCATTCTCGCCGTGAGAGAAATTGAGACGGGCCACATTCATTCCCGCGTCGATGAGCCCCCGAATTACTTTCGGGTCCTTGGAAGCGGGTCCGATGGTGCAAATGATTTTTGCGCGCGCCATATATTCAGGAACCTCCGATTGTGAGGATTATTCGCTCGTTTAAACACAAAGATGCAACCGTTCTATTAGGGAAACCGTTATCCGGCGGTTACAATTCTATGAAAAGCCTGCGGGAGAATATCCGGAAGATCACCGGCCAGCACGCCTCTGCCAGCGCAGCCGATGGCGGCGAGTTCCCCGCAGATGCCGTGGACGAACGCCCCGAGCACCGCGGCCCGAAAAACATCCAGCCCCTGGGCGGCCAGCCCGGCAATTATTCCGGTGAGCACGTCGCCGGTTCCGGCGGTGGCCAGGACCTGGCTTCCGGAGCCGTTGAGCCACACCTCGCCTTCGGGAGAGGCAATGACTGCACAGGGCCCCTTGAGGAGCACGACTTTCCCCAGAACGCGGGCCGCGTCCCGGGCGGCATTCACCGGATCGGCGGCGATTTCCGCGGCGGGCTTTCCCACAAGCCGGGAAAGCTCTCCGGCGTGGGGGGTGATGACCGTCTCCCCCGGAGAGTTCGCCAACTGGTCCGCCGCGCCCTCGAAGGCGTTCAGTCCGTCGGCGTCCAGCACCAGCTTTCCCCGGTATCCGCCAACAAACCGGCGGATCAGTTCAGTGGTCTCGAAATACCGTCCCAGCCCGGGACCGGCCGCAACCACTCCGGCTTTCCCGGCCTGTTCGCGGACCGCGCCGAGCGCCCGGAGGGAGAGGCAGCGCTTCTTCCGCACCTCGGGGAGCGGCACAGTAAGCGCCTCGGTGAGTCGCATTTCCAGAATGTCGTTCAGGCTGTCGGGGCATCCGGCCCGCACCATGCCCGCACCGGCGCGCATCGCCGCGGTGGCGGCGAGTATGGCGGCCCCGGTCATGCCCACTGACGAAGCCAGCAGGAACACGCTCCCGGAGGAATACTTGTGGGCGTTCCAGGAACGCACCGGAAGCAAGGCGGCGGCCTCAGCCATGGTGAGCGCCCGGGCGAAGGGCTCTACCAAAGCGAAAGCTTCCGGGTCGAACCCGATCTCCTCCACCCGGAGCTCGCCGCAGAGGAGGCTTCCCGGCTTGAGAACCTGCCCGGCCTTGAGACATCCGAAGGTTACGGTCAGGTCGGCTTGTACGGCGTGTTCCGAAACCTCCCCGGTGGTGGCGTTCACCCCGGAGGGAACGTCCACCGCGATCACTCCGGCGCGGGAGCGGTTCACCAGGTCGAGAGCCTCCGCGGCAAGCCCGGCCAGTGCACCCCGGAACCCGGTCCCGAACACGGCGTCCACAATCAGATCGGCTTCCACGATTTCTCCGGCGCGCTCGGCGAGTACATCTGTTCCGGCAACCTCCACCACGGGGCAGCCCGCCCGTTCGGCATCCCGCAGGCAGGTCAGGGCGTCTCCGCGAACTTCATCCATTTTCCCGAGGAGCAGCGCTTCGCAGGAAACCCCTGTCGAAACCAGCAGTTCCGCCACCCGGAAGCCGTCGCCGCCGTTGTTACCCTTTCCGCAGAGGACGACTACCCGCCGCTCTTCCAGCGGGCCGTATTCATCACCCATGACGCGGAATACCGCCTCCCCGGCGACGCGCATGAGCTGAATCCCGGGGGTGCCGCGTTCGATGGTCTCACGGTCCACCCGGGCCATCTGTTCGGCGGTGAGAACGATCATGTGGTCTCGCCCTTTCCGTTGAGTGAATCCACGATGTCGAGGATCTCCCGGATGTCGTCCACCACGAAGTCCGCGCCTTCCATGCCCACCGGGTCGCGATTGAACACGAAACCGTATCGGGCGAACACGGTGTTCATCCCCACTTGGTGCGCGCCGTAGAGGTCGCGTTCGGGCCAGTCCCCCACCATGATGGTGTCCCCTGGCTCGCAATCCAGCAGGGAGAGCACCTTCTGAAAGGTCTCGGGGTGCGGCTTGCGGAACCCGGTGTCTTCGAAAGTGATGACCGTATCGAACACGTGCTGGAGCTGGAGGTAACTCAGGCGCAGCCAAGCCTCGCGGCAGGGAGCGTCGGAGAGCACCGCGAGCTTCAGCCCCCGCCGGAGGAGTCCGGCGAGGGTCATGTTCACGTGCGGATAGAGAACGAGGGAGGCTTCCCGCGCCCGTCGGTACGCCACCACGCCGCTGGAGAGGATTTTCCAGTCGATGCGGCCCAGATTCTGCGTGAGAAAGCTGTCGAACACCTGCTGGAATTCGATGCCTTCCTTTCCGTAGATGGCGTAAAGCTCCTTTTTGGCGTCCCCTGGATCCATGGCCAGCCCGGCGTCCACCATGGCGGTCACCGCCGCGTTGATGGCGTTCTCCTTCATGGCCATGAAGTCCATGAGGGTATTGTCCAGATCAAAGACAACCGCCTTGATCATACCCGCTCACCGCCTTTCAGGTCGAGAAGCATGGCGATTTCGTTGCAGTTGGGGAAATGTACGCAGTTGACACACTCACTCCAGATCTTGTGGGGAAGCTCGGACTTGTCAATATACCGGAAACCGAGGTGCTCGAAGAATTTGTCCTGATAGGTCAGCACGAACACTCTTTCGATCCCCAGTTCCCGCGCCTCGACCATAAGCGCCTCGATGAGGGGACGGCCCAGCCCCTTGCCGATGTACTCGTCACGGAGCGCCACCGCCCGGATTTCGGCCAGGTCCGACCACATCACGTGGAGGGCGCCACACCCCACCACCTCATCGCCGTCCGTCACCACGCTGTAGTCACGCACGTTGTCGTAGATCCGCGAAAGCGGGCGCGGGAGCATGATCCCGTTTTTGGCGTGACGGTTGATGATATCCGCGATCAGGGGAACATCGCTTACCTTCGCTTTTCTCACTACCGCGGTCTGCACTATTGCCAACTGCTCATACCCCCTGCGCCAGCGCTGCTCCGGCGCGTTCGATCTGTTTCAGGAGCGCATCCCGCCCGGTTCCGCCGGTGACGTTCCGGCGGTCGGTGGAACGCGTGAGATTGAATTCCGCGGTCACATTCTCCCCGAAAAGTTCGGAATGTTCGCGGAATACTGCATAGGGAATTTCCGAGAACGGTACGCCGTTCTCCACCGACCACTTCACCATGCGTCCGGCGACCTCGTGCGCCTGACGGAAGGGCATGCCCTTCAGGGTGAGGTAATCGGCGATATCGGTGGCGTAGGCGAAGTCGTTGATGGACGCCGCCATGCGCTCCGTGTCAAAGGATATCCCCCGTATGACGCCGTCCATGATGCGCAGGCAGGCCCCGAGGGTCGCCACGGCGTCGAAAAGCGGCTCCTTGTCCTCCTGCATGTCTTTACCGTAGCTGAAGGGCAGCCCCTTCATCACCGTAAGGAGCGACACGAGGCCGCCATAGACGCGCCCGGTTTTGCCCCGCACCAGTTCCAGGGAATCGGGATTCTTCTTCTGCGGCATCATGGAAGAG
>JAWLHT010000322.1:4764-5714 GCA_041690195.1 Candidatus Latescibacterota bacterium
AGAGCCGGTGGAATACCGGTCCGGGAGCCGGGCGAACCCAAACTCCGCGCTGGACCAGATGATGAGGTCCTCGCAGATGCGGGAGAGGTGCATCATGCACATCGCCGCGGCGGAGACGGTCTCGATCATGTAGTCCCGGTCGGACGTGGCATCCATGCTGTTTTCGGTCGTCCCGGAAAACCCAAGGCGGCGGGCGACGGCTTCCCGGTCCACGGGGAACCCGGTCCCGGCTACCGCGCCGGAGCCGAGAGGACACTTGTCGGCGCGCTTCCGGGCGTCGGTCAGCCGCTCCCGGTCACGCTCCAGCATCCAGAACCAGGCCATGAGGGCGTGCCCGAGCCGCACCGGCTGGGCCTGCTGAAGATGGGTATAGGAGGGAACGAAATGGTCAACGTGCTCTTTCGCCCGCGTCAGAACCGCCTCCTGCACCGTCCGGACCGACCCCATGAGGCCGGTAAGCGCCCGGAGGAGCCAGAGACGTTCGTCCACGGCCACCTGATCATTCCGGGAGCGCCCGGTGTGGAGCTTGGCCCCGGCCTCGCCAATGCGGGCGGTGAGCCGGGACTCCACGGTCATGTGGACGTCCTCCAGCGAGCGGTCGAGGCGGAACCCGGGTTTCCCCAGGTCCAACCGGATTTCCCCGCGGACGGCGTCCAGACCCCCCGTGATGATCCGCACCTCGTCCGGAGAGAGGATTCCAGCCGCGCCGAGTGCTTCGGCCCAAGCCTTGCTCCCCTCCACGTCGACATCGAGGAGTTCGATATCCACGTCGATGGAGGCCCCGAACTCCACGAGAAAGGCGTCCGTGCTTTCGGCGAATCGCCCTCCCCACATGGTCTTCTTCGGCTCGCCCGCCATTACTTGTCTCCGAGGGTGCGGAACTTGGCGCTGACGGTCTCCGGGAGGCCGAAGAGGTTGATAAAGCCCTCGGCGTCGGCCTGGTTGTAGAC
>JAWLHT010000323.1:0-5708 GCA_041690195.1 Candidatus Latescibacterota bacterium
GTCGTCGCCGCGCATCACCAGCGTGATTCCCATGTCGGCGTCATCCACCGCCACGCCGAGGAGATAAACGGGGCTGCCGTCGGCCCGGGCGATGATGAAGTCCCCGATGGTGTCGTTCTGGAACACCGTGCTCTCGTGCACCAGGTCATTCCAGCCGGTCTCCCCTTCCGGGACCCGGAACCGCACCGTAAAGGGCCGTCCTTCGACAGCGTACCGGCCGGATGTAGCGCAGTCCAGACCCCGGCACTTGCCTGAATAGTGGTAGTCGAGCTTTTCCGCAACCGCCCGCTCCCGCTCCGCTTCCAGCTCCTCTTTCGAGCAGAAGCAGCGATAGGCCGCGCCGCTCTCCAAAAGACGGTCCACCGCCGAGCGGTAGAGGTCCCCCCGTTTCGACTGGAACACCAGTTCCTCGTCCCAGTTGAGCCCCAGCCAGCGCAGGCTGTCCAGGATGGAATGGAGCGCCCGCTCAGAGGAGCGCTCGGTGTCGGTATCCTCGATCCGGAGGAGGAACTTCCCCCCCGTCTTCCGTGCGTACAGCCAGTTGAACAGCGCCGCCCGCGCGCCGCCGACGTGCAGGTCTCCGGTGGGAGAGGGGGCGAAACGAAGTCGTTCGGTTTGAGTCATGTGTTCCTTCACCTGTTTTCTGTATGGCAAAAGGTCCGTCCGGCGTCCCCTCCCGGTATGGCCGGGAAGAGTTTCTCGACGGTCCGCGAACAATTCCGAAATACAGCCGCCGGGATCTTGAGAGTTCAAAATCCCGGCGGCATATGCGGCAACATTTTTCATGCCGCAGGGCTCCCGCTCCATCATCGCTCCGGAGCCGTCCTCTGCGGGGATGGACGGGATGACCGGCACGTCGCGTACGGCTATGCCTTGCCTCCCGCCTTCCTGATCCTCTCCCACTCGTCCTTTAGCGTCACCGTGCGGTTGAACACCGGACGGCCCGGCGCGGAGTCCACGGTGTCCACGCAGAAGTAGCCCAGCCGCTCGAACTGGACGCGGCTCCCGGGCGCGGCGTCAGCCAGCCCCGGTTCCAGACGGCAGTCCGTGAGCACGTCGAGGGAATGCGGGTTGAGGTATTCCTTATAATCCTTTTCCTGCCCCGTGGGATTCTCCACGGTGAAGAGACGGTCATAGAGCCGCACCTCGGCGGTGATGGCGTGCTCCGCCGAAACCCAGTGGATGGTGGACTTCACCTTGCGACCGTCCGGGGCGTTTCCGCCGCGGGTCTCGGGGTCGTAGGTGCAGCGGAGTTCGGTGATCTCACCCGCCTCGTTCTTCACCACGCCGGTGCATCGGATGAAGTAGCCGTAGCGAAGCCGTACCTCGCGGCCGGGCGCCAGACGGTAGAATTTGCTCGGCGGCTCTTCCATGAAATCGTCCCGCTCGATGTAGAGTTCGCGGGAAAAGGGCACCTTCCGGGTCCCGGCGTCCGGGTCTTCCGGATTGTTGATGGCCTCCATCCATTCGACCTGTCCCTCGGGATAATTCTCCAAGACCACCTTGAGGGGCTCCAGCACCGCCATCACGCGGGGCGCCCCGCGGTTCAGGTCTTCCCGGACACAGTGTTCCAGGAGGGCGACATCCACAATGCTGTCCCGCTTGGCCACACCGATGCGCTCCGCGAAATCACGTATGGCCTCCGGGGTGTATCCCCGCCTGCGGATTCCGCTTATGGTGGGCATCCGGGGGTCGTCCCAGCCGCGCACCACTTTCCGCAGGACCAGTTCAAGGAGCCGCCGCTTGCTCAGGACAGTGTAGGTCAGATTCAAACGGGCGAACTCGATCTGTCGCGGATGGCAGGGAACCTGGAGATTGTCGAGGAACCAGTCGTAGAGGGGACGGTGGTCCTCAAACTCCAGGGTGCAGATGGAGTGGGTGATCCCCTCCAGCATGTCACTGAGCCCGTGGGCGAAATCATACATGGGATAGATGCACCACTCGTTCCCCGTCCGATGATGCTCGGCGTGCAGAATTCGGTAGATCACCGGGTCCCGCATGTTGAGGTTCGGGGACGCCATGTCGATCTTGGCACGGAGCACCCGTGCGCCGTTGGGAAATTCGCCCGCCCGCATGCGCGCGAAAAGATCGAGGCTCTCCTCGACGGTGCGGTCGCGATACGGGCTGTTTTTCCCCGGCTCGGTCAGCGTGCCGCGATACTGCCGTATCTGTTCGGCGTTCAGGTCGCAAACATAGGCCTTCCCGGCCCTGATGAGCTCCACGGCGAAATCGTGCAGCGCATGGAAGTAATCGGAGGCGTAGTACATGCGATCGCCCCAGTCGAATCCCAGCCAGCGCACATCTTCGATGATGGATTCCACATACTCCACTTCCTCCTTGGTGGGGTTCGTATCGTCGAACCGGAGATTGCAGAGCCCGTTGTAATCCCGCGCCAGCCCGAAATTCAGGCATATGGATTTGGCGTGGCCGATGTGGAGATACCCGTTGGGTTCGGGAGGAAACCGGGTATGGACCCGGCCCTCGTTCTTGCCGTTGCGGATATCTTCATCAATGATCTCGCGGATGAAGTTTGACGGGGCGGCTTCCCGACTTGTTGCAATGTCTGCTTCAGCGCCGCTCACGGGGGCGCCACGTTCCGGACTGGATGTACTCATGCGTTTTCGCTCTCTATTGAATGGAAAGGACCGGTTATTTTTCTTCTTTTCCGGATGAGCCCTCACGAGGCATGCCCCGCGCAGGGTCAGGGTGATCGAACCTCGCCCCTGCTCCGGCATACCGCGGATGAATCGAACCCCGGCGGGCCAGCCCCACCGATGGGCGCCGCCAAACCTTCCGGGCTATGGAATAGACTTCCCGGGAGGGCATCTCGTTCCCGGAGGCCGCGATTGGGGAAAATTCCCCGGCATCTTCGATCTCCAGTTCCAGGCCTCCAAACACTCCCGCGGCAAGGTTGTACACCAGCGAAGCCAGAAGAGCGGCCACCGCGCCGACGACTCCCAGCATCAGCGCCCCAAACAACGGCATGGCCACTACCGCGCCGGACCCAAATCCCGGGTCTCGCATGGACGCCGCATCCGCAACAAAGGCTGCGAACACCGCGAACAACATCCCCCAAAACAGGCCGACAACCAGCCCCACCGCCGCCGAGACCGCGAATCCAGCCCGCATCGCCGACCACAAGCCAATCCGCGCCACTTTCATTTTTTTGGTCATTTCAAATACCCGCCCGTGTATACTCCGGAAAAATTTTTCACCGTAATATAGCGAGAAAGCGAAACGGATTCAATAGTTTAGTGTCAGCGGGACAAAGATCCATCGGGCCGCAAAGGAACAGGAAAACAAGGTTCCGGGTTGATTCAGCAGGATTTGTCTCAAGAAAACCCCGGCGCACGCATCGGTTACTCCTGATAGCCACTCGACCAGCTAACCCCTGGTCCCTATTCCCCTTCAGGATCGGACCGACTTTACAGAACACGGGACCGGGAAAAGCATGGATTCATGATTATTCATCCATATAGTCTCACGGTGATGTAAATAAAACGAAAACACATGCAAGGGCACAGGCGGTCGTGCAGACCATCGGCCGGCAAACGCGAATGCATCACTATGTTTTTTCAGGGGA
Source organism: Candidatus Latescibacterota bacterium (assembly GCA_041690195.1). GTDB lineage: Bacteria > Latescibacterota > Latescibacteria > Latescibacterales > Latescibacteraceae > JAWLHT01. Next base: position 3,584 of record JAWLHT010000323.1, read on the forward strand.
ACATTTGCTTATCAGGTAAAGTTTTCACTGGCACACGATTTTCTCTTTTCTCGGCGAACACGCCTGATCTGCAGCAACCGACACAACCAAATGTCCGCCACTAGCGGCTGGTTCTCATTACACGCTGGATCGCCGCTGCATCCCGTGCTTCCGCCTCGCACATGCCAGCGCCGGGACGCGCCGAGTATCCCTGGACCATCGGAAGGCACGATACGGCAATCAGTTCAGTGTTTGCTTTTCCCGGCTGGAGGCTGGCGGACGGATCGCGACATGGAATAGGCCGGCGGAGCAAATGATCCGCGCTGCTGCCGGTGAATATTCCCCGTCCCGGCGGGAATACAGCACGGAAACCCCTTGACATTCCCTGCACGAATCAGTATGATGTGTTTGGGTTTTTACCGTTAACATTTCAAGATTTCGGAGAATCGGCATGCAGAAAAAAGTCACTCGGCGCGGTTTCGTTGCCGGCGCGGCGGCGTTCGGCGCGGCCATGGCCTCGGCCGCCGGAGCGCAGAGCAAAGCGGATTATGCCTTTGCCACCAATTTCAAGGCCCCCGAAAAGTGCTTCATGGACCAGTACTATGACGGGATGCTGGAGATCGCTCAGAACATCCGGGCCACCCAGGTCGGCGCCATGGCCAAAGCCATGGAGAAAGCCTACGAGCTGCAGAGGAAGGGCGGAAAGATATACTCCCACATGCTCACCGGCCATCTCGCCATGTTCACCGGCAGCCCGGATGAGCACGGCCAGCCCGGAGTGCTCCCCCAGCGTTCCGACCGCAAGACGAAGGAAGATTTCGCCGCCATGAAAAAGGGCGACTTCCTCCTCACTAACGGGTCCGGCGCCGGGATCGAGGAAGCCCGCAAGAAAGGCGTGTATGTTGTCGGAATCACCAATAATTACATCCGGACCGCCAAGACGCCGGACGGATTCCTGCGCCGGGAAAACACCACCCGGATCGAGGATATCTGCGACATGGTGATCGACAGTCATGTACCCTACTACAACGGCTTGGTGAACGCCCCGCAGCTCCCCCAGTTCCGCATCTGCCCTTCCAGCGGCAACGCCATGGCCCTGGTTTACTGGTCCATGACCGGCGCTCTGGCCAACCTCATTGGAACCAAGGGCAAGGGTTCCAGCACCGAGCCGATCGAAAAATACCTCGATCTGGCCCTCGAGCGCTACCTGATGATCGGCACCGACCGTCCCAAGGTGGACTGGGTCGCCGAAAAATTCGCCGACCTGGTGCTCGCCCACAAGGCGCGGCTGCTTGTTTACGGCCATCCGCAGCAGGTGGAACCCTATGACGGCACCAAGAACATGTTTGTGAACGAGGCCTACATCGTCGCCTCCGGCACCATGATTGCCGGGCAGTACGACCGCGAGGCCAGCACCATGAAGAAAAACGACATCCTTCTCCTCGGCGCGTTCACTTCCGACAACGCCGATGAAATCCGGGTGGCTCGTCATGGCAAAAACGTCGGAGCGTACACAGTGGCCTTCACCCCATACGCCACAGACGACGACTCTTCCGGGCTGCGGCTCTTCAAGGAGGTGGATGACGCATTCAACACCTACTCCGACGAGAGCGAAGGAGTGCTGGATATCCCGGGTTTCCCCAAGAAGGTCAGCCCCCTCACCGGGTTCACCGGCAATGTCGTCCACTGGCTCCTCATGGCCCAGTGGACCGACCACATGGCCCGTCGCGGCGAGATGCCCTATTACTGGCAGGGTTATCACGAGGCGCAGGGGCAGGCCTACGACGCCGCGGTCAAGCCGCTGTACGACCAACGCGGATACTGAGCGCCAGCATACGAATCGAACAGGACAGGGGCCCGGAAACGGGTCCCTGTCCGCGTTATGGGAATCGGCGGCCCATACTCCCAAAAACCGCTTTGTTGCGCCCGAGTTATCCCTATATTTTCGGAGCACGGGTGTCCGGTTGAGCGAGCGGAGCGCAGGTGAAGAAAAACCCGCGCTTCCGGTACATCTGAACCCTTGCCGCCAAACAAGCGGATGGCATCTCCCGTGTCATACGAATTTCCGATCATGTGAGTAAGAATGGTCCTACGAGGCACGGTTGCGTGAGTCGTCGGGGAAGCGTTTCATACTCACTTGACGCAA
>JAWLHT010000324.1:0-5697 GCA_041690195.1 Candidatus Latescibacterota bacterium
GTTATGACGGTTTTGTGCGCGGATACCCGAATCGTCAGGTCGGTCCCCTGCTGATGGGTGAGGAAATCGGTGGCGAGACCATGATGGTTAACAATCTTGAGCTGCAGGGTCCGCTGGTCAAGGGCATGATATACGGAATCGGGTTTTTTGACTTTGGAAACGCCTGGCGTTCACTCTCCCAGACCAATCCGTTCGATGTCAAGCGGTCTGCTGGTGTGGGCGTTCGGATGAGTATTCCGCAGATCGGGATGATCGGTTTCGACCTTGGCTACGGCTTCGACCGGTTGCAGGATTCGAACCGCGTAGGCGGCTGGAGAACCCACTTCCAGTTCGGAAACATGTTCTGAGCCTGCTGGAAGCGCTGAAAAGCGGGACACGGGAGCTTGTTGCACTCGTGTCCCGTGCTTTACAAGGAGTCGAGGCGGTTGCCTGCCTCAAAGGAGTCGTGATGATACGTACAGGGATTCTTCGTCGGATTGCGGTGTTTGTCGCCCTTATACTGTGTACGGGTGCGTCGCTGATTTACGCTGAGCTGAAAATCGGTTATATCCGTCCCCAGTATATCTTCAGTAAGTACCAGCCTTACAAAGAGGCGCAAAAGCAGATGGAGACTTTTCAAAAGACGGAGCTCGACAAGCTGCAGAAGATGACAGACAACTATCAGGCGAGTATAAAGGAGATGGAGAGCAAGGCGCTGCTCATGACAGAAGAGATTCTCAAGCTGAAGCGGGAGGAACTCGAAAAGCAGAAGAAGCAGCTCGACTCCTATTATAATCAGTTGTATATGACCGATGGTACACTGGAAAAGAAACAAAAGGAACTGCTGAATCCGGTGCTTGACCGGATCAACGGCGTCTTGATGCGGATCGGGAAGAACGACGGATACGACTATGTGCTTGATGCCGAGGGACCGGTTCTTTTTGCGGATCCGAAGCATGACATATCCGATTTGGTTCTGCAGGAGTTGGAAAAGGAAACGCCGAAACAATGAACATTACACTCCAAGCGGTTTGCCGGCTCATCGGCGCAGAGTGTCCCCCGGGCCGGGAGACTGTCGAGATGCGGGGGATTGCCGCACTTGACGAGGCCGGGCCAGGGGATATCAGCTTCCTTTCAAATCAGAAGTATTGGAAACATCTGACCCAAACCCGCGCCGGCGCGGTGATTGTCTCTCCGGAAGCCGAACTGCCGCCTTCGGTTGTTCCTCTTCGTGTCCGGGACCCATATTTCGCGTTTCTCCAGGTCTTGGAGTTGTTCAATTCCAGAACCCCTGGAATCATGGCTTCCGGAGTGCATGCGCAGGCCGTTGTCTCTTCAACCGCCCGGCTCGGCCGTAATGTATCAGTCGGTCCGTTCGCGGTTATCGGCGAGCATGTCACGATCGGAGCTGGCACGATTGTCGGCCCCTGTTCCGTCGTGCTGGATGGAAGTATTCTGGGTGAACAGTGCGTGTTATTCCCCAATGTAACGATAATGGACGGGTGTACGCTCGGAAACCGTGTGACTTTGCACGCCGGAGTGGTGGTTGGTTCGGACGGATTCGGGTTTGCTCCTCATGGTGGAAAGTATCACAAGATATCTCAGATTGGGACGGTTAGAGTTGGAGATGATGTGGAAATTGGCGCCAATACCTGCATTGACCGGGCGGCGTTCGGGACGACGGTGATCGAGAACGGGACAAAAATTGACAATCTCGTTCAGGTCGCCCATAATGTCAGGATCGGCGAAAACACGGTGATTGCCTCCCAGACCGGCATTTCAGGTTCCACGACCATCGGAAAGTGGGTGCGGTTGGGCGGGCAGGCCGGTCTGGCCGGGCACCTGGATGTTGGGGATGGAGCGGCAGTAGGCGCCCAGGCCGGAGTAACCAAAGATGTACCGCCGGGGGAAACGGTTTCCGGGTATCCCGCCAAAAATCACATGCAGGCGATGCGGCTCGAAGCGGCGCTCCGACATCTTCCCGATCTCATGAAACGTATAAAAGAACAGGAAAAGAGGATTTCGGAACTGGAACAAATGGTAAAGGAACGGAGCTGACGAATGTTCGAGAAGCAACACACCGTCGCCGCCGAGGCGGTTGTGACGGGTATCGGTCTTCACACCGGAACGCAAAGCGAAATCACCTTTCGGCCCGCGCCGATAAACACCGGCGTCATTTTCAGACGGGTGGACCTTGAAGGTGCGCCGGAGGTCCCCGCGCTAATTGATTACGTCGTCGATATCAGCCGTGGTACGACTATCGCCCGAGGTGAAGCAAAAGTTCACACGGTGGAACACGTGCTTGCCGCCCTGGCCGGACTTGCCATTGATAATGTGTATGTCGATATACGCGGAATCGAACCGCCGGTGTGTGATGGTTCTGCCATGGAGTTCTTTACGGCCTTGAAGAACGCCGGAATTGTCGAACAGGATTCTCCCCGGGATTACATCGTGATCGATGAGACCATTGTGTACGACACGGTGAAGCGGGAGGGGGTCGAACTGGTGGCGCTGCCGTCAGACGATTTTCGGATTACCTTCATGATTGATTATGGCAATCCGGCCATCGGCACCCAGTACACCTCGATGTACTCGATCGCGGAGTTCGAAAAGGAGTATGCCGCTTCTCGAACGTTCTGTTTCCTCAGCGAAGTGGAGATGCTCAAGGAAGCCGGTCTGGCTCGCGGCGGCACTCCCGAAACCGCTCTTGTTGTCATCGACAAATCGTGGGATGATGCTGAGGTGGCGTATCTGAAGAAACTGTTTAATAATGATGTCGATGTCACCCGGGGTGAGAACGGAATTCTGAACGGGACCCCGCTCCGGTTCCCCAACGAGTTCGCCCGGCATAAAACGCTCGATCTCATCGGGGACATGTATCTGCTCGGGCATCCCATCAAGGGGCACATCATGGCTGCCCGTTCCGGCCATAAGGCGAATATCGAGCTTGTCCGGAAAATCCGTTCGTACTGGGAAAAGACGCAGATCAAGATGAAGTACCAGGGGCGCAAGACGGATGGCTACCTTCTGGATGTAAACGCCATAAAGAAAATTATGCCCCACCGGTATCCCTTTCTCCTGGTGGACCGGATCATTGATCTCATTCCCGGTAAAAAGGTCGTTGGCATTAAGAATGTGACCGTTAACGAGCCGTTTTTCCAAGGGCATTTCCCCCAGCGTCCCATCATGCCGGGCGTTCTTCTCATCGAAGCCATGGCTCAGGTCGGCGGCATTCTGATGCTCGACGCCAAGTCGCAAACCGAAGGGAAACTTATTTTCTTCACCAGCATCGACAAAGCCAAATTCCGCAAGCCGGTGGAACCCGGCGACCAGGTGCGCTTTGAGCTGGAGATCATAAAGAAGCGCGCCAATCTCTATTTGATGGCCGGCAAAGGGTTTGTCCGGAATGACAAGGTGGTTGAAGCTGAACTCAGTGCGGTTGTCATCGATGAACAGGAAGGCGCGCAGTGAGTAAGAAAATCCATCCGACTGCAATTGTGTCCTCCGGTGCAGAAATCGCAGAGGATGTTTCCATCGGTCCCCATGCCATTGTGGAAGATGATGTGATCATTGGCCGAGGCTCCGAAATTGGTCCCGGCGCTCACATTGCGAGCGGCGCCAGGCTTGGTGAAGCGGTCAAGGTTTTCTCCTATGCAGTGGTGGGGTCGGTTCCGCAGGACCTCAAGTTCTCCGGCGAAAAGACCACGATGGAGGTGGGCGATCGCACGGTAATCAGGGAGTTTGTGACCCTTAACCGCGGAACGTCCGCACATCGGCGCACGGTGGTCGGCGCCGACTGTCTGCTTATGTCCTACAGTCATGTCGCTCACGACTGTACTGTCGGAGACCATTGCATTCTGGCAAACAGTGCAACCCTGGCCGGGCATGTGACTCTTGAAGACTGGGTTATCATCGGAGGGCTTGTCCCGGTTCACCAGTTCGTTCGGATAGGGTGTCATGCCATGGTCGGCGGCGGATGGAGAGTGCCCAAAGATGTTCCCCCGTATACCACTGCGGCCGGCGATCCTCTGAAGCCACTCGACCTGAACAAAATAGGTTTGCAGCGCCGCGGCTTCACCGAGGAGTCCCTCTCGAAGCTCCGCAAAGCATACCGGATCCTCTTCCGGTCGAAATCTGATATGAAAACCGCTTTGGCTGAGCTGGAAGCTCTTGGAGACATGGGGCCGGAGGTAGCTCATCTGAAGAACTTCATCATCAGCAGCGAACGAGGAGTGATCATGTAGTTTTTATCCGCAATTCATACGGAATACGGAACGTGAACGAAAACCGGGGATGCTCCGGGGTATTATCCCCCCGGCATCGTCGGTTTTTTTGCAGGGGGGGGTATGGCGACACGCATCGGAGTTATCGGAGCAGGAGTACACGGCCGTCACCACATTCGTCTTCTTTCGGCGATGGAAGGGATAGGGTTCGCCGGCATTTTCGACTCAAACGGTTCGGTTTGCGAGTCAACCTCCGCCGAATACGGAACCAGGGCGTTTTCATCACTCGAAGCGCTTCTGAAAGAGGTTGATTGTGTCGCGGTTGCGGTCCCGACCTCGCTCCACCGGGATGTTGTCATGGAGTGTCTGGAACGTGGCAAATCGGTGCTGGTGGAAAAGCCCATCGCAACAACCGTAGGCGAAGCGGATGAGATGATCCAAACGGCTGAGAAAAACGGACTGGTTCTGGCGGTTGGGCATCTTGAACGATTTAACCCGGCTTACCGGGCGCTGGATGGAAAAACGGTCAAGCCGGTGTTTATCGAATCGCATCGTCTTTCGGTATTCAATCCCCGTGGAACGGACGTGGCGGTGGTGCTCGATCTCATGATCCACGATATAGACATTGTTCTCAACCTGGTCGGCCGTCCGGTTGAGTCGGTTCATGCCGCCGGAGTATCCGTGGTTACGGACGAAGTGGATATTGCGAACGCCAGACTGGGATTCGAAGGAGGCTGTGTGGCCAATCTTACCGCCAGCCGAATATCTCAGAAGAAAATGCGAAAGGTACGGGTGTTTCGGAGAAACGCGTATATCTCCATGGATTTCCTTTCCGGCGAAACGGAAATGTTTTCGCTGCGTCCCGATGCACGACCGACCGCACAGGCCGGCGCAACTCCACAGGGGATGGACGGTATTTCCTACAAGCGTACCATGAACGATGGACAGAATGCACTGGAAATTGAACTCCGAGACTTCATTGAAGCGGTGACCAAAGGGAAAAGGCCGCGAGTCAGCGGTATAGAGGGGCGTCAGGCGCTTGAAGTGGCTGTCCGGGTCATGGGGAGCATGGAAGTGACCATGCGGGGACTGGAATGAAAAAAATACTCATCATGGCCGGAGAAACTTCCGGAGATCTGCATGGTGCGGCGTTAATGCGGGAAATGACCGCACTCTGTCCCGATCTTTCCTTTCGCGGAATCGGTGGGACCCGAATGATCACGGAGGGTCTGGAGGCGCTCCGCCATGTCCGCGACATGAACTTCATGGGGTTTGTCGAAGTGATCCGTCATCTTCCCTTCATACACAGGACCATGCGGGACATTGAAACTGTTTTGGATCAGTGGAAGCCCGACCTGGCAATTCTCATCGACTATCCCGGCTTCAACCTGAAAATGGCTCCGGCAGTCAAAAAACGCGGTGTCCCGATCATGTACTATATCAGCCCGCAGTTTTGGGCATGGCATGAGAGCCGGGTGAAAATCGTGCGAAACTG
>JAWLHT010000325.1:0-5679 GCA_041690195.1 Candidatus Latescibacterota bacterium
CGATATCATGGTCTCACATCTTGCTTGGATGAGATGATCCTGTTCAGACTGAAAAGTGAAATTCGGCACAAGAGCGAACCGACGCTGCTCCCGTTTCTCCACCGTTTTTTTGGGAGAGAATCGTAAAAAAACAGCGTTAAGTTCTGTCCACCATGGCCTTATCGCTATTCCGCGCCTTCCTTGGATGTGAACATGGATTTTTCACTCCCGGCAACACCGATAATCTACAATTGTAAACTTGGGTAATGACAAGCCTGAGAGGAGAGGGGTCCGTTCCCGGCGCGGGTGGATGTGAAAACATATCGTGCGGGTGCTTATACTCCGATACACACCCTGCGGCGGTATCGCCACATTTCGCGATAGCCGCTCCCACGCCCGTATCGCGCCCCTCTCCTTCCAGGAGAGGGGATCAAGGGGTGAGGTCCGGTTCGGCCGGGCGGGACGCCCATCCCCGATATTCGTACCGATGGAAAATCATATCGCTCACCCGGGCAGCCCGGAACGCAGCCCGCGCGTATGCCGCGCTTCGGAGCGGAGAAGCGGACGAGGGGGGGAAATTTCAGGTTTTTTTGGTTTTTCCAAACAAACCTTTTCCGGCTTCAGGCGTCCAAAGATTGCGGGAAATAGTAGGTATTCAGGATAAGAGGGAAAAAGGGATACCATAAGCGGCGAATATTTTTTATTTTACCTATTCTAAGCTTTACTGTTTTGGAATCACCGATATTGTGAGGAGGCTTTGTTGTCACGCACGAAAATCAGCCTGAACGGACCTTGGCAAATCCGGTTCGATCCTGGTGAAATCGGGGTAAGCGAAGGCTGGATTGACGGTGGGTGGCCGGAGGGGGGGCATGAAACCGTCGTGCCGTCCACCTGGAATCTCATTGAGCCCGAGTATGAAGGAGTTGCGTTTTATCGGCGGACGTTTCAGCTTTCCGATGAATACAGGGGGCGTCGCGTTACAATCCGGTTCGCCGCGGTGAACTATGCCGCGGGGGTGTGGCTCAACGGTGCTCCGGTGGGTGAACACGAGGGGGGGTATACTCCGTTCGAGGTTGACATTACCGGTGCGGTCCGCTTCAATTCCGAAAACACGCTGGTCGTCCGGGTGATCGATCCTCCCAACGACGGTTCGGGGCGCGCCATAGACGGGCTCCGGCACATGGAAATACCCTCGGGGAAAGAAAGTTGGTATGTCAATTTCTCCGGCATATGGCAGGATGTGGAACTACTGGTCACCGAGCACACCCGGGTGGAGACCGTGTTTGTCACCCCCGATGTGAAACGCGGCACCATTCGCGCCCGGATGACCATGGAGAGCGAAACCGACCGCGACGGCGCCATTGAATTCCGGGTGACCACCCTGGACGGCGAGACGGAACTGGCCCGCCAGGTCCGCCCGGTCTGCCTGGACCGGGGTTTCAACCTGGTCAGCCTGGATATTCCGGTTCCCGATTTCCAGCCCTGGTCTCCCGGGAGTCCCACGCTTTACCTCCTCACCGCCGGATTCTTCACCCGCGATGGCTTCTCCGATTCTCTCACCGTCCGGTTCGGTATGCGGAATTTCGATATCCGCAACAACACCTTTTTCCTCAATGGAGAACGCATTGTCCTGCGCGGACTCCTCCATCAGCAGCAATACCCCAAGAACCTGGCCTATCCCGAATCGAAAGAGGAAGCCCGCCGCATCGTCCGTCTGCTCAAGGAAGGCGGCTGGAACTGTATCCGCGCCCATATCCGCCCCGCGACACCGGATTTTCTTGATGTCTGCGATGAGGAGGGTATGCTGGTTTTCGAGGAACCCGCCATCGGCTGGATCGTGGACTCGGACCGTCTCCGGGACCGGGCGGTCGCCGAGGTGCGTGACATGGTCCGCCGGGACCGCAACCATCCCTCCATCGTGATGTGGGGCATCCTGAACGAATCGGGGGTGCGCGGCGCACCGGATATCCTCGGCCGGACCAAGATGTACTGGAACCAGGGGAGCATGGGCATCCAGAAGCACAAGCCGGAACTGGCCCGGATTATCCGCGACGAAGATCCGGGACGGGTTATTTCCGACGACAGCGGAGCGGTGACCTGCAACTATTATCTCCCTGAAAGCTATGAGCCGGTGGGCTGTTACGACAATCATCTTTACCTCAACTACCCGCTCTCCCACGCCGGGTTCGAGGTGTTCCGCAATCTGGGGCGGCCGGAGGATTTCTTCCGCTCCCACCAATTCGAGGGCTTTCCCATGAGCCACCGTATTGTCGGCGGCAGCCCGGAAAAGCTTTTCCTCCAGAGCGAATTCGGATGCGGCGGAATGCCCATGTGGCCCGAGGTGCTGGCGGCCTATGAGGACGGTTCCGGGGTTACCTACCGCGACGAAGAGGTATACCGCCGGATTGATTGTCTTCTGCGGGAGCATTTCGAGCGGGAGCTGGACGGAGTGTTCCCCTCGTATGAGGAGGCCATCCGGGAGACCCAGACGGTGCAGGCCGCCGCGGTACGGCGGATGATCGAGGCGCTCCGCGCCAACCCTCTCTGCGCCGGGTATATATACACCCAGCTGAACGACAACGACTACGAGTGCAACGCGGGCATCCTCGACCCCATATTCCGGCCCAAGCCGGCCCATGCCGCGGCGGCCGAAGCAAACCGCCCGGTCCGCGTGGTCCTGGAGACCTATGAACGAACAATCTATCCCGGCGGAGACTTCACTGTCACCGTGTACATGGTCAACGACGCCGGACTGACCGGCCCGCTTGATCTGCATATGATCGTAACCTCCCCGGACGGGCAGGTGGTCCGGGATGACCGGGTGCGTATGCAGGCCCGCGACGGGGTGCAGGAAGCCTATACCATGGTGGTCCGCGGCGCCATGCGGGAAGGGGTGTACCGCACCCGGGCCGAGCTGTTCCAGAACGGCATGGCCGTGGACTCCGCCGAGTATCTCAATCAAGTCATCTCGCCGGTGGTCCCCGGCGGCGGCTCGCGACCCTTCGCGCTGGTTCCCTTCGAGGGCCGGGTACAGGCGCACTGCCTCCGGACCGGAACCCATGCCTCGGTCACCATTCAGGCCACAGACGGCAGCATTCCCTCCGCCGCATTCTATGTTATCGAACCGATCAACGATCCCGACGATCTCACGGACAGCCGTCTGCCACGGGTGCTGAATCAGGTTCGCGAGGGTTCGGACGCCCTCTTCCTGGGGCTCCCGCTCATCTGTCTTTCCGATGCCGACGAGAAACTCCAGGAGCTCCGGGACCAGGGGAAGTATGTCTGCTGGTGCTCGCCGATCCCGCTGGAGAACTTCCTGTTTGATTTTCCCATCGAGTACTTCGATTCAAAACCCCGCTTCGCCGGACCGTACCACTATTTCAAGCCCCATCCCACATTCGAGGGGCTCGAACCGGGCCATGTTCTGGATGACCGGTTCGCCGGAATCATGCCGCTCACCTCGCTCCGCATCCCGGGGGCGAAAACACTCGGAGGAACGTTCGGAACGCCGGTGGGTTACCACTACAAGATCCGCGGCTGCGAGCGGGCACTCGACCTGCGCGCCGGAGCGGACCTCTGTGTGATGCCGTACGGTTCCGGGCGTCTTATTTTCTCCACCTACCGTCTGGAAAACACCCTCGGCCGCGACCCGGTAGCCGGTTCGATCTCCCGCGGAAGATTGAACAGGGGATGTCTGCGCTTTCATCCAAAGCCCGGTTCACCCTGGCATGAGTGGTCCGGCGGCAGATGAAAGGCGCGAATCGTCCGGAAGATGGTTCTTGTCCGGGTGGATTATAACACGCGTTTCCGCTTCTTCCGGCGCCGCTGAATCCTCTGCCGCCCAAACGAAGGAGACATTCCCCTTGTCGGGGGACATAAAAGGGAAAGATTCAGAACCCGCATTCCTGCCTTTTCTGTTACCCCCCTTGACAAGGGGGATGTCCGTAAGGACAGGGGGTTCAGCAGCGCGAGGGACTGGAAACAATCGTTCCTTTTTTCTCCCCACGCTTCTGTCAAGAAAAATAAAGAGAAATTCTTCCGCGGCATACCGCCGGTTGCTGACCATACCCCATCCCCGCATAATCGTATTAGGGAATGCAGCGTCTCCGGGATTTCGGAAAGCACCGGTTCCCCCCACCCGGTTTCCGGAGATCCGGAGCCGGATTCGTTATCTTTGCCGGCGAGCTTGTTTTTGGGAACGATTCTGACCCCGCCATCACACATGTATTCCCTCTTGGGGACGCCGGAGCAGGCGTCCCTTTTTGCATGAGAAGAGGGAAAAATCTTGACATATTATATATAATGCTATATAATATAAACCATAACACTTTATTTATGTGTTCAGGGAGGATTTGTATGGCATATACGGGAAGCCGGGGTGCGCACGACACCATGATGCGCTCCACGCTGGAGCTGCTTCTTCAGGAAGGATGTGAAAATATCAGGGCCGGGTGCGGAGAGCACGCCCGACCCGCGGCGATTACCTGCAACGGGCGGAAAGTGCGCCCGGACATAACCGCCGAGTATCAGAGAATTCCGCTCATTTGCGATGTGGAAACAAACGCGAGCATCACCTCTCCCAAAACCGGGGAGAAATTCCAGTTGCTGTCCGAGCATGCCCGGGAAACCGGGGCCTGCTTTCTGGTCGTTGTTCCCAGAGGGTTTGGACGGGAGACCCGGAAGCAACTCGCCACTCTGCAAGCGACCGTGGAAAATATCTGGGAAATATAGCGCCGTTCGCCGGAGTAATCCCGCACGGATAGAACAACTCCGGTCCGGCGCCATGCATACCATGCGCCAAGCCGGAGGGGAGAAGCGTGAACATCGGCGAAATTATACTGTCCGCAATCGAATGGGCGGTGGTCCCGCTCGTTCTGGCGGGAATACTTATCTATGGTCTTTTCGGTATTCCGGAAGAGAGCGCGCCTTCCCGTGTCAGAACGGCGGCGCAGGCCGGGAAATGGGCCGGGCTGATCATTTTCGTAATTTATGTCATCAGTCTCCGTTCCCGAACGCTCACTTTTTCCTTCCGAGCACCCAACTACGATTTCATGTTCTGGCCCACTGCCTTAGCCGCACTCGCCGGACTCATGGTGAGCGGAGTATTCGATTTTCTCCGGAGCACCCGGTTCATCGGGTTTCTTGTACTCACCATAGTATCCGCCACCGCCATCAGCCTCTACTCCTATCTCTTTATCCGTACGGTCCGGAACGACCTCGTGTTTATGCTGCTTGGTCTTGTGCTCGGGATTCTCCTCTATGAAATCATCTTCCCGGAGGGGCTGCCGGATTCATGGGCCCGTGCTCTGAGCGGTTTCCGCGCTTCCGCTGAACGGGAAAGAATACACTCCGAGCCGGCGATTCGCGAAGACCGGAAAGCCCACGCTCACGAATAGCCGGTAGCCGGATGGGAATCGGGAACGAATAACCGGGGCATGACTGCAGTCATGCCCCGGTTCGTGTTTTGGGAGAACGGAGACTCTGTGCCGGTAGTTCACCCTCTCGTTCCCATTGTCGTAAACATAAGGGATTTGTGGTGAACGGGTGTCTTGAGATTCAGGCCCAGAAAATATAACTCACCCCTCGTTCCCCTCTCTCGCAAGCTTGTCATTACCCAAGTTTACAATTGTAGATTATCGGTGTTGCCGGAAGTGAAAAATCCATATTCCCATCCAAGAAAGGCGCGGAATAGCGATAAGG
>JAWLHT010000326.1:0-5654 GCA_041690195.1 Candidatus Latescibacterota bacterium
TCGGGTCCCCTCTCTCTGGAGAGGCGGGGTCCCCGGCCCTGTGGAACAGGGCTGGGGTGACAGAAGGGGGCCAGGGGGTGAGTTACCGGCCAGCACCTCCACTAATTACATTTAGTACTCATGCGTGCCAGTGGTTTCTCTTATCTTTACGACAATGGGGCCAAAGGTGAGTTACCTCCCGGCGTCTCCGCGCTTCACAGGGGCAGACGCGGCTCCGGGCTGAGGGTCAGGGGCGAGGACATCCCCCGAACAAGCCGTTCGTGCCCGGCCCTCGCGATCATGGCGGCGTTGTCGGTGCAGTACCGGAGCGGGGGAACGAACAGCGAGAAACCGCCCCGTTCGGCCTCCAGGGCGAACCGTTCGCGCAGGGCGCGGTTGGCGGCCACCCCTCCGGCCAGCAGAAGCGTGCGTATACGGTGTTCGGAGAGAGCCCGGAGCGTCTTGGACACCAGCGCATCGACCACGGCCCGCTGGAAGGAGGCGAGAATGTGGGCGAGATGGGCCCGGACAAATTCCGGCCCCTGTTCGCGGGCATAGACCAGCACCGCGGTTTTGAGCCCGGAAAAGGAAAACTCGTAGTCGGGAACCCTGCTCACCGGAAACTCCACGAAACTCTCGTCCCCGCCTTCCGCCGCTTTCTGGACTGCCGGACCACCGGGATATCCCAGCCCGAGCAGTTTGGCGACCTTGTCGAAGGCCTCTCCGGCGGCATCGTCACGGGTGGTTCCGAGCACTTCGTATTCCAGGGGACGGCGCATGAGCACCAGTTCGGTATGCCCCCCCGAAACGACCAGCACGATCGAAGGATACTCGGGGAGCGGCGACTGGAGAAAGTTGGACTGGATATGCCCCTCGATGTGGTGTACGCCGATGAACGGAAGCGAACGGGAAAGGGCGAGCGCCTTTCCGACACTCACCCCGACCAGGAGAGAGCCGACCAGCCCCGGCCCGGCGGTAACCGCGATTCCCTCCACCTCGTCCAGGGTCATGCCCGCCTGGGCCAGCGCCTCATGGACGACCGGAACGATGAGTGAGAGGTGGGCGCGGCTGGCCAGTTCGGGAACCACGCCGCCGTATTCGATATGTTCGAGCTGCGAGGAAATGGCGGAAGAGAGGAGGCCGCGTTCCGTGGCATAGATCGCGGCCGAAGTGTCATCACAGGATGTTTCGATTCCGAGGACGTTCACGTGCTACCTGTTGGGAAAAGTTTAGTGGCGCTTCGCTGTACACATCTCGCCTGCCCTGCCGCACTCCGCCTCCGCGGGGCAGGGCGGAAGTTCCGTATGGAAAGAGTAGCTCATCCCCTGGCTCATTGTCGTAAACATAAGGGAAAACCACCGGCACTCATGAGTACCAAGATAACCAGTGGAGGTGCTGGCCGGTAACTCACCCCCTGGCCCCCTTCTGTCACCCCAGCCCTGTTCCACAGGGCCGGGGACCCCGCCTCTCCAGAGAGAGGGGGAATTGAGCCATAGAAAGCACCGAGACGGCTGATAACGGGTCATCCCCTCTATAGGATAGAGAGGGGAATGAGGGGTGAGTTAGCTTTCCCGTACTTTATCACCGCTTCTCTTGCCGGGGGACCACCTCGACCGTTTCCGGGGAAACCGTCGCGACACTGATGCCTTCGGGATACCGGAGTTCGGGGCGCACCGCGTTCTTGCCGCTCTCCAGCCCCTGCACGAAGCTCTGATAGGGAACCGTAACGACGACATTCTTCGCCGTGGTTTCCTCCACCAGCGACCGCGGCCCCCGTACGGTAACCATCACGCTGTCCGGCACGGTATCGAATTTCTGCCGCCAGGGGAAATCGCGCAGACGGACCGGAATTCCGGCAATGGTTTTCTCCGTGAGCGGTTCCACCTGGAAACGGAGGGCCACCTCCTCGGGGTCGACAGCAATGTACGGGTGGAAAGTCTGGCTCAACCGGGCGACCAGGACCGTATCGCTCAAGGTTACCCTGTTCTGGACAAGCGACTCGATGGGCACCTCGGTAATGACGCGTATCATGCTGTCCGGCCCCTCGATTGTGACAAACTGGGGCGTGACCTCGGGTTCTCCCACGATCACGAGATCCCGGGGAACCTCGAGCCCGGGAATGCTGTCCGTATCCACCGGCACGGCGCGCTGGCTTTTCTGATCGAGCAGGACCGGAAATTCCCCGTTCTCGATAATGCTCTCCACTTCGATGCCGTCGGTTCCCAGGATGATTTGTTCTTTCTCGATGGATATCTGGTGCTTTCCGCTGGTCAGTCCGGCCAGGTTCACCAGCACATACTGACGGCTGCGGTCGGTGATTTTCCGCACATTGTACGAAATGAGCGACCGCCCGGTTCCCCGGACCAGAACCAGCGCCTGGCTGGGCAGCTCGCTCGCCACCATCAATCCCCGTATCGGTCGTACATACTGGATCGGAACGGAAATGAGCGTGGTGAAGGTCGCTCCGGCGGTCACATGAAACCAGAGGATCAGCGCCGCTATCACGCTCAGCACTTTGGCGGTATTGTTCGTACCAGATTTGAAAATATTCACCCTTGCCCGCCGTCCTGGACCCGAAAGCCCGCTACTTGCCCGAAAGCCCCACTGTCCTGCCCATGCTGACTTCGCCGTTATCGATCCGCAGGTTGAACCCGCATTCGGGATTGGTGCACACCCACGCCTTGTACCGGATGGACGCTCCTTCCCGGCCGTAATCCGAAAGCGGAACCATAACACCTTTCCCGCACTTCATGCACTTCGGGAATTCGTACTCCATCTCACTCACCATCCTCTCGCCCGGTCACTGCCATTGAACTACCCCTCTTTCCGGGTCAACTGGAGCTTTTTTGCCGTCACCACAGTGTGGGCGATACGAGTCGGTTCCGGCAATCGGTACTTCCCGGTCAGGGACATCACGAAACTGCAGGCCCCGTCCACGCTGAATCCGCTTCCGGGTGAAACATACATTGGTTTCACGCCCGTCCGCGTCCGGAGACAGGCTCCCACCACGCGGCCGCGGAGATACAAGTAGCTCCGGTCGCCCTTTTCCACGCCGGGTGGGTCACAGGTTCCGGCGAGAAGGGACTTGGCGCATCCGATCGAGGGAATTCCGGTGAGCAATGCCATGTGGGACGCGATACCCATCCCCCGGGGGTGGGCTATCCCGGTCCCATCATACAGCATGACTCCCGGGAGCACGGAGAGTTCCCCGATTGCGGCAAGAACCGCCGGTCCCTCGCGAAATGTCAAAAGCCCGGGGATATAGGGGAAAAACACCGGCGCGGTCGCGAAAACGGTTTCGACCACACGGAACTGCCTGGGATC
Organism: Candidatus Latescibacterota bacterium; assembly: GCA_041690195.1. GTDB lineage: Bacteria > Latescibacterota > Latescibacteria > Latescibacterales > Latescibacteraceae > JAWLHT01. The sequence continues at coordinate 3,304 of JAWLHT010000326.1, forward strand.
CATAAGAACAACGGCGGCAAGCGCGAGGACTTCGTCCCGGACCCCTTCCGGCAGTTCGGGTTGCACTGCGTGCTCCGGCCCGGCATGATAGACGGTTTCGTCCGCCATTGCCGCTTCCAGCGTGGAACGCGGAATGAACGCCACATCCGCCCCGCCGACCAGATCCACATCGGATACGCCGGAATACGCATCGGAAAGCACCACCTGACGGCTCAGCTCGTTCTGCAGTCGAACCGCCTCCCCGGCCGAAACGTCGAACGCATGTATCGGAGACGCCGTGCCCATCGGTTCCACCCTCCACCGAACCGCTTTTGCCACAACCGACGCATGCCCTGAACGGCTACGATTTCATTGTCAGGCAGGCAGATTTCCTCAACAAGGAAGATAACCGGCGTCATGGGGCAAGTCAAGAAAAAAGGGCATTCGTAAACAGAAGCAGTTCAATGCGGATGGGTGTTTTGAAAATCTAACTCACCCCTCGTTCCCCTCTCTCGCAAGAGAGGGGATGACTCGTTATCGGCCGTCTATGTGCTTCCTGTGGCTCAATTCCCCCTCTCTCTGGAGAGAGGGGGCCAGGGGGTGAGTTACCGACCAACGTCTCCATTGACTACCTTTAGTACTCATGTGCGCCGGTTATTTCCCCTTATCTTTACGACAATGGGGCCAGGGGGTGAGTTATATTTTCAAAACACCCGTGCATCACTACTATCTTATGTGTACGCCCATGAGCAGGAAGGGCGAAGGCCCGTGTGGATGTGATGGGCTCCAACCTCTTCATTACACCTCGATCGTCCCCTCCATGTATTTCACCGCGCGGCCCGCAATGCTCACCCGCTCTCCACGATTCTCGCAGAACAGATCGCCGCCCCGCGCGGAGACCTGCCGCGCCTGGAACGTTGTTTTGCCGAGGCGCCTGGACCAGTAGGGAACCAGCGCACAGTGGGCCGAGCCGGTGACCGGGTCCTCGGGGATGCCCAGCTTCGGGACGAAAAAGCGGGATACGAAATCGGTCCCGCCGGTTCCGGGGGCGGTGACGATCACCCCGCGCAGGTCAACCCCGCGCAGCTTCTCCATGTCCGGGTCGAGGTTGCGGACAGTCGCCTCGTCGGGGTAGGCCACGAGGTAGTCCTGCGAGCGGAGCACTTCCGAGGGGGCGTGACCCAGCGCGGCGATGAGCGCTTCCGGCGCATGGCACGGCTCCGGGGGCTGGGCCGGAAAATCCAGGCGCAGACGGTCCCCGTCCCGTTCGACCGCGAGCTCCCCGCTCCGGGACTGGAAAACGACCCGCTCTCCCGTGAATCCGCGGAGGTGAAAGAGCACGTACGCGGTCGCCAGCGTGGCGTGTCCGCAGAGGTCCACCTCCGCGGCCGGGGAGAACCAACGGATGCGAAATATCTCGCCCTCCGGAACGTAAAAGGCGGTCTCGGAAAGGTTGTTCTCGGCGGCAATGGACTGGAGGAGCGAATCGTCCGGCCAGGACTCCAGCGGGCAAACCGCGGCGGGGTTCCCGGCGAACACGCTGCCGGTGAAGGCGTCGATGTGGTAAAGGGGAATGCGCATGGTTTAATCTCCGTAACAGACAACTAACCCAGATACGTTGTTGAACATACGGTGTAATTGGTGTATCCTATAAAAACAGTATTACCATCAGCATCCTAGTAGACTTTTTTCAAGCTCTTTTGCCGAAAATTCATTTTCAAGGTCTGCAATTTTCAGCAATGCCCTACGGAGATAAGAACGTGTTATATTCGCAACTTCTCTAATTTTACAGGCATCGATCTGTTTACTGCTTCCATGAACAATTTTTGATCTTAAATCATATGAACTCTGCATTTGTTCGAATATTGCTATCCGTTCAGCTGGCGTTTCACCTAATAGCATAGCTATGCGCAGTGAAGACCGAAAGCGGAGTTCTCCCCTATCAGTGCCGGGCAGAAACAATGACTCAAGCGCGATCCAGTAATCAATTAACTTATCTCTATCATCTTGTCGCTCGGCTGTAGCTGACCATCTACGAAATGCAAGTTGAATATATTCTGAATTGGGACCCTTTTCAACGTTTGACCAAAGGGCAACCAGAGTATTCGCCAATTCATCAGTAACTCTAACAGGATCACTTACAAGAAGCAAAGAAGGTGACCAAGTACAAGATCGCCAAAACCCAAAAGGTCGTAACGGGTTTGCAGATTCTTTCTCTGTAAAAGCCATATATACGTTCTTATCTAACAATAAACGCAATACATCTACTACCTGGGTTCTGTCGGAATTTTTGTGTAAATGGGATTTTGATTTTACATCTGGACACGGCCCTCGAACCTGATAGAAAGTTGGTGGAGGGCGAGATTCCAGTC
>JAWLHT010000327.1:0-5653 GCA_041690195.1 Candidatus Latescibacterota bacterium
CCCCTACAACCACACCTATGTCCGCCGTCCGGTGAACGCCGCTCCGGATTTCTACGGGTTCTGGGCCGACGGCCACGGGCGGGAACAGTCCCCTTCGCATCTCTATTTCTGCAACGACACAGGAGAGAAGGTGTTCCGTCTTCCCTCCGTCATCACCGGGGAGTGGGGAAAGCCGGAACGCCCCGGGCGCTGAACCGTCCCGGAGTTCCCGCAGAGAGAGGGGGAACCGAGCAACAGAAAGCACATAGGCGGCCGATAACGAGTCATCCCCTTCTTTCACCCACGCAAGCAGAGCTTTCATGGGGCCCGATCTCCCCGAGAGTCGGGGTCCCCAACCCTGGATTCCAGGGTTGGGGTGACAGAAGGGAAACGAGGGGGTGAGTTATATTTCGGGGTATTAACGAAAGAGCCCGGCGTTAACCGGGCTCTTTTGCATACAACGGCAGGGTTGTTTACTTGAGGAGCGTCATCTTCGTGGTCTTGGAGAAGGATCCGCTCTTGACGGTGTAGAAGTAGACACCGGCGGAGAAGCTGGCAGCGTTCCAGGTCACGGAATGGGAACCGGCCTTGAGGCTGGAGTTCACCAGGGTGTCGATCTTCTGTCCGGCCACATTGTACACCTCGACCGTGGTCATGCCCGCCTGAGCCAGGGTGAAGGAGATCGTGGTGGTCGGGTTGAAGGGGTTCGGCACGTTCTGGGCGACCGTGAAGGCAGCCGGAGCAGCGTCAGCCACGCCGACCTGGTTGGTGATGGTGCCCTTGATGGAGTCATGACCGACATACCACCAGGTCTTGTCAATGCCCTTGCTGTCGGCGGAGCTGCCCATGTTGTTGGTGGTGTAGATGCCGTCATAGGCGGAGCCGTAATCAATGAACTCGATACCGTACTTCTGGTAGGCCGTTTCGCCGGCGAGCATATGATAGCCCATACCGGTGCCGTCCGGAGCGTACAGACCGAAGGAAACCGCGCCCAGGTCATAGGACGGGAAAACGGAGAACAGGTTGGCGTCGGCGGAGATATTGTACTTGTAGGGTCCGACGTTGTAGTCGTTGCACACCCACGGACGTCCCGATTCCGGCTCGAAGTTATGGTCGCCGGTCATGTCGCCGTTGGCGTTGCTCCACTTCACCACCTCAGTATCATCCTCTGCGAAGGGATCGATCATCTGGTTCAGACAGGAGGAGTGCGCGCCCAGGAAGGCCATGCCGTTCCGGAGGTTCATTTCGGTCGGACCGCTGTCGGACTGGCCGCCCGCGTCCTTGTCGCTCATGCTCACCCACCATTCGGCCATGTCCACACGCCGGACTTCGGAGCCGTCTTCCGCGTCAATGTAGATGATCTGGGAGACAGTGCCATTGCCCAGGAGGTCGGCATTGGCGAGCATCAGGTAGTCGCCGCCATCACTCACCACGCCCCAGCCGAAGTTGTTTCCAGCGGTGAATGTGTCGGTGGTGTAACTATACTGACCGTCCTCGCCCCAATCGGCTTGGAGAACCGATTCACCATTGGGAACCCACTGGTACTTTTCGGTGATTTTGTAGCCGTTATCGCGAAGCGTGTCATAGAAGAAGAAATTACGGTCCGTGGGAAGAAGCGCGAGACCGCCAACGCCGCACCATCCCATGGTCGTGCTGGTTTCCAGCAGAGACGCGTCTTCGGGGTCGCTACCGATGGTCCACTTCCGGTGGGTCTGGACCTGACGGTCAACGAGCTTGCCACGGGTGCCGCCGCCGATGTAGACCATGGGGCGGTCGAGCGGGGAGCCGTTCACGTCATGGGTGACGATGGTCCGGTAAATCCAGGGGTCGATGGATATCTGACGGGTGACCTGCTGACGCTGGGTGGCGTTGTCGAACGCCCAGACGTAGTAGGTGTAGTCGCCGGCCGGGACCATGCCGCCGTCGTTGTCCTTGCCGTTCCAGGTGATGGTGTTGGCTCCCTTGGAAATTTCGGCGAAGGTGGACATGTACACGCAGGTGTCAATCTTGTTCACATAATGCCAGCCGAGATAGCCGTTGGTGACTTCGCCGATGCTTTCGCCCTTGTCCTTGGTGAACACCATGAACGAGGCAACGCCCGGGACGCCGGCGACATTCAGCGGCACCTGCAGGTTGTTCCCGTCGAACTCATAGAAAATGTTCGAGGGGGCGGAAAGGACCATCGGCTCGGGCGCGAAATCCAGCGCGAACGCACTGGAAGCCGCCAGTGCAAATACGGTGAGGCAAAGCAGAAGCTTCTTCATCGTTTCCCTCCTTACACGGTTTTTTTTCTTTAGCATATTTTCCACTGGTACTGCTTCCAGTTCGTTGCCCCCTCCTTTCACTGCATGGGACGATTAGCGGGAGCCGGCCCGATGGACCGGCGCGAGATAAGTGACAGGTTGAGGGAATATTACAGTGTTCCCGGCGTACTTGTCAAGCTAAATGTTATTTGTTAATGGAAAAGTTTCAATTCCCGATTATGGCGGACATGAAAAAATATGATATTAATTTTGTGGATTGTATCAAAAATTGAGGTCATCGTCCCCAGAGTGACCCCATACGGCACGCCATGCTTTTGACATTACGCGTTGCGCAGAGCCTTCCTTTGAGTCATCTCCTTCTATTACCCCTGCAAGCCGAGCTTGCATGGGGGCCTCTCTTCCGAGAAGGGGATGACTCGTTATCGGCTGTCTCAGTGCTTCCTGTGGCTCAATTCCCCCTCTCTCCGGAGAGCTTGTCCTTACCCAAATTTCTGAGGATGGGAAAAAGGGTGCAGGTGATTGCAGTACGTGCGAAACACCTTCGACATATCGTATAACTATAAGTCTCACATAGAGTCATCCCCTCTCTCCGGAGAGAGGGGAACGAGGGGTGAGTTAGATTCTGGGTATGTTCGGCGGCTCCGGCCGGTAACTCACCCCCTGACTCCCTCTTTCCAGAAAGAGGAGAAGCCGAGGCACACGGAAGCCACCCGTTTTCATGCTGATTTCGGCGTGTTTCCCGGCATGTCAGATGGAGTATCCCACCGTACCCGCTCCCGCCCGGAAGAAGAGGAGCCCAACAAGGGCGAAAATGACGATATAGAAGAGCCAGCCGATCAGCACCACTCCCACCGCCCGGAGGGTGCTCCGGTAGTCGAGCGCCTGACGAACCGCGATCACCATGGCGATGAGCATCCAGATGCCGGCAATGGTGAAGGAGAGGGCATACAAGCCCGGCACAATCCCGAGCACCCGGATGATTCCGGGAGAGCTGGAAAAGCCGATTGTTCGCAGAAGCTGGCCATGCGTGGCTTCGGTCTGGGGTTCGGGAAGCAGGCGGGTCCCGATCAAATAGGTAATGTACGCCCAAATGAACCACCCGGCAATCCCGCCGATGGTCCCCGAAAGCACTCCCGGGAATCCGCCGACCGAATAGCTCCCGATACCCGCGGCCACTCCGGCGAGCACAACCACGATCACCGCCTGGGTTGTCGCGGTCCGGTCCGCCTCGACCTCTTCATATATCCCGCGGTCCAGCTTTGCCGCCCGAATCATTCTATCTCCGATTCCCGCCATTTTCATTTCCTTTCCGCTGAGAGTTGTTGGCGCACCCCCGGCGTCCATGCGCCCCGGGAATGCCGTCCGCATGGCGAAGAGGGCCGGTGTCAGCGCCAGTGATACCGGATATGCTCCCGCTCCGTGATATACTGTTCGGCGGAGAGGGCCGCAGTGCAGCCTTCCGAGGCGGCGATGATCGCCTGCCGTATCCGCTTGCAGGTTACATCGCCGGCCGCGAACACCCCCGGGATTGACGTGGACATGTTCTCCCGGTTCACCCGGATGCACCCGTTTTCCTCTGCCGAAAGAGACCCATAGAGATAATCCACCACCGGCTGCTGGCCCTGCAGGTAGAGAAAGAGCCCCGCGGCCTCGATCTCGCTTTCGCCGTACCTCTGGCTGACCACCCGTATGCCGCGCACCATCCCGTCACCGAAAATTTCCACCGGACGATGTCCTGTCAGCACCTTGATTCTGGGGTTTTCCGCCAGTTCCTCCAGAAGTTCCGGCGCGACCTGCTCGGAAGGGGTAATGATGGTGATCTTGCGGACCAGCTTGAGCAGGTAATCCAATTCCTCGACCATGAGTTCCACATTCCCCACAGCCGCCACATCCATATCCCGGAAGAACGCCCCGTCGCATACCGCGCAATAGCTCACGCCGCGTCCGATGAATTCCTCTTCCCCGGGGATTCCGGGCTTTCTGCCCATTGATCCGGTGGCAACGATGACCGTCCGCCCGAAATAGCTGCCCCGGGCAGTAATGACTTCCCGAGGGTCATCGTCGAAATTGACCCCGACCACCGTGGTCTGAATGATCTCGGCGCCGAACGTCTCCGCCTGTCCGAGCATGATGGCGAGCAGGTCAACACCTTTGACCGAACCGGAAACCCCGGGGTAATTTTCGATCTTTTTGGCATATCCAAGCGCACCAGCGGCGGGGTTGCGGTCCAGCACCAACGTGCGCAGATCGCCGCGTGCGGCGTAGAGCGCCGCGCTCAGACCGGCTGGGCCGCCGCCGATGACAATGGTGTCGTATGTCACCCTGTTTTCCCTGTCAGTGGTATCGCCCATTTTGGATCATTCCTTTCCTGCTCCATTGCCGTTCTGACGGAACTCGATCTGACAGTACTCCCCGCCATTGCAAAGGCACTGGGGCATTTCCATGCTCACCGAGCCATCGAACTCCTGTGCCCACACCTCGTATTCGGTACGGCAGATCGAAGACCCGACTTTCGCCGCAATCGAGTCCCGCCCGCTCCGATGGAGCGCGTCAAACCATGGGCATCCGCTGATATTGACCTTGAAGGAGCATTCTCCCTCCCGGACAACGGTGAACAGGTAGCCTTCCAGGGTCAGCTTCGTGGTGAGACACTCAAAGAGCGCATCCAGTCCATGCTCCAAGCGGGTGAGCGCTTTCAATGTCCGCGCCTGGATTCTGGGGAGCACCTTCCACACCTCGCAATCGGTCTCCAATGCCTCGTCAAATCCGCGCCGCTCCTCGACCTTCATGAACCACAGGCCATCCGTGGCGGTATAGCTTCTCCGGAAATACTGCGCGATATCTCTGTCATTCAACTTGATCATGCCGCACCCTCCGTTCGGGCGTAGTTTCCGGGTTCCGCGGAATCGGGATTTTCGGGGCCGGGACTCGTTCTCCGAAATCCCGGGGCGGAAACTCACGCCAGGGGAATCCCGGTTTGTTCCGGGATGAAATGCAGCGGCGCCGGCAGAGGAATCATCTCCAGTCCGGCGACACCGTCCAGCGCCATAAAATACAATATATATCTATATTTGTGCGCAAAGCAAAGAAACTTTGCCTCGCCTGGAACGATACCTTCCGGGATGCAATTTGCTCTTTTCCGGCATCAACTTCTGGCACCCTCTCGCTCCATTGTCGTAAACATAAGGGAAAACCGCAGGCGCGCATGAGCACTATAATAAGGCAATGGAGGCTTTGGCCGGTAACTCACCCCCTGGCCCCCTCTCTCCAGAGAGAGGGGGAACCGAGCCGCAAGGAGCACCGAGACGGCTGATAACGGGTCATCCCCTCTCTCACCGAGAGAGCGACCGTGTTGAAAGTCAAGAAGAAAAGAGAGCCGGGTCCCAGTTTTTGTTGGACTGCAGGATTGC
>JAWLHT010000328.1:0-5615 GCA_041690195.1 Candidatus Latescibacterota bacterium
TTCCGTTTATCAAGCAGAAAGTGTTCAGCGTAACAGGAGCATGCGCCGGACCTGAACGGAATCCCCGGCCCGGACTCGGCAGAAGTAAACTCCGCTGGTCAGGTCCCCCGCCCGGAACACCACCGTATGAAAGCCCCCGGACAGCCGTCCACGGAACGGAGTCGCCACCTTTTGGCCGAGAATGTTGAACACTTCCACCGTGACCATTTCTTCTCCGGGCAGGCCGAAACGAATGGTTGTATCGGGATTGAAGGGGTTCGGACTGTTCTGCCCGAGGGTGAGCGCCGGGGGAATACTCATTGCATTGTCATCAATCCCGGTTGTCGGGGAATTGGGCGCGCCCGGGGTTCCATGTCCGGGCGATGGCTCCCAGTTCTCCGGGAGGGCGTTGTCCAGATTCGGCGCGCGGAGAGACAGGGTCGCCCCGTTCCCGTCCGGCTCCTTTGGCCAGGGCGGGTCGTCGTCATAGGCGACTGAATCGATCACCGTCCCGGCGGAGTCGAGCAGGCGGAGACATTCGCCGCCGCCGTCGAATCCGAACGGCAGGTCGCCGATGCATTGCCGGACATCAGGAAACGCCAGGGAGAACGCCGCCATCTCCCGGCAGAGCACCAGGTATCCGGATGGGTCGAGTGTCGTGCCGGAGGGGAGGGGAAAGGATGCGGTTTCCCCCTCCCCGGCGAAAGTCCATCCGCTCAAGTCGACCGGAGCCGTACCGGGATTGTATAGTTCCACCCAGTCGCCGGGGTCGAAATCGCGGTGGGAATTGTAGTTAATCTCGGTTATGGTCACCGGGTATGCTGCAGCCGGAGCCGGTTCGAAACGGGCGGTCAGTACGACGGCATCATCCGGGGTGAGCGTAATGGAGGCGGAATCCGGAACGGCGCTTTCCTCCCAGCCCGCGAACCGGTATCCCGGGGCGGGATTCGCGGTGACTTGTATGGGAACTGCGGAGAAATAGAATCCGCTCCAGGGGAACCGTGAAATGGTCAGCGTGTTCACCGTGACCGCACCCGCGCCTTCGGGCGTTGCCTGGACGGTCACCTGGACATTCCGGTCCAGGGAAAAGTACTCCAGAATGTGGTCGCGCATGTAAATGTTTCTCAGCCGTGCGAAATTGCGGAGAATTTCCACGTGCTTTTCCCAGCCGGAAAGGGAGCCGCCCCATTTTCCCAGATGACGGGACATTTCCGGCCGGATGCCTTCCTGCAGAAGATCTATGCGCACCCGGAGACTGTCGGGGAGAAAGCGGGAATTCATCATGTCGGCGAACCGGTTTATGAATTTGGTTTGGAACTCCCCGTTCTTCAGGAGGTTACGGATGATGAAGGTGGACCAGGGGCCGTAGTTGCCCCAGCCGTCCTTGTCGGGGTGGGTGGCCAGCACCAGCTTGTTGTGCTCGGGAGTGGAGGGACCGTGTACGGGGTGGCCGAACCCACAGTCGGTATCGTATAGAATCCAGCGCCATTTCCCCTCCGGGGTTCTGGGACGCCAGAACTTGACGTTGTTTCCGGGCCAGTCGCCGTTGTCGGAGAATATTTCGATCACCTGGTAATCTATGAACTGGCCGATATCCATCATGGTTTCAACCTGCCGGTAATACTCCGGGATACTCAGGTCGTGTGTCTGCATGTACTGCACCATGGTGTCGAAATGCACCCGGTCTCCGTTAACAAGATTATGCTGAACTACGTATTCCATCATGTCAATACTGTCCGGATCCACGTCGTGGTGAGAAGCGAGGAAGTGTTCGTTAATCTTCTCCCGGATGTTATGGAGCCCCCAGTACTGGCCGTTGATGAAGACGATGGCGGGACGGTAGGCCTGGGCATCCACCTCCGTTCCCCCGGCCAGACTCGAAATCAGGGCGTCCCGGAACATGGTCAGTCCCCAGTCGTGCCCCGAATTCCGGAGAACCAGGGCCTCGAATTCATCAATAGGGATATCCGGGAATACCCGGTGCCGTATCTTCCCGGAACCGTAAGCGGACCGGGCAAAAATCTGGAAGGATTTCTGGGCGAAGGCGGCGCTCGATGCTCCGTGAATCCGCAACCCGGCATCCATGCTGAATCCCTTGCCGCCGTCCGGTTCGAAAAACTCCAGATGCACCGGTCGCTCCCAGCCCTGGGTGTAATTGGTGTAGATTCCGGAGGAACCCCAGAGATTGGCCGGGTCCGTGGTGAGGGATACGACTGGAAGGGTAATTGTCTCGTCTATGAGAAAAGTGTGGGTAGCCACAGCGCTCGGAAGGTATCCTTCGGCAAAGGCTCTGGTGCGGATCACGGTGGTGCGGTCGAGTATGAGCGGTTCGGTGTACCGGGCGGATTCTTCCGTGGGTTCCGTTCCGTCCGTGGTATAGTACACCACCGCGTCGGGCGTGGATGACGCGAGCGATACCGGGATACCCGCGGCATGGAATCCGCCCGGAGGAGAAGGATCAGGAATTTGCGCGACTCCGAGGTTTCCCGCCGAATCGTTGTCTCTGCCAGGAGTCGGCCGGGAGAAGCATACCCAGACGGTATCCCCGTATGCGCGTCCCTGTGAACTTCCGGGGAGGGTTTCCACGGTTACCACCCGATCAAGCCGGTTTCCCCCGGGATCAGTGAGGGTCAGTGTTTCTCCGGCGGATATTTTGAATCCGGTGTGAATGGCGACCCTTTCCTCGGTCAGGTCCAGAAAGGGGATGAGGCTCATGTCCGCGGAGTTTTCACTGTTGTGGCACTGGATGGCGAGCACGTTCACCCCGTCCCGCACAATGGACCGGATATCCTGGAGGGGATACCGGAGCGGCAGTTCGTTCCGGTACAGGTATGCTTCCGTGTGCAGGGTCGCGTATTCATCGAACCGGGGCGGAGCCCCTTTCGCTCCGATTCCGGCCCGTGCGATTTCCACTCCGTTCAGCCAGGCGAAAAACGCATCGTCGAAATCCATCCGGAGCACTGCCGAGGTTACCGCACCGGCATCGGCTACCGAAAATTCCCTGCGCACATGCACGGATATGGATGTTTCCGGAATGAGTGTCGCGTCATCGCCGTCACCGAATCCGAATCCGCTCGGTCCGGACGCCCATCCGGAATCGTCGAACCCGAAGGCGTTCCAGTCCGAGGGCGGTTCGACGGTGAATACCCGGTATTTCCATATGTCTCCGGCGGTGACAACCTCACGGGTGAAGCTTCCGGCGGCCGTGGTGTCCCGGCCGGAAGCGAACACAACCAGATATCCCCCGGGGGGAATGGTCGCCTCCGGAAACACCCAGCGAAACGGCTCGGACTCGTCGTCGGAGAGTCCGTACCCGGCGAGGTTCACCCCGGCTTCCCCGGAGTTGTACAACTCGACCCAGTCCGGATATTCCCCCGTTTCGTCCGCCAGCGCCGTGTTGTTGGAGGTCACGACCTCGGTGATGATCACGGGGAAAGAAGAGTTGGCCAGGGTCGGGGCCGGATTGAGGAGGAGCAGGACGGAAAGCAGTAACGCAAAGGGATGAGCGGCGGACATGTTCTTCGCTTTCTTCCATAGTTGCGGATAAAGAGAAAACCGAATGTAAAGGAATCTATGGATTCAGAGCGGTGGTTACAACAAAAAACCGACAAATGGGTTTCGGCCGGACACCGGGATGCCTGGTTGAAACGCTCGTCTCCCGCCGGGCTGCCCGCCCCGGCATTGACTGGCGGCACACTGCCGGACAAAAGGTTGGCGCTTCGAAGATTAACGTGGGTAAACGAATCAAGAAGGGGTCAGGAGCCGGAAGTCAGGAGAAGGGAAACGGCCATCAACCCCGGAGCGTACGGTTCAGGCTGGGCGAGGCATGCCTCGCCCCTACGGTCTTTCCCTTTGTGCTTCTGTGTCTTTGCCCCTTTTCATCTTCACAATGCACCGTTTACCCTCATTTCAAATATCCGCTCCGGAACCACTCCGCATATTCCCCCTTGCTTTCCGGAACGCGTGACCATATTCTTACATTACTGCATGAGAAAACGGTAACCAGTCGTCCGGCGCCGCTCCATCCGGCCGGGCGGAACGATCATATCGGCAAAAGGAGCATTCGCATGAGCGGAAACTCGGTATCCCGCCGTACTTTTCTCAAAACCGCCGCCATGACCGCGGGGGCGCTCGGCTTTGGCGGGCTCATTCCCTCCAGGGTTCTCGGCGCCAACGACCGGATCAATTTCGGCATGATCGGGGTCGGCGGCATGGGCTTCGGCCATGTCAACAGCCTGCTTTCCCGGGCCGGGGAAGACAACATCACCATCGGGGCGGCAAGCGACTGCTGGCAGCGCCGCATCAACCGCACCCTCACCGCCTGTGAAAACGCCGGGCACAAGGCCGAAGGCTACCTGGATTACCGAAAGCTCCTGGACAACAAAGACATTGATGCGGTACTCATAGCCACCCCCGATCACTGGCACTCCAAAATCTCCATCGAAGCCATGGACGCCGGGAAGCATGTGTACTGCGAAAAACCCATGACCCTGACCTGCGAGCAGGCCATCGAGGTCCGGAACGCCGTCCGGAAGTACAAGAAAGTCTTCCAGGTCGGGCCGAACTTCACCGCCGAGGACCAGTTCTGGAAGGCCCGGGACATCATCCGCGAGGGCCGTATCGGGAAGGTTACCTGGGCGCAGGGTGCGTACAACCGCAATCCCCGCTCCGATGGCGCGTTCGGCTCGCTCGGGACCACCAACGAGTCCGCCGGACCGCACATGGCCGGCGATGATTACGTGGACTGGGATACCTGGCTGGGGTGGAAGCAGGGGCTGGCGCCGCGCATCCCCTGGAACCCGGATCACTTCTTCCGCTTCCGCCGCTATTTCCGCTATAACGGCGGTGTGGCCACCGACCTCATCTATCATCGCCTGGCGCCTCTGCTCATTGCGCTGGCCGGTGAGAACGGCGAGTATCCCAAACGGGTCACCGCCAACGGGGGGCTCTATCTCCAGAAGGACGGCCGCGAGGTCCCCGACGTCTTCACCATGACCGTGGACTACCCCAGCGAGAAGACCGTTTTCTTGGAAAGCGTGCTCACCAACGACACCCAGATTTCCACCAAGATTTACGGTCAGTACGGTACCATCGAGTTTACCGGCAATCCCCGAATCACCGTTCAGAATCCCTACCAGAACGAGTTCCGGGAGCGGAACGGCGGCTACGACTACCTCGAAGTTCACGCCCAGAACGGCCGCGACCTGGAGGGGAATTTCATCGATGTCATCCGTCAGGGCGGACGGCTCCACTGCAACGTGGACCTCGGCGCCACCACCATGATCGCCATCAAGATGGCCGTGGAGTCCTATCGTCAGAACAAGACCTTCCTCTGGGACGCCGAGAAGGAGAAAATGGTGGCCGGGTGAGGGAACAGAGAAAGTCAGAGCGGAAAGGTTCCGAAACGGGCATCCCCCAAGGGGGATGCCCGTTTCGCGTGAGGAGCCGTCTGCTGCGAGTCATTGTCGCACACATAAGCGATTTATGGTGAACGGGTGCCTTGAGGTTCGGGCAGGGAAATCTAACTCACCCCCGGCCCCCATTGTCGTAAACTTAAGGAAAATTCATGGTAAATCAAGGTCACTAACGAGCACATATCGGCGTACACGCGGAATTCTCATTCCAGCGGGGAGATG
>JAWLHT010000329.1:0-5603 GCA_041690195.1 Candidatus Latescibacterota bacterium
CAAAAACCGCAGACCGGAGTATCTTCCTTGCTCTCGTGAGGACAAGTTCGTGTTAATGCTGAATTACCCACGGACCGCCCGATACCCGGCCGGGGAATAGTACAGTAGAAAGACACGGGTGTACACCGGACCATGCCTTCGCACAGTTGGGGAATCGTTGAGCAGAAGCGATGCTGTCGGAGAATATGGATACGCATTTGTAAGCGTCTTGTTTCAGGGAGGTATTTCTGAATCCCGAGACTGATCGATTCCGTGAAAATCCGCCACAACACACTTTTTATTGCCGTCGAGGTAACGTATGCCGGCCAGACTGCTCTCGGTGCTTTTCCTTTGCTTCGGAATCGGGCAATCGCTCCCCGTTCTCGCCCAGCAAAACACGGTGGATGCCATCACCTGGACGGCTGACGCGGAGGAAATCTACGATCATGGCTTCATGCATATGGTGCGGAAGGCCCCCCGGGGCGGCGTATGCCTCTGGGATATCGACCTGGTGGAGAATGACAGCCCCGGCGCCGGCCACAGCCGGAAGGGAGTCGATTCGGACGCCATCTGGGGAAATATCCGGGCCCGGAAGATTCTCGCCCTCGACGAACCCCGGACGAAAACCGCCACGCTCTACGTGTTCCCTACCAACCGAAGCCCGCACCCCCTTACCTTCAGCATAAACGGCAATCAATCCCGAATCGGAGTCAATCAGCTCAAGGGCTGGGAGACCGTGCGATGGGTGGAATTCCCCGTCGAGTGGCTAAAAAAAGGGGCGAATACCATCGAAATGTCCTGCCCGGAAGCAAAGTCGGAAAAGGAGGGCTGGGTTCTTCAGCTCGCCCGTGCCGATGAATACGAAACGGGCGGGGGAGATCCGAAAGACGTGGGGAAAACCTCGTTCAAATCCGTGAACGGCGGCGAGTCCTGGAAGGAGAGTCCTTTCGGCCCCCTCGGCCAGGACCGGGCCGAGTACTGTGTCCGCCTCAGTTTCGGGCGTCATGTGAAAAACGGCTGGCTCGCCTCCCCCGTCATCGATCTCTGGCGGGGCGACCGGGATGATCCCATTGCCCGGGCGCGGACCATCAGGAAATTCCGGCTTACGGTGCATTCCGATGTTCCGGCGGGAACCACGCTGCAGTGCTTCATCCGCAAGGGGACAAGCCCCGGCCCGTATTCCGCCAATTGGGAACCCTATGAACTCGCCGGCAGCGGACCCACGGTCGATGTCGAAATCGACGGCGGGGTATTCAACCGGCGATTCGTCCAGTTCCGGCTGGAACTTTCCACCACTGACCCGCGCGTGAGCCCGGTGGTGAAATCAGCGGAGATTTTCGCCGAATTCAAGGAAGATTTCCCGGTTCCGCTCCATCGGAACATCATCATGGTGAAAAGTTACAACCCGGCCGTGGGGTATCCCTCCGTGGAATGGGAATGGGAGTCGTGGGACCGCCCCGAGTTCACCCGTTTGCGCGCCCAGGAGAACCTTGGTCCGCTGGTCGACGGGTGCCGCACCCAATTGGAAGCCCAGATGAAACTCCTCGATTACGCCGCCAAGCGCTGGCGCTGGACCCATCCCGGAGCGGAGTATCCCGGCTGGGACGCCCTTTCCATCGTGGAGCGGGTGAACAAGACGGGCGGAGGCGGGATGTGCATCCAGGAAAACCTTTTCCTGATCGGGATGTGCCAGGCCTATGGCTGGCAGGGGAGGCTCGTCGGCGTGGACGGCCACGAGGTGGGCGAAATATGGAACGACGAGTACGCAAAATGGATATATGTGGACGCATTTTTTCCCAACCACATCCTTTGTGATCCCGCAACCGGAGAACCGCTCAGCTATCTGGAGATCCACAACCGCTATCTCGACTACTTCTATCCGGATCGTCCCATGGACTGGGCCACGGATTACCGGGTGAGCGCCAATGCATTCAAGGACCGGCCGGACAAACCCCCGGTGCTCCGGAGTTCGCTCACCTATCACCGGCATGAGGAAAACGCATACACCGGATTCATGGAATCCCGCATCATGCGCATCCTGCCCCGGAATAACTTCTACGAAAAGCCGACGCCGATCCCGCTGGCCCACTTCGGCGGCGGATACTACTGGCAGGGCTATGTCTCCTGGTACGACGCCAAAACCCCGCCGCGAGGCCAGTACCGTAATTATACCGACCGTCCCCGCGACCTCTGGCCGGACCTGAACACGGTGCATATCACCACCACCCAGGGATTCGGCAACGAACATCTCTTCCTGGAGTTCGAGACCTATACCCCGAACTTCTCCCATTATGAAGTGAATGTGGACCGCTCCGGCTGGAAGCAAGCCGAAGAGCGCTGGACCTGGCATCTCGTTCCGGGCCGCAACGAGATCGAAGTCCGGGCGGTGAGCAGGCTCGGTGTCGGAGGCAAACCTTCGAGGCTTGTCGTAAACTATGTGGCCATGCCGTTCCATGAGTGGGAAGTGAAGGAGTGAGGAAAAACCGGTCCGTACGCTGTATGAAAGAGTAACATTGCCCGCTGAATTTTTTTCCCGTTCCCCACAGTCACACATCCAGGCAGCCGATTGCAGAACGGTAGCCGGTATACGGGAATGGATCGAGTTCAATGCATGCATCGAATCGATTCCATGGCAAAGCGTCCAGCATGTCCGGGAGAAACGGAGGCAAGAATGATTTCCAGGGGTATTGTGACGGTGGCCGCGGTGCTTATACTTTCAAGCACTTTGTCGTGGGGGCGCGAAACGGCGCAGCACCCCTTCTATCGTCTCGATGTTCGGCTTGACCCGGAAGCAGGCGCCATTGCATGCACCGCGCAAATCGAACGGCCTCGCGATACAGCGTTCACCATCAGCAGGGACTTGGAAATTCTCCGGGTCAGCGTGGACGGGAAACCCGCCCGGTTTGAACGGAAGCCCGGTACGGATGGGAGCAGTTTCACCGAAATTTCGGTTGATTCCCCGGCCGCACGGAAACTGGTAATCGAGTACTCGGGACGAATCAGGAAGGAAACCTACCCGGAAATCATGAGCCGGGTGAACATGATCAGTCCCGGACTGGCTGAACTGGCAAACTATGTGGGCTGGTACCCGATGCCCGGGAACGGAGGGGCTTTCGGCTTCCGTCTGAATGTGGATGTTCCGAAGGGCTATATTGTTGTCACCAACGGCACCCTGAAAAGTGAGCGGACGAACGGCTCGCGAAATGTGACCACCTGGGAATCCGATGCCCCAACCTACAGTCTGGCGCTCCTCGCCGCGCCGAATCTGCGGAAGAAGCAGATGAGCCGGGACGGAGTCACCGTGGAGATGTTCTACTCCGCTCTTCCCGAGGCCTATATCGATTCCATGCAGACCGACCTGCTCAGGTCCATGGACATACTCACCGGCATGCTGGGGCCCGCCCCCTCGAACCGGACCATCCGGGTGGTCTATTCCCCCCGTGCCGGGTGGGGCTATGTGCGCGTGCCGATGATCGTAATCTCTGAGGAATATGCCCGGAAGCAGTTACGGCAGGAATACGGCAGGGCGCAGGATTTCAGGTATATCACCCATGAGATCGCCCACTACTGGTGGAATCTGGCGGACACGAACACCCCGGAAGACTGGATCAACGAGGGACTGGCCGAATATTCGGCGCTCCTGGTGTCGGAAGAAATCGTCGGGAAGGATTTTGCGGATCTTCTTTTGCGCGAAAACCGGGAACGGGCCGCCGGCAGCATAACCGAAACCGCGATCATGGAAACGGAAGGGAATTCGCCGGACCGTGAGGTGAACCGGTACGCAAAGCCTGCACTGATTTTTCAGCAGGTCCGGGAGAAATACGGCGATACGCAACTGAAACGCTTCTTCAGGACCCTGTACGACCGCTTCTCACAACTGAACCGCGCCACAACTCCCGTATTCCTGGAGGTTGCGGAAAAAGAACTGGGACCGGAGGCGGGTGAGTTTTTCTCCCGGGCGCTCCATGACAAAAGGTGGGGCCGTGATCTGGCGCCCCGGGAGGAGTCCCATGCCGATGACGTGTTCCTCGGGTCCTGGGCGGGATCGCTTGTGCAGATGAACACCACGACCAGAGTGGTGTTGAACCTGGCCCACAAAGAAGGAAAGCTGGTTCCGACATTGGACAGCCCGGACCGGAATGTCTCGGGCATACCCGTTTCCAGCCTCCGGGCCACCGGCGATTCGCTGAGGTTCAAGCTGAGCGCCTTCACCGTCAGCTTCTCGGGGGTCCTGAACCGCGACGGCACGACCATTCAGGGGGAATGGATACAGGGGGGAATATCGACTCCGCTGACTCTTACCAGAGTGAAGCCTGACGGCAACTGATTGCGGCCGGGGCGTTATTCAACTCACGCTGGACCATACGGTTCTTCGCTGTTCTCCATGGGTACGCGAGAGCGAACGGAGCAACGTGAAGAGTGAGAGGCACAGAAGCACGAAGGAAAAGCCTGTAGGGGCGAGGCATGCCTCGCCCTCCCTGAACCGTATGCTTCGGCACCGGCGCCCGTTTTTCTCCTCCCGGATTCTGGCTCCCGACTCCCTCTTTCTTCGATCGTTTATCCACTCAAATCCGCGAAATGCCGGTTATATTTTCGGTTTACCGCAATACATCCTTGCAAACCGGCGATTAGGGCCTTTTATTCCTGTACACTTGTTACAATCAGGCTCCTTGAACAGTTATTTGGGGGCACTCTCTTTCACACGGACCCGTTCATGAAATTTCTCGAACACGAAGCAGCGGATATCTTTGCCGGGATGGGCATTCCCTATCCCGAGCGGATCGTGGCCCAGACCGCGGATGAAGCGATGGAAGCCGCCCGGCTGATCCGGGACGCGGTAGTGGTGAAGTCTCAGGTGCTCTCCGGCGGGCGCGGACTGGCCGGAGGGGTCAAGCCGGCCGATACTCCCGAAGAGGCGAGAGAAATCGCCGAACGGATGCTCGGGACCAGCATTCGCGGCCTTCCGGTGAAAAAGGTCCTGGTGAGCCGACGGGTGGAAATCGCTGGCGAGCTGTACCTGGGGATAACCGTTGACGGGTACGCCGGGCGTCCTGTGGTCGTTGTGTCGAGCGAGGGGGGCATGAGCATCGAGGAGACCGCGAAACGGGCTCCGGAGAAAATCGCATCCCTCCATGTGGACGTCACCCGGGGGCTGTTTGCCTATGAGGCCCGCCGTCTGCTCCGGAGCGCCGGTTTTCCGGTCCGCCTGATCAACCCGTGCGCGGACATTCTGGTAAAGCTTTTCCGGATATTCCGTCGCTGGAACGCCCTGATTGCGGAGATCAACCCGCTGGCGATCTGCTCCGATGGCACCCTCATGGCGCTGGACGCCAAGCTGGAAATCGACGATTCCGCGCTCTACCGCATGGAAAACCGGATTTTCGGAAAGCACGAGCGGGACGAAAGCCCCCTGGAACGGTTGGGCCGGGAAATCGGGGTGACCTACGTGGAACTGGACGGCGATATCGGGCTGATCTCCTCCGGAGCCGGCCTCGGCATGGCCACCATGGACATCATCGGCCGAAAGCTCCGCCCCGCCAACTTCCTGGAAACCGGCGGAGGAATCACCGAGGACCTGCTCTACCGCACCATGGAACTCATGATGGCCAAGCCCGGGCTCCGTG
>JAWLHT010000330.1:0-5587 GCA_041690195.1 Candidatus Latescibacterota bacterium
CTGCCGGATGACCCTTGACCGGACTCCATTCCTGCCTCATTGGTAACATACAAGGGGAACGAGGGGTGAGTTATATTTTCAGGCCTGAATCACAAAACAACCGTTCACTGCTATCTGCTTATCTTTACGACAATGCCCCATAATCCCACAGTCGCCATAGTCGTAACCACAAGAAACTTTTTGAGAACGTATGTTTGAGAGAACGGGTGGGAAACTTGGCGTGCCCATTCGTTCTGCCGCATCGCGGGAACGGTGAACCGTTTCCCCCGGAGGAGGAAACGTAAGGCACGGTGCTTCAGGCGTTTCCTACCCCCACCGGGGAAAGATGGCCCGACAGGGCCGGAAGGGGCCAGGGGGACGAAACAGTTCGAAAAGCGTGGTGATCCGGAATGCTTTACCGGCCCGGTTCCGCAACCGAAGTCGCCAGCCAAGAAGACAGCGAGGAAAAATGCGGAAAAAATGATGAAAATGTAATCCATCGCACAGACATCATTCCGTTGACGGCGTATATTACGGGTCGGACTTTCACGGAGCGGACGGGAACATCCCGCTTCCGCTGGTTTGATTCACACACGGGGGGAGACCATGAAATTCGCACTGGCGCTTGTTCTGACTGTCACCGCATTAATGGGAACAGGCTGCATTCTGGACGAAAACGGCGGGAACAGCGATGACAAAACGGCGGCAAGCCGCATTTCCGATCTCACCATGGGCGGCGGCGTGTTCTTTTTTCCAAAGGAAGGGTATGCCATCGCCCAGTTCGGAACATTCAACGGGACCGATCCCTTCGAGGATGCCCGGGTGTTCGTGAACGGCGTGGAACTTCAGAATCAGTCGGGGCGCTTTTCCAATGCGCAGCCGCTGGATGCTTCCCTCATTGACACCGGGAGCCCGGTCCGGGTCGCGGTGTACGCTCTCGGCGATTCAGTGGTGCATTCCATATCACTCCCCGAGGCCCCGTCCATTTTGCGGCCGGAGGAAGGCGCGCAGCTCGCGGTCGGCGATTCCCTCCTTATCGAAATCGATTACCCCGGACCGCACCAGATTGTTTCCATGTCGCTTTCCAATCAGGCCAATGTCGCCACAGCCGTTGAAACCAGCCAGACCCGGCTTACTCTCCCCGTGCCCGGCTCCTATATTACCGCCGCCGGAGAATCCATCCTGACCGCCATCTCCAGCAACGCATCGGGGGATATCCCTAGCGAGTTCGACATCAACGACCAATACCGGATATTCCTGGTGAGTACAGTGGTCAATTGCACGGTGACTTTCGTGGAATAATCGGGGATTTGCTTACATCGAGCAGCTCGATGCAACCCCGCACCTCTCCTGCACCCGCACCGGTCAAGTGACCGGTGCGGGTGCAGCCGCGTTTCAGTGAACCGCCCGTTACCTCACTCCCGGACCTCATTCTCTGTTTCCCATAAGAATAACTCATCCCCATAGCTCTCTCTTACGGCTTGTCATTACCCAAGTTTTTGAAGAGGGGAGAAAGAGCATTCGGACTTGATTCGGAGTGCTGTACACCTTTGGCGCATGGTGTAACTATAAGTCTTCCATAGCGTAATCCCCTCTCTTGCGAGAGAGGGGAACGAGGGGTGAGTTATATTTTCCGGCCTGAATTGCAAAACAACCGTTCACTACTATCTGCTTATCTTTACGACAATGGGACCGAGGGGTGAGTTACCGGCCAAAGCCTCCACTGATAACCTTATGGTACTCATGCATGCCTGCGGTTTTCCCTTCTGTTTACGACTATGAAATCAGGGGCGAGGCTTTTCCGCATTTCCTCCCGGATTGATGCGCATCCGGTATAAAATCTTGCCGTTTTGACAGGTATCCGTGTATATTCTCCTGCCAGTACACCGGTAAACACCACGTCCTGGAGAAATCATGCCGAAACGGATCTGGAGCATTCCGCCTTTTGTCGCTCTCCTTGTGTTATCCTGCGCCCTGCGGCCCTCCCCGCGTCTGGCGGAGAATCCCCGTATCCGTGATATTGGAATCCCGGTTCGTTCGGTGAACTGGGTTCGCCTTCATGACGGCCGCGATGCAGCGGGGAATCACGCCGTTTTCATCACCATGGGCCAGACCGCCGAAAATCTCTTTGTGCTCAAGGTTAATCCGGAAACCGGCGCGCTCCGGCAATATATCGCGAAAGTCCCCCGGGCGAACTATCCAACCGCAACGCTGCTTTCCCGGACCGGGAAGCTCTATGTGGGCGCGGCCTATGCCGGACACCTGCTCTGCTACGACCCCGCAAAAGATTCCTTCGATGACCTTGGCGCGATAAACCCGCAAAAGGCTACGTTTCCCTGCGCCATGGACGAAGATGCCGAGGGACGCATCTGGGTCGGGAGCTACGGCATGGCGGACCTGACCTGCTACGATCCCCGGAGCGGACAGTTCACCCGCTGCGGCCGCATGGACGATACGGACATGTACAACTATCCCCTGGTCAACTCCGACGGTATGGTCTGCAACAAGATCATGATGACCCGACCGCACCTCGTGGTGTATGACCCGAAAACCGGGGAGAAACGCACGGTCGGCCCGGTCGCCGAAAAGGGGAAGGACACGCTCACCCTGGTCCGGGGAGGCGACGGTGATGTATACATCAACTCCAGCATGGGGAATTTCCGGGTGCGCGGCTTCGAGGCAATCCCGGTGCAGGACATCCCCCCGCTGGCCGCTCCGGCCGCCAATTATGCTTACTCTTTCGCCGACTCGCACCGTCAGCTATATCGTCAGCTCCGGGTGAAACGCAACGACAGCGGCGGCGAGAAGATATTCGATCTCGATTACCGGGCGGCGGGATCGGATATTTTCCTCGTGCACGCCGGCCCGGATGGCGCGGTGTACGGCTCCAGCATCCTGCCGCTGCACCTCTACCGCTATTTGCCGGGCGAGGCCGGACCGGTTGATCTGGGCAAGTGCTCCAACGCCGGGGGCGAAGCCTACTCCATGGCGAATTTCAAGGGGAAAATCTACATCGCCTCCTATCCGGGGGCCATGGTCTCCGTTTACGACCCGGCTAAACCCTATCAGTACGGCGCCAAGCCCGAGGACAATCCGTACGACATGGGGCGCATTGACGATATCTCCTACCGCCCGCGCACAACCCTGGCCGGACCGCGGGGGAGGGTGTGGTTCGCCTCCATCCCTGATTACGGGCGTTGGGGCGGGCCGCTCTCCTGGTATGACCCCGCCGCCCGCGAGAAGGGGGTGTATCACCGGATCGCCGGAGACGGGAGCTGCTACACCCTGGCCTGGCTGGAAAAGCGGGGGCTCATGGCCGTGGGGACTACCATCGAGGGCGGCACCGGGACCCAGCCAAAGGTCTCCCGGGCTGTTCTCTTCCTCTGGGACTACATGGCGGAAAAGAAAGTCTGGGAAGGATCCCCGGACCGTCCCTTATCCGCCTTCAACGCCCTGCTCGCGGGCCGGGACGGCCTCCTTTACGGTACCCTTACCGGCGAAGGCGGCCCGGAACTCTTCGTATTCGATCCGGAGAAACGCGTTTTCCTGGGCCGTACCGCTCTTTCCGGCGGGACTCCCCTCGACAACGGTCTCCAGTTCGGCCCGGACGGGTTCATCTATGGGTTCACCACCAACTGCATTTACCGCTTCCGGCCCGGGGTTTCCCCCCAACCGGAGGAGGTCGTCCGTGAGGCGGGCGGGTTCAGCGTTCCCGGCCCCATCCTGGGGAAGGACGTCTATTTCGCGAAGGACCACACGCTCCGGGCGGCGCGGCTGTTCCGGTGAGTGTCATGCGTAACGACGCTGATTGCGGATACTTGTGAGGATTTGCGAAGCGCCTGCGGGGAGTCCCTGTATCACGTGAAAACCGCTTGCACCCGCCCGACTGTTTCCGTACCATACATCCCGAGGGAAAGGGAATACCGGAATGGAACGCTGTATACACGGTGAGGGAATGAAATGAAACGCCGCGACATGATGAAGAGGGCCGCGCTGGGAGCGGCGGCGATCGGAGCCGCCGGATGTGCGCATTCGGTAAGGGAGAAAACGGTCATCCCCCGAAAGCCGGTCGTGGAGCCACGGGAAATGGTATACCGTCCCCTGGGGAAGTCCGGCATCACGGTAAGCCTGCTCGGCTTCGGATCGCACCTCAACGATACCAACCTGAAAGACCCCCGCGGCCGCGACCGTCAGATACAGGAAGCCATCGAGAACGGCATCAATCTTTTCGATATCTATGACCACGGGGTATTTCACCAGTTTGCTCCGATGGCCGAATCTCTTGCGGGAAAACGCGACAAGGTGGTGATCTCCCTTGTGGCGGTCCAGCCCGATGTCCGCGCGGAAATCGAGGGGGCGCTCCGCACCTTCCGGACCGATGTCATAGACCTGTATCGCATCGTGTATCGCGACGCCGACGCACATACCAAGGGCGATGACGATCTCGATATTCTTTTCCGGATGCAGGAGGAAGGCAAGATTCGGGCGGTGGGCGTGGTGGCGCATGACGAGGCCGGACTGCTGTACGCTGTCGAAAACAAACCCATCGACTATATCATGATGCCCATCAACTTCCACCACAACAAGGGATGGTTCGACGACCCCAGGGACACCTACAGCAAAGTCCTCCCGCTCTGCAGGGAAAAGGGTCTCGGCATTCTCGGCATCAAACCCATGGGCGGAGACCCGATGGTGGCTTTCGCCCAGCATACCGGTCTGCTTTCCCCGGAATACCGTGGGCCGAGCTATCCCCAGGCCGCACTGCGCTACCTGTGGCGGAACCCGGACGTGGCTTCCTGTCTGCCCTCCATCAACTCGGTGGGCGAACTTTACGAGGACCTGGATACCATCTGGCGGCCGGACTTCACTGAAACCGACCGTGAAGTGCTCGCCAGGCTCTCCCGCACCGCGGACAAGACACTCGGCGCCTATCTCCCCCCCAAATACAAATGGATGGAAAACTGGCGGGTTCGTGAAGCGTGAACCCCGGGAATCCGAATACCAGGGAACGGAAGGAGCCGGCAAACGACCGGCTCCTTCTGCATATGGCGGCGGTCAATGAACAGGGGAGTGCGGCGAAAAAGGCAGGTGTCGGGTATCTGCGAAAACGGGGAGTCCCGGACCTGTTTTCCTGGTATCGAACGGGGATGATTCGCCAGGTGACTTTTCCAGAAACTGTGCTGTCAGATAAATCTGGCCGGAGAATCTTGCCTGTCTGTAATTATATGGAATCGTCATGATGACTTGACATATGAATTGTTCGGTAATGTTTTGGCGTACATATCATAGCAAGCCGATGTTGACAATATTGTTGAGCGATTCCATATATCATGCTATATTGATATTATTCCCTGTGATCATGATAAGGTCCGCACCTGGAAACGACTGCCGGCCGTATCCATACCCGTATACGAAAACGCGATCAATACACAAAGAAAGCCTGCGGGGAGTCCCTTCCCAAGGGAAAATACGGTGTATCATACTGAAGGTGAGTCAAGTCGTGAAGAAAGCCGGGAAAAGACTGTCTGAATGGGGATGCGGGGGATGAAGACAGGATAAAAAGAATCGCGCCCCCGCCGGTTATGTATTTCATCCTATGCGTATCCCA
>JAWLHT010000331.1:0-5583 GCA_041690195.1 Candidatus Latescibacterota bacterium
ACACCTCCGGGAGTGCTTCCAGCGCCTGCTTCTTCCACAGTGTCACCAGATTCGGATGTATCCCAAAATCCGAAGCAATTTCCGCCGTGGTCCGCTCTCGCCGCATCGCCTGTAACGCCACCTTCGCCTTGATCGCTCCGTCATACCGCTTCCGGATCCTCCCCATGGCATGCCCTCCTTGAGTGGTCAATATACCCTCCTCAGAGAAGACTCCTCCACCGTATTCCTCTGTCCAGTTTATGGGGAGTATTATAATGTGTTCTCCTCTTTTCAGTATCGCCCGTTTCCACGGCGGAAAAAATTGAAGAAAGCAAGATTGACCGGATGTACTGCGACTCAATGCGTCCGTTTCTCAAAACCGTTAAAGCCGAAATTGAAGAAATCTGGCCCGGCATGACGGTGGCTCCCATTTGCCTCTTCCGAACGGGCGGGCCCGCCTATCTGATGAATCATCCCGATCCTTCCAAGGAGTTTACACGGATATCGGATGAGCTTGCGACAAGCACACAGCAGAAAGCTCAGCTTTACGGGGCGACACAGGTCATGATTAACGGTGTCATGACAGCCATTGTAGACTATGGATCGGAGAAGTACGCCCAACCAATTGAAGCTATGGCCGAAATGTTCCATGAGCTGCATCATGTGTACCAGCGGACTCATCTGAAAAAAGTCCGCTACGACAATCCCGCCGAGATGCTGACCTATCCCGAGGACCCCCGGAACGACGCGCTTAAACTGTATGAGCAGAAGATTCTGTACCAGTTATGCTTCGCCGGAGATGACCGGGTATTTGAGCGATTACTTAACCTTTTCTACTCCTCGAGAATTGTGCGGAAGAAAATCATTGGGAGTTATTTCGATTACGAAAAAGCAGTAGAAAATATTGAAGGACCCGCATTCTATTGTGAGATGAAATACCTGGAACGCAATGGCGGCCCAAACGATGCGGAAATGTCAAATGCCATGCATTGCAATTTCTGGAGCGTCCTCAACGCTCCCTGTTACGGCCGGAACCAACTGAGAATGCGACATCTGGCTGCCGGTATGGCCATGTGTGTTGTTCTCGACGGGAAAGTTCCCGGCTGGAAAGCGGACTACTACAAATCCGGAATGGACCTGTTCGATTTCTTCGCAGACCGGCTGCATCCGGAAACCGTATCTCTCCCAGATCTGCCCGTGGAAAACGCGCTGGGCGACTACTTCACCAATCAGGCAATCACTGCTCACCGGGAAGCGTATTCACGTTTCCTTTCACAATCCGGGATGAAAGTACATCTCCGCTTCAGGAATACTCCGGACTTCCGGGGGTTCGATCCGATGCATGCCGAGTCCATTGACAGGAATATCGTGTTGCATTATACTTTGCTCAATCTTGCAGGCAATAATGGAGCACTATATATCACCAATCATGAAGTGCTTACTGAAACTGTCGACAGTATCTGGTTTGTAAAATCGTTGGATTTTTTTGTTCCGGAAAGTGACATCGTTATTTCGAATGGTAAAATCCGTATCACGACCGATACCATAAAACTCGAATGGGCGGGCTCGGTCGTCAAACGGGAAAACAACCGTATTGAAGTCGAATGTCTCTGAAACGAAAGCCCGAGGATGAACGACAACTGCCAACTCGCCGTGTTGCTCCGGTGGCTGAATGGTGAACGGGGATTACCGCGCGTGGTTTTCCAAGGACGTCCGGTACGTCTCATGACAGCTTACGACCAGTTTCCTCCGGAAGGGTCAGGGGAAGTCTGCATCGCCGCACACTCCCTTGCCCCTCTGGTGATAACGGAAGTATCGTTCACGCATAGCGGCAAGGGAGCGCTGAACAGGGGACGGTAACATCACCGTTCCCCACTCCGGATTCCGAAGCCCGGCTGCTCCTATAACAAAGCCCACCGGCGCAATGGATGTTTCCCGGGCTCGCAACGCCCTAGTTGCGACACACATTTTGCTGTTTCAATCGTGAGATATATGACATATTTCCGTATTCGTGCTGCTGTGATTAAACTGTCGAAGCCCATATGCGACTGGACAGGCATACATCGTCCCGGGATACTATGGAAAGGGAATCCAGGGTGGGAAATATTGACCTGCATATCCATACCGGCTACAGCGCCGATGGTGAATTCACTCCGTCCCGTGTTATTGACTTGTGTGTCGATCTCGGCATGAAGGCTATCTCAGTTACTGATCATAACAGCGTCAGAGGGATACGAGAAGCATTAACGTATGGGAAGAATCGACCCGTTCAAATAATACCCGGAATCGAAATTGACTGTACCTTCCGATCCATTGATCTTCACCTTTTGGGATATGGTATCGATATCCGGAACACGGAATTCGATGACCTGGAGCAGAGCGTGGCAGAGCAGGGGAAAAACGCTTTCCCCCTCATGATGTCGAATCTGGAAAAAATCGGCATTCTCGTCGACCCGGACGAAGTTCTTGCTGCAGCGAAGGGGAAAGTGGTCACCGGAGAATTGATCGGAGAGGTTCTGCTGAATCAGCAAGACAGCGCCACCCGTGAACTGCTGAAACCGTATTTTTCCGGAGGCTCCCGAAGCAACAATCCGTATCTGAACTTTTATCTTGATTATTTCGCGCAGGGAAAACCGGCGTACGTCCCCATACGGTACATGCCGTTGCAAGACGCGGTCAGTCTCGTTAAACGGAGCGGAGGCATCCCGGTCCTGGCGCATCCGGGAAACAACTTGCGGAATCGTTTATATCTGCTGGACGAAATTATGCACGCGGGTGTGGAGGGAATAGAAGTATTCAGCAGTTATCACACTCCGGATCAAATAGACTACTTCCTCGATGCGGCCAGAAGAAACAATGTGCTGATTACCTGCGGAAGTGACTTTCATGGGAAAAACAAACCGAGTATCAAGATTGGGGATTGCCGTTGCACCACGGAAGAACAATCAATTATTGACTCGTTCAGCCTTTATTGACATGTCTGTTCTATTGTTTCTGTCATGCAAATATTTCGGAGTAATGTTTGTGACATGAAATGAGGTGTTCAGCTTCAATGCAGAGTATGCCTGTATGTCACTCATTTCTCTGAAACGTCGCTCCGGCCGACTTTGTGGTTACCTTTTCCCTTGACATTGTGCAGTACCTCAGTATGTTTCCCTAAACACGTATCTTTCAATGGACCGCATTTTAAGGAGGTTCTCGTATGTCGGTCGGAATGACTAGGCGCAGGGCCCTTGCCGCGGGAGTGGCGTCTACCGGTATGCTGTGGGGAGCGGTTTCTCCCCGCGTTGCCCACGCATTGCCGTCGCTGGGCCCCGATACCGGTCTGGTCCGCGATCTGAAGCCCGGAAACACGCCCATCCGGCTTGGCGCCGGATTCAGTGTACTCAAAGACAAAAGCCTGACGGAATCGGTCATCGCGATGAAGAAGCGGGGATATTCCGGATTTGTGACCGATGCGGAAACCTGGCTTGCGGCGAAGGATTCGGATATCCGGGAACTCCGCGCTGCGCTCCGGGAACACGATGCGGTATTTTTTGAAGTAGCCGGGTACAAAAGCATCATTCGTCCGGATGTGTCGCGGCGTCAGCAGGATATCGCCTTTCTGGCGAAATGCATCGAGGCCGCGGACAGAATCGGCTGTCCCATGGTGGGCACCTGCACCGGCACCTGCGACCCGAACTCGTACATCAACGTTCATCCCGAGAACTGGTCGGAAAAAACCTGGAAACTGACGGTGCAGGGTGTGAAACAAGTGCTCCGGGATACCGCCGGAATGAAAGCCGCTATCGGCATCGAGGCGCAGATTACGACCAACATCGGCCGTCCGAAGGACCACAAGCGTCTCATGGACGATGTGGGGGACCCGCGCTGCGCGGTGAATCTCGATCCGGTCAATATGATGTCGCTGGACACCTATTACCATTCGACAGAACTGATCACCGAGTGCTTTGACCTGCTCGGCGAACAGATACTCGGCGCCCACGCCAAGGACAGCTACATCGTTCCGGACGAGCAAACCGTCATTTTACGGGAAGTGTGCGCGGGAAGAGGCGTCATGGACTATGAAACGTACCTGGTACGGTTGAGCAGGATGAAATGGCCCCGGACCCTGCTCCCGGAACATGTCCCGGCCGACCAGTTGATCGAAGCGGCCGAATATATCCGGAACGTGGCAAAAAAAGTCGGCGTGAAAATCATCTGATCCGGTGCGGCAGCGATACAGGCACTTGTGATGATGAAAGAGAAACTTTAGGGACAGGCTTGCCTGTCCCTTTTGATTCATGGTTGGTGCGTTCACCCGGGGTTATGTCTGGAACGGGATGCCCTGAATGGATTATCCGCATAGCCTTTGTACGGACAGCCATCCATACATGTGGATTCACGCCGTATACCGGAGCAGTCTTTTTACCCCGTTTCCTTTTCGTCACCATCCTCAAAGATATACAGTTCATCGAGTGATGACTGGAGCGCTTTCGCAATCCGGTGCGCCAGCCGTAGAGAAGGATTGTATTTTCCTTGTTCGATAAAGGAAATGGTTTCCCGGCGGACCCCGATGAAGTCGGCAAGCTGCGCCTGCGTGAAATCGTGGCGGGCGCGGAATTCCTTGATACGAGTTTTCATTCCGACACACCTCGGCGAAGAAGAACGAAACGGATCAGGACAAAGGAAATAGACATTACGAACATCAGGAGCAGCAGGAGCCCGGATACGCTAAGCGGCAGGGGAATGAAGAAATTTATGATGCCGCAGGTAAAAATGAAATAGAGCGTGACCGTGGAGGTATAGTATCCGGCGAGGACATCAGCCCGCCTGACCATCTCGTCGCGGATGACGGTTCCGCCACGGGTGGCGATTAGTATCGCGGTCAACGATCCCGCTACCGCAAAGAGCAGTGTCGGGATGATCTGCGGGACTGCCGAAATGCTGGCAAGAACGACGCCGAAGAAAAGGATAAGCGCTGCGGCGGCGAAAATAATAAATATGCTCTTCCGCATCTGGAACACTCCTTATGGTATGATTCCCTATTCCACATCTCCACGGCGTGAATAGAGGATTCTGAAAAGAAACCCTGAAACTGACATGGAGAACATGGTGATGGCCAGCACGTCGATAACACTCAGAGGGATAAGCTTGAGAATATGCACCCAGACCAGAATGCCGAGCAGAAGGTATGTAAAAAACCATGACAATGCAAGACTGTGGCATGCGATACGTCGTGTGCGTTCATCCTGGACCGTTTCGCCGGTCTTGAAGTACTTGAACCCGGAAATCACGATTGCTACGATGCCAGCGGTCAAAAACGCGGTGAATGCCGTTTCAGGGATGAGATAGAAAGACCGCAGCGCAATTCCGATTCCGATAAACACAATTCCGGCCAAGATAAGACCGATTCCTTTCAGTTTCATGGCGATCCCCGCAAATGAGAGGGTTATCATACTATATGTTAGTTATATATAACGTATGGTGCGCAATACCGCATGTCAACAGAAAAATAACTAAAAAAGAGGCCGACCGGATAACGGTCAGCCTCAGAACATCGGAATAATGATTGAAACCCGCTTATTGCATGCCTTTCCAGCGGACTATGTGCTCTCAACTCCG
>JAWLHT010000332.1:0-5463 GCA_041690195.1 Candidatus Latescibacterota bacterium
AGTCGCTGGATGACACGGTCGTCTCCTGCGTTAATGCCGTGGGCGTGGAGGTCAACACCGCCTCCAAGCAGCTATTGACCTACGTTTCCGGCCTGGGTCCCCGTCTGGCCCAAAACATCGTGGAGTTCCGCAACGAGCACGGGCCGTTCCATGCGCGGAAGGAACTGAAGAAAGTCTCCCGGCTCGGGGAGAAGGCGTTCGAACAGGCGGCGGGATTTCTCCGCATCCGCAATGCCGAAAACCCGCTGGACTCCAGCGCCGTGCACCCTGAAAGCTACGCCGTGGTGGACCGCATGGCCCGCGACCTGGGTTGCAGCGTGGCTGACCTCATGCACGACGGGGAACTCCGGAAGCGCATCGACCTGAAAAAATACGTCACCGAAACGGTCGGCCTTCCCACGCTCACCGATATTATGGAAGAACTGGCCAAGCCGGGACGCGACCCCCGGGAACGGTTCGAAGTCTTCGAATTCGCCGAGGGGGTGAACAGGCTGGAGGACCTGCAGGCCGGGCTCAAGCTCCCCGGCATCGTCACCAACATTACCGCTTTCGGAGCGTTCGTGGACATCGGGGTGCATCAGGACGGTCTGGTGCATGTGAGCCAGCTCGCCGACAAGTTTGTGAAGAATCCCGCCGAGGTGGTGAAAGTTGGCCAGAAGGTGACGGTCACCGTGCTGGAGGTGGACCTGGAGCGCCGACGTATCTCGCTCTCCCTCAAGTCCGACCCCTTTGCCCAGCCCGTTTCGCGCCCGGAGCGCAAACCCGGTGAGCGCCCGGAGCGCAAGCCGGAAGGAAAGCCGGAACGGAGATCGGAAGGAAAGCCGGAGCGAAATCATGAGCGCAAATCCCCGCCTCAATCAGTGGAATCCATGCTGCGGAACCAGGCGGACGGCCGTTTCCGGGTGAAAAAGAAATAATGGGGCAAAGGAAAAGGACGAATGGGACCGGATTCCATATCCTTGAGGCAGCGATCCATTTCTCATGATTTCCGGTTCATGACTCCTGTCTGCTTATTCTGAGGTTTTTCCATGCTCATTTTTGTCGATACCGAGACCACGGACTATCGTCCCGGACAAATCGCCCAGCTTACCTACATTCTCTCCGATGGCGAACAGGTCACCGGCGCGGCGAATTACTACTTCGCGGTGGAGTACATGTCAGCCGGGGCGGAGATGGTGCACGGGCTTTCCGAGGAGCTGCTCTGGCGGCTTTCGGAGGGGCGGAAATTCGCGGAGCGGGTTGACGAGTTCCGGGGGGCTTTCGAGGAAAGAATGTTCGTGGCCCACAATGCTCCCTTCGACCTCGGGTTTCTTTCCGCCGAGTTCGGACGGTGCGGCATTCCCTTCGCGCCGTCCTCCACGTTCTGCACCATGCGCATGAGCACCGCGGCCTGCCGTATAGCGCATCCCCGTCGGGCAGGATTCAAGTGGCCAAAGCTGGAAGAGGCGGTCCGGGGACTCGGCATTTCCCCGGACGCGGTGCGCCAACTGGCGGGGGAACTCTTCGGCGGAGATTCGGCGGGATTCCACGATGCCCGATTCGATACCGCTGCGGTATACCTGATCTACCGCGCGCTGATGGGGTGACCGCCGCTTCGCGTTGTCCCCGGACGGCTCGTTGACGACAACGCCTTTCCCGGAGGAAACATGCGCTATACCAAGTATCATGCCCTCGGCAACGATTACCTCGTGATGCGCCCGGAGGATCTGCCGGGAGGGCCTGACCCGGAACGCACCCGGCGTATCTGCCACCGGAATTATGGGCCAGGCTCCGACGGTATTCTTCTCGGCCCGCTGGTGAGCCGTACCTGCGATTTCGGGCTTCGCATCTTCAATCCCGATGGCAGCGAGGCGGAGAAAAGCGGCAACGGTCTGCGCATTTTCGCCCGTTTTCTCCGGGACGAAGGATTGGCCGGCATGGAGCCGTTCACCGTGGAAACACCCGGAGGAGCGGTGAGTTGCCTCGTTTCTCCCGATGCCCGGAGCGTCACCGTGGAAATGGGACGGGTCAGTTTCAAGAGCGAGCGCATCCCGGTGGCCGGACTCTCCCGTGAGGTCCTCAACGAGGTGATCGAGGCCGATGGCCGACGGTTCACCTTCTGTGCCGCCACGGTGGGGAATCCCCACTGTATCATCCGCTGCGACACGGTTTCCAAAGAGGATGCCCTGCGGTACGGTCCCCGCATCGAAACCGACCCGCGCTTCCCGAACCGAACCAACGTTCAGTTCCTCCAGGTGCTCGACCGTGAGAATATCCGCATCGAAATATGGGAGCGGGGCGCGGGGTATACCCTGGCCTCCGGGAGCAGCAGCACGGCGGCGGCAGCGGTAGCCCGGAAGCTCGGCCTCTGCGGCGACGATATAACGGTCCACATGCCCGGCGGGACGCTCCGTATCCGGTTCGAAGGCGACTGGCAGGCGGTGATGACCGGTCCGGTGACCCGGGTCTGCCGTGGTGAACTTTTTAAAGAGATGTTCGGGTAATATTACGGTGTTATGCTATATATGAGAATATAACGCAAAGGAGTGTGGCCATGTTCATGAAGCAGGATTTGTCCGGATACCGTACGCCGCTGCCCGGTATTGACCAGAAGACCCTCGTCCACGGCGACAAAACGCTCATGACCGAGTTCCGGCTGAAGAAAGACAGCCTGCTGCCCCGTCACTCCCATCCTCACGAACAGACCGGGTACCTGGTCTCGGGCCATTTGCGCCTGTACATCGGCGGAGAGCCGCATGATGTTTGTCCCGGCGACTCCTGGTGTATTCCCGGAGGTATGGAGCATAACGCCGACGCGCTGGAGGATTCGGTGGCCATCGAGGTGTTCTCTCCGGTGCGGGAAGACTACCTGCCGTAAGCGGGAGTTATTGGTGAATGATGGATGCGGATTGCGCCGGAAAGCAAGGGCCACAGTGGTATATACCTCTGTGGCCCTTGCTTTGTAGTGGGATGCTGGCGCAAAGACTCCCGGCTGGTGCGGGTGCTATTTCATCCAAACGGGAATATACTCCACTTGCCCCCCGGTCTTAGCCCCGGGATCGAGCACCTGCAGGTGGGATTCCTTTTTGAATCCCCGGGCATAGAGATTGTGGGTGTCGGTGGATGAAGTCTGGTTTTCGATGCAGAAATAGTCCCGGTCCGGGGTGAATACCACCACGTGGGTGAAATCGGCGCTGGCCCGGTGGCGCAGTTCAAGGCCGAGGGACTCGTAGCGGACATCCACCCGGCTTTCCGGAGTCGCGCCGAAGTAGACGTCATCCAGGCGGAGCGACGAGATCGCGGTGAAGCCGTGCAGGTCCCAGGCCGAGCCCGCGGCGACCGGATCGAGCTTTCCGGTGGGGAGCATTTTCTCCGCTTCCATGTGCCAGGGCAGGGGAACCCGAATTTTTACCTCGTCTTTGGAACCGATGACCCGCCAGAAGGGATGGAGGCCGAGTCCGAACCCGAGCGGTGTGGTTCCCCGGTTTTCCACGGAATAGTGTATCCGCACCCTGTCTGCCAGCAGAGTATATTCCACAGTGAGCGTACTGGGGAAGGGGAAAGCCGTGTACCGGGGATGGCCCGGGTCAAGCGCATACCGGGCCCGGAAAACGGAGGAATCCGCTCCGGCCGACGGGGGATCGAACTCCCAGGCGGTATCGTCCGCCGCCAGACCGTGGATCCAGTGTGATATCTTCTCCCCCGGAAACGACATGCGGTAGGATTTGCCCAGAAAAACGTAGACGGTATCCCGCACGCGGTTCGGGGTGGGATAGAGCACCGGAATACCGCTCCTGCGTTCCAGGAGACGGTTCAGGGAATCCGGCTGGACGAGGAGTTCGTTTTCGCCGACTGTGAAAGAATAAAGATTGTTGCCGCCTTCGGGACAGATTTTTACGGTCATGTCCCGGCGCGGGTCGGCAGCGTTCCGTGCGGCGAGCCGGACTACATGCCAGCCGGTTCCGGCATCCCGGGTTATCGAGGCGGAAAACACTGTCTTCGGCGCGGCATTTGTTTCCGGAATCACGGACAAGAGGAAGATCATTCCGGCGAGCAGAACGATGGATCGGTGCATGGAGTCTCCGGTGTGAATCGGATTACAGGACGTTTTGGGGAAAGTACCAGTCCGCTGGCTCAAATGCAAGTGTTTCCCGCGATTCCGTAACAGGATGCATAACGGTCAGGATGTTTCCGGCTCAAGCGAAAACGGGACCGATGCGTGCATCGGTCCCGTTTTGCTGTTCAACCGTCCGGGAAACTATTTCTTGGCGCGGATCTTTTTCAGGGCCGCGGTGGCTTCCATGCGGACCTCGTAAACGCCGCCGGAATCCTTGTGGGCGTCTCTCTTCTCGACCTGCTCCAGGGCGGGGATCACCGAGGAGTCGCCAAAGGCGCCAAGCGCTCCGACGGTGGAGATGCGGACGCTCACGCTGGTGTCCTTGACGTTGGCCAGAAGACGGGTCCGGATCAGGTTCTGGTCTTGGGCGGAGAAGAATTTGCCGGATTTGTCGTATTGCGCCATCTTGTCGAGGGTCAGGGCGGCGCGGCCGCGGGTGTCGGGGCTCTTGCTTTGGAGCGAGTCGGCCAGGTCCTTCACCGTCGATGCTCCTATGAGCAGAAACGCCTGCGCGGTATAGGGGTTGCCTCCGCTGCGGATGGTGCTCATGACATGGAGGAAGAGGGGCTTGGACTGGGGATCTCCGGCCAGACTGAGGACCTTGAGGACATCCATGAGATTCCAACGCTGGTCCTCGGGGAGGCGGAGTTCACGCTGCGCGCACTGGATAAGAGGCGCGACCGCGGGTTTCAGGGCATCCTTCCCTTTTGCCTTGTGGATGTCTACAAGCTTGTACAATACATCCGCGACGGCGTCGTGGTCAGTTCCGGTGAGCGTCTTGGCATCGGCTCCAGTGAATGTCGGTGCAGCCCCTCCGCTCTGAGCCCCGGAGGTGACGGGTGATCCGAATAGCAGACATGCGGCGGCAAATGTAACGGCAAAGCTGGTGAACAGCCTTTTCCCTTTTCCGGTCATGATACACTCCTTGGATGGTGAACGGTATTCCTGTAGTGACTGCCGTATCAGCATATCAATTTACTCAAAACCGATTATGCTGTCAAGAGCTCCGTGAACCTTATAATCCTACGAATCAAGGTTCAGACGTCATTCTCTTTGTGTTCTCTATGTCTTGAGTGGTGAATCATTCTATTCCACCGGGGGAATAACTTGCCTTCCGCCCATTCGGACGGGCCGTCGCCGATTCCTGGTGCATATCGTCGGGTAGAGGGGAACGGAACCGGGAGAAACCATTTGCATTCGGAATTTCACCGCCATAACTTAAGTCATTCCATGTTTTTGTGCTATTATCGCGGGTGAATCGGCCGGGAGTTTTTCCCCGATCTCATGGGGTCATCCGAATCGGCTGACGAAAAAAAATCCCAACTCGTCGTTGGCACTGAGCGAAGAATCGGGAATCCCCAGAAAGC
>JAWLHT010000333.1:0-5459 GCA_041690195.1 Candidatus Latescibacterota bacterium
TTCTACCGCAATATACAGGTTTGTGTCGTCATACACCATGCGTACCGTCGTCGAACTGCCGGGTTTTTTCCCGTCCGGAAGCGTAAACGTCATGGCGGGAATATCATTCCAGCACAAATCTTCCAGTATGCCGTCGATCTGGGGTGTCTGAACGGCTCTCCGTATTGTGTAGGCTCCTTTCCCGCTTCCGGAACGACCGGAATGTTCACAGCCGGAACTCCAAACAGCCGTCATCATCACCATCAACACAACAACATTTGTCCAGCGCACACTTCGCTCCTGGTTGAGTATCGTTCTGTTCATTCAACGGAAATATATGGTGTACGCAATGTGAAATCAACGGCGAGCTGCATCCGTTGAAAACATGTCAAGGGAACAAACACGGGGGAACTTTGCGGAGGACGAAATAGCGGACTTTTCATGTCGCGAAGGAACGACACGGCATTCCGTCGACTGGAAGAAAATCTGCCGGCCGCCGGAGAGCTACAGCTCAGGATTTTCCGCCGGAGAGGACCAGGGTGACCGGCCCACCCCCCGGATCCAATTCAAATGTACGCTCGGGAAAGTTCCGGTGCTGCACGGATACCCGAATCCGGAATTTGCGAAGCCCCGTCAGGGTAAACCGGCCGTCTTTGTCCGTCCGAGTGCTGTTCGGGGAGAAACCGTCCGAAATATCGAAAATTTCCTCTGGCATGACCCAAGCGTCGGCGACCGGCTTCCCGTCACTGTCCAGCACCATGCCCGAAGCAGCCTGACCGGCCCGGGTAAGCTGAAAGTCATACCGCCGGTTCAATTCAAGTCTGCGGTGAGTATAACTCCCATATGTCCGGTGATTGATGATCAGGTCGGCTCTTTTGCCCATAATCCTTTCCAGACGATACCGACCGAGGTGATCCGTGTGGGATATGCGCACTCCGGTTTCTGGCTTGTTGAGGTATACCATGACACCCGGGAGCGGCGCTCCGGCTTCATCGGTAATCGTCCCCTCCAGCCAGCCCGCTGCATCCGGCTGGACCAGAACAATCGGCGGTAATCCGTGACGAGCAGTAAAATCGGAATGCTGGTCCGGAGACCCATCTTCGGGGTAAACATTATACGTTTCCCCTTCCCGCAGGTTACGAATGGTGAATCTGCCATCCAGGCCGGAGGTCGCTGCCAGTGCTGATGTGCCGTAATTCGCCCCTTTCTCCCAATTCATGAGCATAACCGGGGTGCCGGGAAGCGAATTTCCCCTCGTGTCCACCACACGTCCGGTAACAGTCACTGCGTCTCTCTGTTCAACGGTTATGGTCGTCCCGACACCGGAACCGGCAACAGCCCTGACCACACCCACGTACAGAGAGTCTTTTCCCGTCGCCCGCAGAGTCAGGCTGTCTCCGTGCGCCAGTCCCGAAAAAAGAAAGCGTCCCTGCTGGTCGGCATATGCGACAGTAAGGCTTTTTTCCATTGATACCCGGGCGCCGGGTAGCGGATCTCCATTCTTAGTCCGCACAACACCGGTCACCACCGCTCCCTTCACAAGGGCAAAATCGATTCCGGTGAGAACGGCGCCTTCCTCGACGGGAATTTCCCTCGCATCGTCGCCGTATGCACGATATCCGTCGGGCAGTCCGGAGACCAGACGGACCACGGCACGACCGGACGTTGCCCGGAACCCATACCGGCCCTCGGCATCGGTATAAATGAAGTGAAACATGGACGTTTCAGACGGCGCACACGCTTCGGAAAAAGCCAGCGGACATCGGGAAACCGGGAGCCCGGTCTGACGGTCGAATACCCTGCCGGTGACAAATCCGCCCCTACTCAGGGAGAAATTGATACCCGAAATCGTTTCTTCCGGCCGGACCGCGACATTCCGCCTCACCTTTGCGGTCCAAATATCCGACTGTCCGACGAATACATGATACTGCCCCTCTGAAAGTCCCTCAATGACATAACTCCCGTCACGACGGGTTGTCGTTCGAACCTCTTCCTTGATCCGATATCCGGCGGAACGGACGATAACATTAATATCCGGAGCGGGATCACCCGTCCCGCCGTAGACAACCTTTCCCGAAATCCGTCCTCCTGGGGAAAGAACACATATGACTTCCGGCTCCCCGACCGAAATTGCCTTTTGGTAATTCCGTACGTAGCCCTTGCTATCCACGATCAGGGAGATATTGGCGGATTCGGGAATATTACCCAACCGGAAACGGCCTTTAGAATCGGTCAGCTTCCAGGCATGTTCCAGTTTTCCGGCAAGGAATATGATCTCGCTCACAAACCCGAAGCTTTCCCGGGGGAATATGGTCAGCAGTCCGACCCGGGCTCCTTTCACCGGACGGCCGGTACGGTCTTTGACCACGCCGGAAACGGAACAAGGGCGTCCCAGATACACCGCCCGCTTCCGCATTTCCGGGGCATCGCCGATCGTGACCCAACCCATGGCATAATCCGGATGACGGACCAGAATCATGCTCCGCGCCCGGTTTACACCGGTGTTTCCCTGGGCTGTCCGGAATTGGAACGCACCCCGGGCATCGCTTCGGGCCGTCTTTTTAACCATGATGGAACCGCTTCCACGGTCGAGGGTGACGAGGTAGACCACCGCGCCACGAACCGGACCGTCCCCGCTCAACACCACTCCGGCCACCTCTACCTGCTTTCCCCGGTCGAAACTGTCCAAAGGGAAATGTACCGCAGCCCAAACGGTTCCGGCTCCCAAAATCGAGACAATAATTATTGCGAATCGGGAGAGACGGCGGGTTTCGCGGCGATCGGCGAGAATTGCCTCAACCCGGGTGAAGAGCGTGCTCCGGGAAAACAAAAAGCCCGAGGCGAGCTGGACCCGGGCATTACGAGTCGCGATCCGTTCAGCGACCCGGGCCAGCATCCGGGCGTACCCGACCGGCTCACCGGAATGCTCCACAACTGCGTCGTCGCAGGCCAGCTCGGCGTATTTCGCCATTTGGTGTATGGCGACCCATAACAGCGGATGAAAAAAGAACACCGCCCGGACAAAGGAAACAAGAGTCAGTACAAAGGGATCCCAACGGCGGATATGAGAAAGCTCATGCAGAGCCAGGGCATACATCTCCGTCCGTTGGAACATATCGCCGAACCGTTCCGGAAGAAACACTACCGGGTGGATCACCCCTGAGGCAAGGGGGACCTCCACTGCGCCGGTCTCCACAACCGAGATCCGCCGCCGAAGACCGAGACGTAACCGGGCCCGCTCGAACGCGGCCAGAATATCCGGATCAGCGACCGTTTTCCCACCGGAAATCATGTGCACGATCCGCGCCCTGCCGAAGATGAGAAAAAGACAAAACATTCCCATCCCGAAACAGTAGACTGTCAGGAGAACCGTCCAGGGAGAAACTGTGGAGAACGGCAGGCGCATCTTTTCCGGTTCAGGTGTGGCGAAAACCGTCGCTTCATCGGCCCGGAGAGACATACTCCCGGGAAGGATCCCATCACCGGAGTCGCGGACGGGCGAACCGGCAAAATCCGGTGGTATTCGTGTTTCCTGAACCGGAATGAAGGGAATGGGGGTTCGTGGTGTTCCCGCCATATCGGCGACCCATCCCAGAAACGGAATGAGCGGTACCGATAATACCGATACCGCCCACAGGGTGTGGCGAACCGACGCCTTGCTTTTCCGAAGCATGTACGACAATATCCCCGCAACTGCAATTACGATGGACGACTGCCATAGAATCGAGAGCAGCATCGTCACAACCTGAAAGCCCCACAGGTCGAGACGAAGCAGCCATGCCACCATATCCACAGTTTACTTCTCCCCTTCGCGCTCCTCGATGAGCCGTTTGATCTCATCGAGATCGCTGGCTTTCACCTCGTGGGTGCTCAGGAGCGCGGCAGCCATCAGAGAAACAGACCCGCTGAAAGCGCGGCGCAACAGGTCCTGCACCATGTTGATCCGTGCCTGCTGCTGGGGGATGGCAGCCTTGTACAGATAGGCCCGGCCTTCCCGGCGGCGGGTAATGTGTCCCTTACGGGAAAGAATGGAGAGAACCTTGCGGATGGACCCGTCGGAAAGTTCCCGCCCTTTCTGGTGGAGAATGTCGCGGATATCTTCGGTTGATACCTCATCATGCTCCCAGATGATGCGCATGAATTCCAGTTCGACTTCGGTGAAAGTCGGTGATTTACGGCGTGCCATGGTCCATCCCCCCACGTGTTGTTGTAAGTGCCAGCATGTACCGCACGATGCGGTCAATCGTAAAGATAATACGTTAACCCTGGTAAAAGAAAGCCATTATTCCTCCCGAACCTTCGTTCTCCGCCCAAATCGTTTCAGAAACTACATTTCGGTCCGGGTCATCATGACAATTATACTATACACAGCGAGTTACGCAACAAAAATAATTATATATTTTTTTTGAGTACTCATTTCGACTGCGGAATTTCCGGTTGCACCCTGAACCTTGACTCAATTCGGTTCTCGGGCTGGGTCTGCATAGGAATGCGTACTGCAGGCCAACACATGTTTCGGGCCGCTCGCACCCCTTTCTCCCACCCTCAAAAACTTGGGGAATGACAAGCTCGCGGGAAACGGGGGGTGAAACAGACTTTCGAAAAGCGCTGAGACTCCTTCCTTTCCCATAACCTGGCACACCCCGATACCAGTTTCCCTATACACGTCGCCCACTGATGTCCCCCACCGCCGGAAAAACACCACGGCGCTCTAATCACGAACGGTCGGATCGAACACGTCCCGGAGGCCGTCGCCGAGGAGGTTGAATCCGATCACCGTGAGGAAGAGCGCCATGCCGGGGAAGACGTAAATCCACGGTCGGGTGGCGGTGACGAGGTATGACTGTCCCTCGGTGATCATGCGCCCCCAAGAGGGAATATGCGGCTGGGCTCCGAGGCCAAGAAAGGAGAGCCATGCTTCGGTGAGGATGTTCCCGGCGATGCCGATGGTGGCGGCGACGATGATGGGCGCCAGGGAGTTGGGGAGAATGTGACGGAAGAGGGTGCGCAAGGGGCTGAATCCCAGCGCCCGTGCGGCGAGAACATATTCCTCGCTCCGGATTTCCATGACCCGTGACCGCACCAGGCGGGCGATGGTGGTCCACCCGATGAATCCCAGGACCATGAATATCTTGTTGATGGACGGGTCATCGAACACCGCCATGACCGCCAGGGCGAAAATGGCCGCCGGAAGCGCCAGGAACACGTCGGTCGTCCGCATGATAATTGAGTCCGGCAATCCACCGTAAAAGCCCGCCATCGCCCCCAGCAGGACTCCGATGAGCAGGGAGATGCTCATGGCGATAACCCCCACTTTCAGCGAAATCCGGGTGCCGTAGATCACCCGCGCGAATACGTCCCGTCCCAGGCTGTCCGTCCCCATGGGATGTTCGGTGGAAGGGGCCAGTTCCTTCTGGGTGAGGTTGACCGCATAGGGGTTGTGCCCGGCGATAAGCGGCGCGGCGGCCGCGCAGAGCAGG
>JAWLHT010000334.1:0-5451 GCA_041690195.1 Candidatus Latescibacterota bacterium
CCGGACCCACGCGGAGGTGCGGAGGATGGAACGCAGGTCGGGAGGGCGGTTCGATTATCTCTCGCTGGCGGTTGGAATGGATCGCGATACCCTTTACGACCGTATCGGCGACCGGGTGAATTCCATGGTCAGCCTGGGGCTCCTTGACGAGTTGAAAGCTCTGCTTGACAGGGGATATTCCCGTGACCTGGTGGCGCTCGATACGGTCGGGTACAAAGAGTGGTTTCCGTTTATCGACGGCGAGGAGTCCTTCGCGTCATGCCTCGAGATGGTGAAACGGAACACGCGCCGATACGCGAAACGTCAGATGACCTGGTTTCGGCATCATTCCGGTTTTCAGTGGGTTGATGGGGCGGATCAGGACGCCTTGTCCGATGCGATGGATCGTGTGCAATCCTGGATGGAACCAGACAAAAATACTTGACGTTCCGGCGATCGGGGAGTATATTGTATTTTCGAGTGAGCGGGAGTAGTTCAGTGGTGGAACGCAAGCTTCCCAAGCTTGATGCCGCGGGTTCGATCCCCGTCTCCCGCTCCATGAAACTATACGCCGTGCGTTCTGAAATTTCCTGACCAACCGCTCTCCGGCACGGTCAGGATTTTTCGTTTCGGGGCCGGTTGCTGGAGAGCCGCCCATAGAAACTTCGCGCGGTTTCGCCTAAAAAGACGCTGCTTCTTCATTCAGTGAGTTTTGCCACGTGAAAAGCGTATTGGACAGATACTGCGCGTCCTTTTCATGCGCAGCAGGAGTCGCAGTTCTTACAATTGCGGCGTTCATGACTTTTTCCGCTGGAGGTTGTTCAAAGTCGGTGAAGCCCGTCTCGCCCGAGGACACCCCCAAACATCATTACGAGGCCGGGCTGAAAATCATTGGTGACAAAGACCTCGCCAAGCCGGAAGCCGAGTTTCAGCGTGCGGTGCAGCTGGATAAGAAATCCCCCTATGGCCA
This sequence comes from Candidatus Latescibacterota bacterium, assembly GCA_041690195.1. Classification (GTDB taxonomy): domain Bacteria; phylum Latescibacterota; class Latescibacteria; order Latescibacterales; family Latescibacteraceae; genus JAWLHT01. Next base: position 950 of record JAWLHT010000334.1, read on the forward strand.
CGCAGGGCTGGCGGCACTCGAGTATCAGCGGAAGAACTGGAAAAAGGCGGTAAAGCTTGCTGACCGTGCGCTCAGCCGCGACCGCAAATTCACCGATGCCGCTGTTGTAAAAGCCAGAGCGCTTATCGCCTGGAAACGTTCCGGCTGGATCGACCGGACAGAGGAGACGCTTGCACGCGTGCTGAAATACGATCCGACAGAAGAGAGGGCGCTTTATTATCTTGGCGAAGCATATCTGCAGGCGTACCGGTTTGCTGCGGCTCGCGACCAATTTTCCGGAGTCACGGAGCAGAAAAAGACCCTCTCCGGGCCAGCCGCGGAACGTGTTGCCCTGGTCTCCCGGATTCTGGAGGTCGCTCCGAGAACGGAGAACGGAAAGCGGATCGCCTTGACACCGTCAGTTAACCGGGCGGATGTTTGCTGCCTCCTTATGGAAGAAATGCCCTTCAAGGAAACCTTTAAAAGTCGTCGGCTCACTTTCTTTGAGGCCGTGTATGGTGACGAGGACCGGAAGTTGCCAGAAGATGTCGCGCTTCGGGAGGACCATGCTTTTATAGGAGATGTCCTGGCGCTTCACCTTCCGAGCCTGGATGCATATCCCGACGGTGGATTTTATCCGGACCGGACAATCAGCCGGGCGCAGTTCGCCTCAATTGTTCAGGACATTCTGGTGCTCCTTCATGACGATGAAACCTTGTCCACCCGGTATGTCAGTTCGGATTCCCCCTTCTCTGATGTCCGTTCGGACTACTATGCGTTCAACGCAATCATGACCGTCGTGGAACGAGGGATCATGTCCCCTGTCCAGGGAGGAGGGCGCTTTGATCCCGATGGTTCGGTCAGCGGTATTGATGCGCTGGAAATGATCCGTTCCCTGGAGCGGGCAATTACGGCATACTGATCGCGGCTGGACCCAGCTAGCCCTGTCGGACGGGACGGCGCTCCGGCTAGCGGATTCAGTTTCCGCCGGTTTTTCGCACACCGGATTCCGGAACGAGACACGGGAATCCGACCCGGTTTATCCGGACCGGGTATCCGGTGTGAACACATTGAGCAATGGAAGCATATGAAAATACAGGCTGTCGGTAAAGATACCCCCGGGGATGTAGCTGGTCTCCGGCCGGGAGATGAGATTATCGCCGTTAATGGCGGACCGGCCCGTGACGCCATAGATTTCCTCTATTACGGTGCCGATGAAGAGATGGTGTTGAAGGTGCGGCGCGGAGACCGGGAATTCGAGATTGATCTCGACGGGTACGGAGATCACGGAATCGAGTTTGAACCGATGGCGTTCCTTTCCTGCGGAAATCGGTGTGTGTTCTGTTTCGTGGATCAAAACCCAAAGGGTATGCGGAATACCCTCTATTTCAAGGATGAGGATTACCGTCTTTCCTTTCTGCACGGAGCGTATGTTACCCTGACCACGCTTCGCGAACGGGATTTGCGCCGGATTATCGAGCAACGGCTCAGTCCCCTTTATGTTTCCATCCATGCCACCGACCCGGAAGTGCGCAGGTCCGTTCTGGGGCTGCGGCGTGATGACCGGCTTATGGCCAAGATCGACCGGTTGACTCAGGCTGGAATCATTCTGCATACCCAGATCGTGGTTTGCCCGGGGTTGAATGACGGGGTTGTTCTGGAAAAGAGCATACGGGATCTGGCCGGGATGTATCCGGGTGTTATATCACTCGCGGTCGTTCCGGTTGGTCTCACCCGGCACCGGAGTGCGTTGTATACGCTCCGCGCGGTTGATGCCGGTCACGCCCGTGAAACAATTTCGCTTGTGGACCGGTTGCGGAACGAGATGACCACAAACACCGGAGAGGGGTTCGTTTACTGTTCCGACGAGTGGTACATCCGCGCCGGAATGGATATTCCAGGAGCGGAGTACTATGACGACTTCCCTCAGATCGAGAACGGTGTGGGGATGGTCCGGGATTTCCTTGACGCGGCGGGTCGTCTGGAAACGATTTCGGCTCCACCTCGGTATCAGGGGAAAATTACGGTGGTGACCGGAATTTCCATGCAAGAGCACATTCGTGGTTTCGCCCGCCGTCTGGCGGCTCATTCGGGACGGGATGTCCGGACCGTTGCGGTCGAGAACCGTTTTTACGGTTCCACGGTGACGGTGTCCGGATTGCTTACCGGTGAGGACATCATCCATGCCCTTGAAGGGACCGGACGGAGTGAAACCATAATCCTTCCTCCGAACTGCCTGAACGACGATGGGCGCTTCCTTGATGACCTCACCCCGGACGACATCTCCCGCGCGTTCGGAGCAACTGTCGTGCAGGGCATGTATGACCCGGTGGAGACGTTTTTTGTCCTCGACGAGTGATATTCCGGGATTATACACCACACGCGTGTTCATTCTTTAGTCCAGAGAAGAGGGATGATTTTCATGAACCGGAGCATTCGCCCGGCGCTTCCCGTTCTCCCGGCCATCACCGCGCAGAACGGTATCCGTCTGTACTTCAACTACCCCGGAAGAGCAGGTTCGGACGGTGTTGTTCGTCCAGAAAATGCGACGAGTTTGGGCAATTGACTTTTATCGGGGACGGTTCAATCCTCCGGCGATTTGCTCGCTTCAAAATAATTACAGGTTACAGGGCTGCGTGGAGCGAGCGAGCACATTCATCGTGACCTGGGGAGATAGCGAGCGGATCTTTACGGCGGTTCAGTCCATCGACCTGGCCGGGGTGATTGTTTCTCCCTTCGTCATGCCGTATCAGAGCAATCTTCCGCTATATATTGGCCGGAATCATACTGGTCCGGGTTCAGAGGTTTGGCGGGTAAACAAATAGTTCGACTGATTTGATCCGGGTGTTCCGGATCCCGCCTCTTTTATGTGCGAAAAAACAGTACGTGTCTTGCGGATAGAGAGGAATCGCCATGCAGCTTCCCATCGTTTCCATCATTGGTCGTCCGAATGTGGGGAAATCCACGCTTTTCAACCGCCTCATTCGCCGTCCGCTCGCCATTACCCACGACACGCCGGGTGTGACCCGGGACAGGAACACCACGGAGTTCGAATGGAATGGCCGGACTTTCATGCTGGTGGACACCGGCGGATTCATCACGTCGACAAAGGACATGATGGAACAGGCGGTGAGCGAACAGAGTATGCTCGCGGTGGAGGAGTCGGATGTCGTGCTCTTCCTGGTGGATGTAAAGAGCGGGATCACCGACTATGACGAAGAAGTCCGGAATGTTCTGGTCCGGAGCGGAAAGCCGGTTCTTCTCGGAGTGAACAAGGTTGACAACAACCGTGATGAACCCGACATGTACCAGTTCTACAATCTCGGTTTGGGAGATCCGTATCCGGTTTCCGGGCATACGGGGCGGGGGACGGGCGATCTTCTCGACGCCATCGTTGAACTCCTGCCGCAGGAAACGGAAGGAGTTACGGAATCGGAGGATGCGCTGAAGATCGCGGTGATCGGCCGTCCGAACGTGGGGAAATCCTCCCTTGTGAACGCTCTGGCCGGAAAGAAGACGGTCATCGTAAGCGATGTTCCCGGAACGACCCGCGATTCGGTGGACACCTATCTCGCGCTCAATGGACGGCGGATCATCCTGGTGGACACCGCCGGGTTGAAACGGGTCACCAAACTCAAGGAGTCACTGGACTACTACAGTTCACTCCGCACCATGCGGAGTCTTGCCCGCTGCGATGTCGCGGTGGTCGTAATAGACGTGAATGAGGGGCTTACCGCATACGATAAAAGCCTCATTGATGACGCGGAGAAAGCGGGCAAGGGGGTCATCATAGCCGCGAACAAGTGGGACCTTATCGATAAAGACTCGAACACCATTAAACAGTTCGAGCAGGATATCCGCGACCAGCTTCCGGACAAGGCGGAGTACCCCATTGTATTCATTTCAGCCTTGCATGGTCAGCGTGTCCGGAAGGTGCTCGAACTGACCGCGAGTATCGATGCCTCCCGTAAATTCAGAGTCCAGACCGCTGAGTTCAACCGGTTCATCGAAACGCTTCCGGTCCCGCCGGGTGCTGGTGATATTTCTCTCCGGTATGGGACCCAGCACGGGACCGAGCCACCATCTTTCGTCATTTTCGTGAATGATCCCCAGAAGGTGAAAGATAACTTCGCCAAATACGTCGAACGGGCCATCCGTAACGAATACAACCTCCACGGAACGCCCATCCGGCTGAGTTTCAAAAAATGACGACTGCCGGTGCGTGATTTGCGGAATCGCATATTCGCGGGTCACGCATCGGATGCCATTGCTTCTCCGTCATCCGGCGCTCGCCACGCGTCGCACCACTCTTCTGTCACTCCCGGTTGATCAGCGGCACTTCCGAGAGTATTTCCTCTGGCCAGCGGTGACGCGACCGGAACCACGCGACAGTCCGGCCGATTCCTTTATACGGTTATCGGGTTAAGTCAGCAACGAACTGAAGCAGCACAAGCAAGACTCACGCGCATGAGTGATGTCTTTCCTGCCCCCTGCAAGGGGGAAGGTGGCCGCAAGGCCGGAAG
>JAWLHT010000335.1:0-5297 GCA_041690195.1 Candidatus Latescibacterota bacterium
CCCACACGTGGTTACCAACTCCGCTGCTCCTGTATAGTGAAACTTTGTCTTGCCCTTTTCTCTTAAGTTTACGACAATGCCCCTCGTTCCCCTCTCTCGGTGAGAGAGGGGATGACTCGTTATCGGCCATCTCAGTGCTTCCGATGGCTCAATGCCCCCTCTCTCTCTGGAGAGGCGGGGTCCCCGGCCCTGTGGAACAGGGCTGGGGTGCAAGAAGGGGAGCAGGGGGTGAGTTACCGACCAAAGTCTCCATTGACTACCTTTGGTACTCATGCGTGTCAGTGATTATTCCTTATGTTTACGTCTATGCCCACTCGTCCCCCGCCAATCCTTCCATAACACCGGGAGCACCCATGACCAAGTCTGTCCTGCTCATCATTATTCTGCTCCTCACCTTTTCCGTAACCGAAGCGCAAACCCCTTCACAAACCGGGCAGATCCAGGGAACGGTCGCCAATGCCGCTACCAGGAGCCCACTTCCAGGAGCCGCGGTCAGCGTTATGGGAACCTCACTCGGCGCCATGACCGACATTGGAGGAAAGTACAGAATTGACCAGGTACCCCCGGGAACTTATAACATCAAGTTTTCCATGATCGGGAGCAAGGCTCTCGTCCGAACCACCGTTTCGGTCAGTCCCGGACGAGTCACCGAACTTTCCGTAAGCCTGGAAGAGGAGGCGGTCACCCTGGAGGGGGTCACTGTCACCGCCCGCGAGTCATACTTCAGGAAAGACCCTGAAGCCGAAGTTTCGGGACGAACCATAGACACCGAAGAAATCCTGAGCGCCGCAGGCGGAGTCATGGACGTTCAGCGGGTGATACAGGCGCTCCCCTCGGTCACCACCGGATCGGACCAGATGAATGAAATTATTGTCCGGGGCGGCAACTACGGGGAAAACCTCTTCATCATGGACGGTATTGAAATCCCCAACCCGAACCATTTCGCCTTCCAGGGCGCGGGAGGCGGACCAATTTCGCTCCTGCGATCCGAGTTCATCCACGATGTGAGTTTTCTGGCCGGGGCCTTTCCGGCCCGGTTCGGGGACAAGGCTTCCTCGGTGATGGATATATCGCTCCGTACCGGAAATCGGGACAAACACCTGAGCAACCTTGACATGAGCATGGCCGGAATCGGGATGATGGCCGAAGGACCGCTCGGCAACCGGGGCTCATACCTGGTTTCCGGCCGGAAAAGCTTCCTGGACCTCATCATTTCCGGCTACGGACTCACCGCGATTCCCCGCTACTATAATCTCCAGAGCAAGGTAACCTGGAGTCTGAACGACCGTCACACCCTCCTCTGGAATTCAGTATACGGCGATGATTCCATCCGGATCGAACCCGGCGAGGATTTGGACGAGGATGACGAAGAAAACGTTGATCAGACCACCAATCTCATGATATCCGGACTCACCCTGAAAAGCATGTTCGCCTCGAATTTGTATGCCGAAACGGTGCTGTCCTTTGTTCAGAATGACTGGTCCACTGATGTCTGGGAGAATGGCGCCAACCGGAGCGAGGCATTCTATGGCAACCAGTCGGTGGAATCGGAACTTACCCTGAAGCACGATCTCAACTGGCTTTTTGGACGGCACGAACTTTCCGGGGGCTTCTCCCTCAAAAACAGCCGATTCGACCACGACATCTTCTCCGATGCCGACACCGTGTTCACGTATGACACCGCATTCGACCGGCCCGAGCAGGACACGGTCACCGGAATTTACCTTACCTATCCAGAGTGGCGCGACCGTACAAATGTCAGCACCATGAAGGCCGCCGGGTACGCGCAGCTCCGTCTGAATCCGACCAAGCGCCTCTCGCTGCGGCTCGGCGGGCGTTATGACTATATGGATTACACCGGTCACGGCTATCTCGCTCCGCGCCTGGGACTCCGGTATCGTCTCTCCGACGCACTCTGGCTGAACGGGGCCTACGGAGTCCACTATCAAAGTCCATCATACATCGAGCTCACCATGCATCCGGCCAATAGAAGTCTGAAGGATTATCATACCAAACAGGCTGTTGTCGGAACGGAATGGCTGCCCCGCCCGGACACCCGGATTACTCTGGAAGCCTACTCGAAGCAGTACCGGGATGTTCCGGTGTCGAAAGCCTGGACTACCCCCGACCCCTGGGATTATGACGAGGGACAGATGATGAATGCGGCCCGGGGACATGCCGAGGGCATCGAGTTTTACCTCCAGCGCAAAATGAGCACATCCTACATGTACATCCTGTCCTACTCCTTTTACCGCGCCTGGTTCGAAGATCCTCGTACCGGAGAGGAACGGCCCTGGGACTTCGACCATCGGAATCTTTTCACGGTATCAGCTTCCAAAAGGTGGCGACCCGGCGGAACATCGTGGTACCCCGCCATGAAATCAAAACTGTGGTACAAAATTACCGCGTGGCTCCTCCCCTTTGGCGACGAGGTGATGCTTTCAGCCAAATGGCGTTTTGCCGGGGGACGTCCCTTTACTGAACCGCTCTATCTCCGTGACCGACATGTCTGGATCGTTCCGGAAAATACCGTTTATAACGCAGCGAGATTTCCCGACTACCACCGTCTGGACATTCGCCTCGACCGTCGCTTCTACTTCAACAACTGGAGCCTGGTTGCTTATTTCGATATCATGAACGCCTATGGCCGCGACAATATTTGGGACTACAGCCGGGATAAGTACGGCCGGGTGGAACAGGTCAACCAATTTAGCACCATGCCGGTGGGAGGCTTCAACGTGGAATTCTGAAATTTCGCGCACCGGTCAACGCTCATTTCCTCCCCCCTTCGTTCCGCATCCATTCCCCCCTCTCGGGCCCACCCGGGAGGGGGGAAGCACTGTCCAGAAACACCTGATTCTCCCCAACACCTGTATACGCGCACGCCGGAAAGCATCTCCCCGGATGCCTGCCTTACCTGATTCCGCGACGGAACGGCTTGCTACCGAAGGCTTCCTGTTGCGCAATAAAAATAAAATTACTATAATATTATTATTACATCTTTATATAAGGAGACAGCCACATGCCCATTAAAGTCGGAATGGTTTCCGAATACTATTTTCCGCTCCTTGGGGGTATGACCGAACATGTGTACAATGTTTCCCGACGTCTGGCCACACGCGGGATTCAGGTCAAGGTAATCAGTTCGAATGTGCTGGGATCACGGGAAAACCGAAGCCGAGATCCTTCGGGCACGGAAATTATCAGGCTCGGCCATGGTGTACCGCTGCTGGTGAACGGTTCTGTCGGACGGATCACCATGGGACTGCATATACGCAAGGAGATCCGGGACATGCTGGATCGTGAACACTTCGATCTCCTGCACATTCATTCCCCAACCGTCTTCACGCTCCCCGTGTATACGTTGCTTGAAGCAGACTGCCCCTGTATCGGAACGTATCACACCTACTTCGACCGGAGTATCCTCTACCGGATGCTGAAGGGAGTCCTGCAGAAACGGGCGGTTGACAAACTCGATGGGCAGATTGCGGTTTCCCGGAGCAGTATTGACGCCATGAGGCGGTATTTCCGGCTCGAACCCCGGGTTATCCCCAACGGTGTCGACACGGAGGTGTTTACCCCTTCGACACCACCCTTGGAGCATTTCCGCGACGGCAAGAAAAATTTGCTGTTTGTCGGACGGTTCGATCCGCGCAACGGGCTCGGATTCATGTTGGAGGTATTCCGGGCCGTACGGAAGCGTCGTTCCGATGTCCGTCTCATTGTAATCGGCGATGGGCCCTTCGCTTTTTACTACCGACACCGGGTACCGAAAGAATTGGACAAGGATATCCATTTTGAAGGTCAGATCTGGAGGGAACGGCCCCGGTACTATGCGAGTTGTGACGTGTTCTGCTCACCGGTAACCAAAGCCTCCTTCGGGGTTACCCTGGTGGAAGCCATGGCCGCAGGCAAACCCATCGTGGCAACGGAAAACACCGGATACAGGGAAGTACTCGGCCCATCCGAAGGAATCACCGTACCCCGAGGCGACACGAATAAATTCGCGGGAGCGGTACTCAGCATTCTGGACCGTGATGACCTCCGCCGAAGCATGGGAGAAAACGGACGCCGGAAATCGTTGCGCTATTCCTGGAATCGAATCGCTTCGGAAATCGCGGACTACTACTTCGAGGTATTGGAGGGAAAGAACGCCGCCCCAGGGTATCACGGCATTTCGATTCCGGCGCTCAATCCGGCCGCCGGTGAAACCTGGCCCGTATGATCCGCCTGCGGAACCTCCGGTGGGTTGTCCCGGTTATCCTGCTTGGAGCGGTTGTCGCCATTATTGCGCGAATGGATCTTGAACGGGCCTGGGATTACTCTTCGCAAATCAATTACCGATGGGTTCTGCTCGCCGCCCTGGTGAATCTGGCCGCCACCTGGTTCGAAGCGGTTCGCTGGAAGCTGATCCTGCTCTGTGTCAAACGGGAAACTCCTCTTTGGCGAGTGTTCGGGGCGACACTCATCGGGATATTCGGGAACACGCTTATGCCCCTGCGGCTCGGGGACGGCGCCCGGGCGTTCTATTTGTCACGCAAGGAAGGGATCAGTTTCGCCAGCGTCCTCTCAACGGTTATGCTTGATTTCTTTCTCAACTCATCCTTTTTCGTCCTGACACTTCTGCTTATCTTTATCATTCATCCCATCCCGCTCCGTCACCCCCTTGTATTCGCGTTTATTTTCTCCATAGTCGGTGTCGGATTCCTGCTACTGGCGTTGTCACCGAGACACCGTATGGTACGCGCCGTCCGTGACCGCTTCGGCAAAAAAATTTCGGAACGGGTATCCAGATTCCTGAAAGGGTTTGCTGCGCTCCGGGACGCAGGCATCCTCTTTTACGCGTCGACCATCAGCGTGCTGCTCTGGGGTATGAAAATATTCATGGTCTGGTGCATGTTCCGCGCCTATTTGCTCGAGCTTGGCATGATCGCCGCTTCTGTGGTCATGATCCTGACCAACCTCGGCATTGCCATGGTAAGCACACCGGCGAATCTCGGAGGATACGAACTCTCCACCATAGCCGGTCTCAAACTTTTCGGGGTGGAAATCGAGCGGGCGGTAAGTTTCGCGGTCATATTCCACGCGGTAGAGGTTCTTCCGGTCATGATTATTGGATTTCTGGTCCTCTCTTTCAGCGGTATGAAGTCACAGGAACTATTTGATTACAGCAGAGACAGGCAGGCCTGAAATAAGTATGACGGTTATCGGGTTGGGTCAGAAAGAGGTTGCAAAGTAGTGACAGGAGTTATACATTATAAAGTATTACACTTACCTGTCACGGGAGGCAGCCATGG
>JAWLHT010000336.1:0-5294 GCA_041690195.1 Candidatus Latescibacterota bacterium
TTGCCCTTTTCTCTTAAGTTTACGACAATGGGACCGAGGGGTGAGTTAGGTTTTCAAAAAACACCCGTTCACTACTATCTGCTTATGTTTACGACAATGGGGCCAGGGGGTGAGTTATTTTAGGGAAGCCCGGATGCCACTGACTTTGCAAATATGCGCAGAATTTATTTGATTTATTGACCGCATGCGTTGTATTTTTATACCATTAAGGGAGGATGCGTATTCATGGACCAGATTGATCTGCAGATCGCCTATCTCCTCGGGAAGGACGGCCGGATGTCCAACCGGGAAATTGCCCGTCGGATCGGAATCGCCGAGGGAACGGTACGCCAGCGCCTGGCCGGGCTCATGGAACGCGGTGTGTTCCGTGTTTCCGCCCAAGTGGATATCGAGGAGGTTCCGGAGGCGCATATCGCCCTGGTGGGATTGAAAATTGACGGACGGAGGCTGGAGGAGTGCGCCGGCGAAGTGGGCAAGCTCCCTTCGGTGCTCACCACCATGATCGTCACCGGCCGCTACGATCTGATCGCGGTGGTGCTGGCGCTCTCCCGGCGGACCCTGGTGGAGTTTGTGACCGGCCAGCTTTCGCGTGTTGCGGGGGTAAAGGACTCGGAGACATACGTCGTATTGCGGAATTACGGCCAGTGGGTGCCCGCGGACAAGCTCAGCCGCATGATGGGCGGCGAGTTGGGACCGGCCCTGGAGGAACTGGACCGCGGTCCGAAAACACAGCCGGAAGGAAAAGGGAGGACTACGCCATGAAAATCGGGGTTCCGAAAGAAATCAAACCGCAGGAAAGCCGTGTGGCCATCGTGCCTTCGGGTGTCCGGGAACTTGTGAACGAAGGCAACACGGTCATGGTCGAACGCGGCGCGGGAGTGGAGGCGGGATTCTCCGATGGAGATTATATGGCGCGGGGCGCGATGATCGTTGATTCCCCGGAGGAGATATACGGCAACTGCGACATGATCTACAAGGTCAAAGAACCCCTGCAGTCCGAATATCCGCTTATCCGTCCGGGACAGATTGTCTTCACCTACTTCCACTTCGCGGCGTCCCCTGAACTCACCCGCGCCATGCAGAAATCCGGCGCGCTCTGTGTGGCATATGAGACGCTGGAACTTTCGGACGGTTCTCTGCCGCTGCTTACGCCCATGAGCGAGATCGCGGGACGAATGGCACCGCAGACCGGAGCAAGCGCACTGGAGAAACATCACGGTGGTAGCGGCGTGCTCCTCGGCGGTGTTCCCGGGGTGAAGCCAGCCCGGGTAACCATTCTCGGAGGCGGCGTTTCCGGATCCAACGCGGCGAAGATTGCCGCGGGCATGGGAGCGCAGGTCACCATTCTCGATATCAGCCTCCCCCGCCTGCGGTATCTTGCCGAGATCATGCCCCCGAACGTGGTGACTCTCTTCTCCGGCTCACAGGTCATAGCCGATACCTGCGCGGAATCGGATCTGGTCATCGGCGCGGTGCTCGTGCACGGCGCCCCCGCGCCCAAGCTCATCACCCGCGAAATCCTGCGCTCAATGCGGAAAGGTTCGGTGTTCGTGGACGTGGCCGTGGACCAGGGCGGCTGCGCCGAAACCACCCATCCCACCACCCACCGCGAGCCGACCTACATCGAGGAGGGCGTCGTACACTACGCGGTTGCCAACATCCCCGGAGCTGTGGGACGGACGTCAACATTCGCACTCACCAGTGCGACCCTCCCCTTCGCCAGACAGATTGCACGCAAGGGCTACGGTATTCTGGAGGACCCGGTCATCCGGACCGCGGTGAACATATTCGAAGGTGAAATCGTCTACCCCGCCCTGAAGGATGTTTTCGCCGCATAGCGGATATTCGGTCGTCATCGACCGCAAGTAATATCAGGCTTGCGATACGCATAACCCCTCTTCCACGTGTTGAACACGTGGGAGAGGGGTTTTCTCTGCGCCAGCCCTCATGGAAGGCCGGGGACGCCATGACCAGACTCGGAGCGCGGCTTCGATTCCCGCCGCAGGGCCTCCTCTTCCGTGCTTTCGGAGATGTAGGCCATAATTTTCGAAGGAGCACTGGAGCCCGGGACTACTTCCAGACCGCGAAACAGACTTTTCTCATACACGGAATCACCCGTGTGCCCGGCGGAGTTCTTACGCCGGAACTCGAGCATGGTGAAATGACTCAGATCCCCCACGTTCGGGTACCCGAAATCACGCATGGAACCGAGCATTTTGGTTTCCAGGCCGTACCGGTCGCCCAGTTCGCACACGAAATCATGCTGATGCGGATGAAAGGGAAAACCCTCCCAGGTGCTCCACACCTTGTGCAACGAGGGGTCATGAATGATATTCCCGAAAAATCGTCCATCCGGTTTCATGCGCCGAACCACTCGTTCGAAACAGCTTTCGAGCGAAACCGGGTCAAGATGGTACAATACCTGGGACGCCCATATATAGTCATACGTCCGGTCTCCCAATTCTTCGTTGCCGAATGTACGGGAGATCACCAAGTGGGGGTTCTTGTGTACCAGACCGGCCCGGGCCACCTGAATATAAGCCGCGGATATCGGTTCCGTCCGAATATCTACCCCCGTGTAATTTCCCGGCTCCAGATAACGGATGAACGCCAGCCCCCCCTGGAGGGGTCCGCAGCCCAGGTCAAGGAGCGTGTGGTGCGGTAAAAGCCCCCTGGATTTCATGAACTCGAACTGGAAAGCTTGCAATTTTTCCCAGAAACCGAAAGGGCCAACCATCTTTTCCAGGATGTGACGCTCTCTGAGGCATGGGATGAGTCTGCGCAGCTCGTAGAACCGGCGTCGTAAATACCGGACGAGGAACACCTGAGAGGCGGATTCGGCGGATTCGGGCATGGAATGTCCTTTCCAGCAGCGGGAGGAAAAAAGGTTACAGAGCGGAGATTCTACAACACCAGAAGCGGCAGTCTCAGGGGATGTCGAGGGTATGATACGAAAGCACGATCAATACATCACGAAAGACGGAGGGCAGTCCCGCCCCAAAAGGAAAAACGGTACATTAATTGGTCCGGAAAATGCATTCTTCAGAGATTGGAAGCTATTTCGTATGACCGGCAAATTGAACACGACGGATTCACCAGCATACTCCCATAGAATGAATATATTGTATAGTATGACAAGAGTCAACACATTTCATCTTCAATTACAGCCCGGTTTTATGCGCTATGGAAACCGCTCCGGAGGACAACTGCCGCAGAGAGGTTCCGAAAAAGATGCGTTCCTGTTCTTGCCGCACACACGCACCCGCCCCCATGCCGGTTAAGTTCGGCGGGACATGAAACCGGCTTCGGGAGATCCGGAGTGTGGCACGGACGGACGTGAGGGAAAAGGTGTTCGGGTCTGTGACGGGTACGCAGAGGAAGCCCCCGGTGATGCAGGCGCAAGGGTTCAGAACCGCGTGAAGAGCTGAACAGTTGCCGCAACTCGATAACCACCCATGAAAACCCGCGAAGCACCGAAAAAAAAGCGCCGGCCATAAAGCCGACGTCTTTGTTCCGAGCAACGTTTCATCCATTCCCTACAATTGCGACTCCAGTTCGTGAATATAGTTCTCCACCATTTCCAGGTCGGCGGAGGCCCCGGACTGAAGAAAGAGATCACGCGCTTCCTGGAGATGCTTGAGCGCGGTACGGTAATTGCCCTTGTGATAATAGATCATGCCGATGGCGCCGAGGTCCTGGGCCTCGCTGGCCACATCACCCGTTTCGCGGTCGATATTCAAGGCGTCCGTGTGATACTCCAGCGCCAGGTCCAGATTGCCCTTGGCCTGGTATATCAGACCGATATTACCGAGCGACTGGGACTGTCCCCGCCGGTTCCCGAGTTCCTCATGGATCATCAGGGCATTATTGAGATACCGCAGCGCGGAATCCAAATCTCCCCGAACCTGGTGTACGAGCCCGAGATTTCCAAGAGCACGCGCTTCCCCGCGACGGTTTTCCGTTTCACGGTAAACGTTCAGCGCGTCGTTGAAACAATTCAGCGCCAGATCCAGATCACCCTTGTCCAGGTAGGTCAGTCCGAGATAATCCAGATCCTGGGCCGCTCCAAGCCGGTCGTTTATCTCCTGGTGAATGGAAAGGGCGTTCTGGAAGTAGTCGAGCGCCATGTCGGTATCGAGTTCAGACTCGCGCTTCTGACGATACATCAGGCCGATGGCCCGCATGTGATGGGCCTCACCGGCTTTGTACCCGGCTTCCCGGGATACGCTGAGCGCGTGGGACAGCTGTTTGAAGGCCGCGTCGAAATCCCCTTTATCCTTGTTCAGAACCCCAATGCTCCCAAGGGCGGCGGATTTGTTGATCGGGTTTTGATTCCGCTCGGCCAGATTCAGCGCCCGCTCCGCATAGACAAGCGCCTGCCCCGAATCACCGCGGGAATAGGCGACACTCGAAAGCTTCAGGTAGTATGAAGCGTCACCGATCCCCTTCTTTTCCAGAAGGGCGACACTCCGCTCCAGGGGTGCGGTATCAACGGCAGGGGTGGGGTGATTCTGGGAATCGAGCACGGTGGGGACATCGCGCAACACCGTATCGAGAAGATCCTTCAGCACGGGATCGGTTTCGTCTTTGTCCGCCCGCAGCCTGCGGCGCTTCATCGCGCTCCGTACCAGCAGCGCCAGCTCGACCAGCGCGAGCACGGCCACACCCGCCAGAACGGCAGCCAGAACGGTGGGCAACAACTCCGGCCGAATACCGAGCAACGCCACCAGATCCTGTTCCCAGCTTTCCATCATGCCTTATCTTCTCCGGCTCCCGGTATACCCATTAACAACCATGAGACCCCATCCTGCCGGAAAGTATAATAAAAAAAATAAAGATTGCAAGGAAATACCTTCGGCGCTTCAAGCATGAAATGAAGGGAACGGAGCAGGCCGGCAGACCCTTCACGTAGCTTCGGTCCGGCGCCGCACTGTAGCGGCCGGCCCTTTCTCTTTGCCCCGGGGCCGGATACTCTTGTTATTACCCAGGTTTGGGGGGGCAGGGAGGCTGGGTTGTCCGGAGAGCCGGAAAACCGTCGGGTTTTCGTGAACCGCGATTTCCCCTTCTCTCTGGAGAGACGGAGCAAGGGGGTGAGTTACCGGCCGGAGCCTCCGGGCTTCCCCCCAAAAACTAACTCACCCCATTGTCGTAAAGATAAGCAGATAGTAGTGTACTGATGTTTTGTAATTCGGGCCTGAAAATATAACTCACCCCTCGTTCCCCTCTCTCGCAAGAGAGCGACCGTGTTGAAAGTCAAGAAGAAAAGAGAGCCGGGTCCCAGTTTTTGTTGGACT
>JAWLHT010000337.1:0-5100 GCA_041690195.1 Candidatus Latescibacterota bacterium
CCGAGAAATCCGCAATCACCTTTTTACCGGAAATACTTGCAAATGAAAACGAAAGTTGGGTATATTCACTCATGCGGTGCATCCTCAGATTGTAAGTGCATTGAGTACGTTGTCTGCTCGCAACTGCAATATACTCAATAACTTACTTCATTGCACCGCTTTTTTTATGCATAATCCGGGTTAACCGGAGTGCAGTTATTCTAAACGAGATGCTCGCAAATTCTTATACTCCGTACTTCATATGCTCCCCCGATCCTATATAATGCTTTTCCGTTATGGATATGCCTATATGCTCTTCCGACGGCGGAGGATTTCCTTGATTCATACCGTTCAAACCTCTATCATATTCCTTTAAACCGGCCAACAGAACGAAGCGGTCCATTTTGCTGGAGGGGATAGACAGCAGTTATCGAGATATGGTATGGATGTGGTACGGGGGCGTTCGGACGTAAAAAAGCGGGGCTGCAATGATGCGCGAGAGCTTCCGCTGAGTCGGAGGGGCCACGATGCTTCATGCCGTGATTTCATGTAACCGGGCGTACGAATACTATAAAAACATTTTCAGGAGGGAGATAGGCACATGTCGGAGCATAATCAGGTCGGCCGTCGTGGATTTATAACCGCCGCACTGGCGACCGCCGCTGCGGCCGGTACCGTTGCGCCGGCGATTCACGCCGAGAACGGCAGGCTGGAAAAACCCGTGCTCAACATCGGTATTGTCGGCTGCGGGCCCTACGCCCATAACAGCTATATTGATTACATCAGCGGGAATGTCGGGAATCGCGTCCATGCCACCCAGATGAGAATCACCCATCTATGGGGTGACGACTATCACCGGAATTTCGCAGGTGAGCGGGCCGCAAAAATGAGTGACGGGGAGTTCAAACCGGGGCCGGCGCTGGCCAAAAAGATCGGGGCGGAATTCGTGCAGCGGCCCGGTGACATGCACGGGAAGGTCGATGCCGTGATGGTGATGGATTTCGACCGGTCGGCCGAACTCGCCGTACCCTTCCTCAAGCGGGGTATTCCGACATTTGTGAATCGTCCCTTCGCGGCCACCATGGCGGACGGGCGCGCGATCGTATCGGCGGCGGAGGAGTCCGGCACGGCGCTCTTCACAGGCTCTCTTGTTCCGTGGATGGTCGAGACACGAAAGCTGAAATCGCAGGTGAAGCGCGACACTTTGGTGTCGTTCCAGTCAGACTGCCTTTCAAGAACGTACGGGCAGTATGTGGCCCACGGGCTGGAATTCATTTACGGCATTGTCGGCGGAAAGCTCAGGAGAGCCCGTCTGACCGGGTGGGACGGTTCCGGGGGATACGATCCGTCGATTCTGCCCCCGCTCCTCATCGAACTGGAATATGAGCCTTTCGGCGATACTCCTCCCTGCCGGGGGACCATATACGCCAGCACTTACCATTTTCCGCATTATTGGTGGTTCCGCGGGTGCCATACGGACGGTTTGGTGGTTGAGGGCGATATCGTGAACCACGATGGCCTCAGCCGTTTTGATGTGGAGAACGAGTGGTATGTACCCTTTATGGCGCAGATGGAACAGGTTTTCCGGGCGAACAAATCTCCGGAAACCGGCGCGGATATTCTGCACAAACTCGGCACGCTCCTCGCCGGTCAGATGTCGGCGGTGAACGGCGGCCGCTGGGTGGGTCTGGACGAGGTGGAGAAGTTCCGGCTGTCCTCGACCGTTATATCCCGCTGGGACGAGCGGGTGTAAACTGAAAGCGGAGCCGGTGATAGTGGCGAGATGCGCCGGAAATGGCTCTGCATCAGCGTCAAAATTATTCAAAATGGACAATGGTCGCGCTCCTGGAGAGGGAGCAGACTTCCTGGAAAAAAAACTTCGGTATTTCATAACAGCGAAATTCGTGACAAATCGAAATAATGTCGGCTCGGCCCACAATGCTGACCAAAGGCAGATTCGGAATTATTTGGTTCTTCGCGGTATTCTGTGGGGATATGAGGGTGAACGGGCAAAGTGAAAGGTGAAGGGGGCAAAGGCACAGAGGTGCAAAGGGATAGACAAGACGGGCGAGGCATGCCTCGCCCGTCCTGAACCGTACAATCAAGCATTGGCGGCCGTTTCCCTTCTCCTGACTCCTTTTTTCTCTTCACTCGTTTACCCACACAATCCTCGATGAGCCAAATATTTAATACTTGACATATTCCGCCGTATACGGCATGTTCAAAAATCTGTAAAGGATGAGGTGCCCCGTGTGTGCAGGGAGTCAACCCGGCGGGACGCGTGAATGCTCGGCAAACACTACCACGAGGAAAGTATGGCGGATAATCACCGATCGGGAAAAAAAACGGTAGTAACCCTTTTTCGGATAATCGCTGTGATATCCCTACTGGTCACCGCGGTATTCCTCTTTACAGGGCGGGGCTCTTCATCCGGTATTCCGGTTGTTTCATTTCTGGTGTCACTTGCCGTTCTGGCAAACTTCAGCCCCATTTTTTCCGGAGTAGCTTTTTCCCTGTGGATGGCCGCGGCGGTTACGGCGCCAATGTTTTATCCTGAAGCATTCAGAACCTGGGGCGGATTCGAGATGCAGAGGATTGTTATTCCTCTCATTATGTCAATCATGTTCGGTATGGGGACTACACTGAGTGTTAGCGACTTCAAACGGGTGTTTCTGATGCCGCACGCCGTTCTTATCGGATTGGCGCTCCAGTATACAATTATGCCGTTCGTGGGTAAGGGAGTGGCCATGCTGTTCGCTTCCGGTCAACCGGAAGTCGCGGCGGGGATTGTCCTGGTTGGATGCAGTCCGGGAGGCGTTGCATCAAATGTGATCGCCTATCTGGCGGGAGGCAATGTGGCGCTTTCGGTAACCATGACCGCTTTCTCCACTCTCTTTTCTCCTTTCACCACGCCTACGTTGACGAAAATGCTCGCGGGAGCGTATATCGAAGTCAACTTCTGGACCATGTTCCTCTCGATCATCAAAATGGTGATTATTCCGGTCGGCTTGGGACTGGTCGTGAACAAGGTCCTTCGAAGAATCGGTGAAGCAGATCCACGCCTTCGGGCGCTTTCTGACGGTGTTTTCCGTTTTCTGCCGGTGTATGCCATGTTCGCCATAGCCTTCTCGGTTTCAATCATGACTTCGAACGCGCGCGAACAGTTGCTTATCGGAAAAATTGTTTTCATCATTCTCCTTTCGGTGGTTGTTCATAACGCGCTGGGTCTTACCCTGGGCTACTGGGGAGCCCGGCTGTTGCGTCTTGGCGAACGGAGCTGCCGTACCGTGGCCATTGAGGTCGGCTTGCAGAACAGCGGAATGGCAGCGGGTCTTGCCCTGAGTGTATTCAAAAGCCCGCTTGCCGCGGTTCCCGGAGTCGTCTATTCGTCATGGCACAACATCACCGGAGCGATTTTGGCTTCGTGGTGGTCGAAACGGTTGGTTGATGATGAGGCGCGCGTTTCTGCCGGAAAGCAGGCGGGCCAAACTGCTTGAGATCCGCTGTTATCGTGTTTTGGGACACACAAAAGCCGGCAGAAGTGCCGGCTTTTGTGTGTCCAGTTCTCCGGACAAGACGATTGGTTGTCGTTCGCTCCATACCGATATCATCAATTACACTGAAGGAGCCAGAAGAAGGGAACCGGCCGTCCATGCCGGAGTGTACCGTTCAGGGCGGGAGGCATGCCTGGTCCCGACGGTCTTTCCCTTTGTTCCCTTGCCCCATCTACCCTTCACGTGCACCGTTTACTCTCATTTACCCACTGAAACAGCGAAGAACCAACTGAAGTTCGATCGCGAGCCATTTCTCGATGATCTCTTCATGCCGGTGTGAACGATGTTTATGCAAAAAGGTGAATGCTGGAGACTTTCTGGAGTCGAGGTCACTTGACCGCAGGTTTTTATCAGGTAAAAAAACGTTGAGTAAAAAAAAGCCGGAACTCGTAAGTGAAGACGAAAGTAAAATTATTACAGATGGGCGCTGATGCCAACTCGCTGCCTGGACGGCTCTGCTTTCGAATCCTCCAAAAGATGAACACATCAATAACTGACTGCTGATACCCCTCACCGTGGGAAGCATGCGATGCGCGTTCCTTACCAGAAGGATACAACGCGGGGAGAATCATGAGAAGCAGCCCCGATGTTCGGTTGAAACGGGGTGACGGGAATGTGGTTAAGCACCGGACACTGCAATGGATGCCGGGTATTAACCACGTCCTTCTCCTTGAAATTGGGGAAATTGCGCTTGGGTTGTGAAATAGTATTGCCAAATCATTATAAAGCTATTACTATATCATAAGTTAAACCTTTATTCGGAAGGCGAGGTGATGCGACATGTATGACGAACTGCTGGATGAACTTCGGGAGATACTCGAGGAGCGTAGCGCGGATATTGAGGCGTTGGCCAATGAAATAGACTCGGAGGACGAACTCCAGGCGTTCGTGGCCCGCGTGGACACCAAGTTACAGGCGGTCATGAATGATCTCGAACGGGAACGGGAAGCGATGTCCTTCATGGAAGAAGGGTAAATGCACCGTTTCATGCTGATCTTTGCATAAGAGAGTAGTGCGTGATACTGCCGCGGCGAAACGCCGCGGCTTTTTTTGGTGCTGAAACAGGTTGGCGAGTTTCGCGTTCATCAGAATATCCCCGGGGTGAATATCTCCTGCAATATTCCGGGTTGACAACCGGAAGAAATTGTGCTTCTTTCGGAGAAGCACAGGAGTTGGCATACATGGGAACGCAGGTGAGGAGGATATTTTGGCGCAAATCGATAAGCTGTTCTATCTCCTGAAGGAACGCAAGGGCTCCGACCTCCATATCAGCGTGGGCGCCCCGCCGCTGATCCGTGTCTCGGGTGACCTGTCGCCGGTCACCAGCACTTCGCTGCCTCCTGTGGAAACCCGCAAGCTTCTCTATGAAATCATGACTGAGGCGCAGCAGAATCGATTCGAAGATAAGATGGAACTGGACTTTGCATACGAAGTCCCGGGACTGGCACGATTTCGGGCCAATATTTTTATGCAGCATAGAGGAGTTGCCGCGGTTTTTCGACTTATCCCGGAGGAAATTCTTACCGTTGAACAACTCAGAATTCCACCGCAGATCATCAATTTCGCC
>JAWLHT010000338.1:0-5088 GCA_041690195.1 Candidatus Latescibacterota bacterium
AAGCCTGTCTGAATGGGGATGGGTGGGACCACCCCAACCGAATCGTACCGATTCGGTTGGGGACCCCGGGATGCAGGGGATAAAAGATGAAAAGATAACACGCTTATCGGGTTGAGTCAGCAACGAACCGAAGCAGCACAAGCAAGACTCCCGCGCAAGAGTGGTGTTTTTTTCCTGCCCCCGGCAAGGGAGAAGGTGGCCGCAAGACCCCTGGGCCCCCATTCATGCCGCCCATGGTACGAATGGGGTAAAGGAAGGGGGTCTTGGCTGCGCTCGTCATGACTTGGCCCTGTTTTCTGACCAAACCCGATACCCAAATAAAAATAACCCGGACAACGTTCTCATCGTCCGGGTGTTTTATTCTCCGAGCCGGGTGCGTGTGTTACCCCTGCACTTCCACCTTGACCTCTTTGGGCATGGCTTTCTCGGTCTTGGGGAGGTGAAGAGTCAGCACGCCGCCCTGGTAGTTGGCGGAGACTTTTTGGTCGTCCACGGTCTCCGGGAGAGCGAACGAACGCTCGAACCTGCCGTAGTGCCGCTCGATACGGCTGCCCTCGGGCGATTCGGTCCTGCGTTCCTGCTTGCGTTCGCCGGAAATGGTCAGCACATTGTTGCGTACTTCGACCTTGATGTCCTCTTTCTTCATTCCGGGGAGCTCGATATCAATGGTAACCTCCCGGTCGTCTTCGGTGATGTCGGCGCGGGGAGTCCAGACCACCGCACCGCTCTGCCGCTCCATCCCGGGCCCGCCGTAGAAGAACCGCTCGAGCAGATCATCGAAAGTCGGCCCGAGCATCCCGCCTCTTCTCCAGATTTCCGGTAACATACAACACCTCCTGTTCATTCGGGTTCCGTGGGGATATGATCCCCGGTTGATCGTTCGCACTCCGGGAGAACCGGCCGCGAACTCAGCTTTCCGTGATTTCGATGCTGTGGGGCTTGGTTTCCTCTCGTTTCTGGATTTCGAGCATAAGCACCCCGTTCTTGTAGTTGGCAGAAATGTTCTGGGTATTGACGGAAGCGGGCAGACGGAACGAGCGGGATATTTTTCCGGATGGGCGCTCGAAATAGCGGTACAGATCCTCGCGTTCCGGTTCTTGGCGCTCTCGCTCCGCGCTGACGGTCAGCACATCTTCCTGCACCGAAATTTTCAAGTTGTCCCGCTCGAATCCGGGCATGTCAAGATTGATGGCGTAGGAATTGTCCCGTTCCATAATGTCAACTGCGGGGGACCAGCACGCTTCCGGGGCGTTGTAAACATCAGCCTCACGGGTCCGGGGAGTAACGATGACGTATGCCATGGGAACCTCCTGTAGGGGTGAATGTCATTGTCAACGACCCTGCTTAATTATTATAATATTGTCATATATACATTGCAACTCCTATTTCTCTGTTTGCAGAAAAACTATGGTGGGAGTGAGTTTCTTTTGAGGGAATGGGCGGAGGAGACTGCAACCCGACATTCTTCGACTGATTCCGCTTCGTCAATTTTGATTCAAAATTTGAAATATTGGCTCGGCAAGAAATTGTCTGAATTGGGATGCGCGGGATAAAGACAGGATGAAATGGATAAAAATGAATCCGGTTATCGGGTTGAGTCAGCAACGAACCGAAGCAGCACATGCAAGATTCACGCGCATGAGTGGTGTTTTTTCCTGCCTCCTGAAAAGGGGAAGGTGGCCGCAAGGCCCCGGGGCCCCCATTCGTACCGATTTGGTACGAATGGGGTAAAGGAAGGGGGTCTTGTCTACGCCTCGCCACGATTTGGCCCTGTTTTCTGACTCAACCCGATAACCGTTTACATGAATTGAGTACTTGCCGGTTTTGTCTTTCATCATAGGCGTGTCCTATACATCCCCCGCCTCCCAATTCAGACAGTCTTTTCCCTGCTTTCTCCACGACTTGACTCACCTTCAGTATTATACGAATTTCCGATCATGTGAGTAAGTATGGTCATACGAGGCACGGTTGCGTGAGTCGTCGGGGAAGCGTTTCATACTCACTTGACGCAAACTTCGTATTAGTCAATTGACCTCAGCGCAATCCGATATCCTCCCAAAAAAATCGGGATCATCCGTCGGAAATGACGGATGATCCCGATAGAGCTGGTTTCCGGTACTGCTGTTCAGGGCACGATTACCCGCAGGGCTCCGGGGAGAATGGAGATGTTGAGGTTGGTGCCGCCGGCATGGGTTTCGCCGTCCACCTCATACGCACCGGGCTTTTCCCGCCTGATTTTCATACTGGTGAAATCGATGTACTCCAAATCTTTCATCTCGTTTATGGTGTTATGGAAGAGACGATAGGCGGCTTGAATCCCGGTGATGGGATTAAGTTTGGGAATGATCACCGCGGTCAGCTTGCCGTCGCGGGCGCTCGCCTGGGGAGCGATTACCGCACCGGAGCCGTACTGACCCGTATTGCAGAGAGTGAGCCCGAACACCTTGCGGGTTGTCTCCTTCCCGTTCACGGTCAGGGCCAGGGTTTCAGAGCGCCGGAGAAAATAATTCTTGAGCGCAAGCGTGACCAAGGTCCGGATCTGACGGTTCTGGCTGGTGATACGGTTGAATTCTTCCGCGATAAACACCTCGTACCCGATGCCGGCAACCGAAAAAAAGTAGTGGGAGGAAATCTTTCCCACATCGATCGGCACAACGCGGTTCCGCTCGAACACCTGGAGCAGGCTTTCCAGATCGAAGGGGATATTGAGTCCGCGCGCCAGTCCGTTCCCGGTCCCGAGCGGAATGATCCCCAAGGGGGTTTTGCGCCCGACCAGCCCGGAGGCGACATCATTGAGCGTTCCGTCACCGCCTGCCGAATACACCGCGTCATATCCTTCCAGGGCGGCCCTGGAAGAATATTTTTTTCCCTGGCCGGGCTTCATGATATACGTGGTATCGGCAGTACCGCCTTTTTTGGTGATGCCGGAGGCGATGCGTTCGATCCACTGACGTTTTTCGCGGTTGATTCCTACCGTGGGGTGTGATATGATCAGTACTCTCATGGTGTTTACAGTTTGAACACCTTTCTGGTCCGAATGCCGTGCATGGCATTTCTCGTGTCGACAATGATATCGGCGTGCTGCCCGATACGCTCATAATCGAAGGCCTTGTGATTGGTCAGAATGAGAACAGCGTCCGCGGAGCGGAGTTCTTCGTCGTCCGGCTGCGGTTTGATGGGGATGACACTGCCATCCACTTTGATTTCGGGAACATGGGGATCGAAAACGGCGACCTCGGCATCCTTCTGACGGAGAATGCGGATAATCTTGTAGGCGGGAGATTCCCGGGTATCGCCGATATCGGGCTTGTACGCCGCCCCGAGCACCAGGACGCGTGAACCGTTCAGCGGTTTACGCGCCGAATTAAGGGCAAAATCAACTTTTGTGACAACGAAATGCGGCATCATGTCGTTGATTTCACCGGCAAGTTCGATGAAGCGGGTATAAAACCCGTATTCCCGGGCTTTCCAGGAGAGATAGAAGGGATCCACGGGAATGCAGTGGCCACCCAGTCCGGGGCCGGGATAAAACGGCATGAAGCCATAGGGTTTGGTGGAAGCCGCCTCAATCACTTCCCATACGTCAATATCCATACGATCGCAGAGCAAGGCCATCTCGTTGATCATGGAGATGTTGACAATCCGGAAGATGTTTTCGAGGAGCTTTTCCATCTCCGCCACACGGGGGGAACTCACCCGGTGTACGGCGGGAACGACATTCTCGTACAGCATGGCGGCAAGACCGGTGCAGGTTGCGGTTATACCGCCAACCACGCGGGGAACATTCCGAAAGGCGAAGTTACGGTTGCCGGGATCTATACGTTCCGGTGAAAACGCCAGAAAGAAGTCCTTTCCCACTTTCCGGCCGCTGCGCTCCAGGACCGGGAGAACGACTTCCTCCGTTGTTCCGGGGTAGGTCGTGGACTCGAGCACGACGAGCTGGGGTTTCCGCATGTACTGCGCCACAGATTCGGCGACACTGGAAACATAGGTCGTCACCGGGACATTATGCTTATCAATGGGAGTGGGAACGCAGATCGAAACGCAGTCCGCTTCGCCGAGGAGGCTGAAATCGGTGGAAGCGGTCAAACGTCCGTCGGAAGTAGCTTTCCGTAGTGTTTCCGATGGGATATCCTCAATGTAGGATTCTCCGCTGTTTACCAAGTCGGCCTTTTTCTGCTGTACATCCAGCCCGACAACCCGGAATCCCGCCTCCGCGAAGCCAACCGCCAGCGGAAGCCCTACATATCCCAACCCGGCCACTGCAATCCTGGCACTCCTGTCCCGAATCATTTGCTCGAGCATACGGTCCTCCATACCTGCACATGATTTTAAGATAGCACAATCCGCCGCAAGAGTCAACGACGGGAAAAAACACCCGAATACGAGAAAAAACACCGTCTGCAAACATGCCGCGCAGCCGCCGGAAGGCCCGACGGGACTGCTTCCGGGGAAAACCCGAATGGAACCGTTCATTCTCCGCCGAAACCTCCGTTCCGGCACGGACGACGAGCCACACCGGACGGAACGGCCGCATGCCGCCGTCAAACCGGATATGGGGAGCGGGTACTGACAATACGCAAGCACGTTTTGTGTATATAATGAACGTTTTGTGTAAATACAAGGAGTTTCTGAGCTGAATTCGTCGGTGCAGGTGATTCAGGACCGGGTGATACTTCGGAAGTTCCGGTCCCAGCGGAGCTTCGCCCGTCGCGCACGCAAATCAAATCACGTGTTTCCACCGAAAGCGGGCGACAGCTCCCGTATTATGGGAGATATACGGGATATAAAGGAGAACACGGGTATCGGGCTGAGTCGGCGGTGTATGCCCGGATTTTTCCTCTCTCGTGAAATCGGAATCATGGGGCGAGTAACTCTTTGGAGGCAGACCGGAGTCTCCGCACTTCCCTAGAAAGCCCCCTCTCTCCCATTGTCGTAAACATAAGCGATTTTTGGTGAACGGGTGTCTTGTGGTCCGGGCCAGGAAAGATAACTCACCCCTCGTTCCCCTTGTATGTTACCAATGAGGCAGGAATGGAGTCCGGTCAAGGGTCATCCGGCAGTATCGGATGATTCACTTGCCCTTGA
>JAWLHT010000339.1:0-5083 GCA_041690195.1 Candidatus Latescibacterota bacterium
CTGCTTGTTGGCCACCGACAACGCATTCATTCGTTCATCCGTCGTCATCGACAACCAATCCTCCTGCGTCAACCGCCGGAGATCATAGATGTTCTGTGCGGATGCATCCGAATAAAAGCAGGCCAGAAACACCCAAACGATACTCGCGATAACTGAACGTGCCATGTGTCAGAAATTCCCTTGGGTTTCACGTTGACCAGAGAAATACGTTCAAGATATGGACAAACAGTCGATCCGAACTCTGTTCCACACGTACTTTCCGAATATCACTGACAGTCGGGGAAAAATCAAGTACAAACGACAGGGTGACCGGGTTTTTTCTACAAACTTCCGATCCGGGGCATCACAATTACCGTTTTTTCCGTGCTGCGCCCGGACATGATATCCCGAACGCGCACTCCCCACTTTCCGACGGGGTCGGAGGGAGAGAAAAACAGCGGAACCTGCACCAGACCATCGACAGTCTCAAACTTTCCGCCCTTATCAGTCCGCTCAACTCCATCCGGCCCGATAACCCGAACTGAAAGGATATGACGTCCCGCTTTTTGCGATGGAGCCTGAACCTGGACTTCAATTCCGCAATTCAGCGATTCACCAGGCCGGACCACGGACGGTTCAACGGTCAGGCCAATCCCCGAAACGCGATACCGCAGCAGTGAATAGACCGTTGGCGCTTCAGACCTCGCTTTCCGCATCGCATCGGGCAACATGCCCAGAAACTGTCCGTCTCGAAGATCATGAAGGTAGACCCGCTCACCGAGCATTTCCATGGAGGGTGTCAGCGCGGACAATCCGACTTCTTGTTCTTCCAGCGCCGGAACATATCCGATACATACGGTGTTTTCGTCCCGGTAAAGAAACCGGTCTCCACTGCCTAATAAATCCGGGGGAGATTGGAACACAGGTGAAACGCCGGCTGCACGGACCTTTTCCGTGACAAATTTGCGCAATTGCTCACCCCGCTTCTCTTGGCGCCAGTCCTGATACTTCGCAATATCAAAGCCCAGCAGATGCGACCGAATGGAATCATTATCTTGCGATGATTCAGACGCGGCCTCTGTTCCCGATACGACTCCTGCTCCACCGGATGGAGTGCTGAAGGTCAATTCAAGGGATCCCTCGTCACCCCGACCGGTATATTCGGGGCGCGTATCCGCAATCGCCACGCCGCCGTTCCGGAGAAAGGCAGCAATGACTGCGGCTGTTTTCCTGTCCAGGGACTGAACACCCGGCAGGATGAGAACCCTGATCCCGAACGATTCCAGTGCACCGTTACGAACCAGACCAGAGGTTAGCATCCGGGGATGATACCCGGAATCGACGCAAAGACGTCGAAATGTTTCTGCGGACAAAGAAATATTTTCTTCCGAGCCGTTCCGATGGAGTGCGCTTTGTCCGTCTCCGGTGCTCATCCCTGGTAAATCTGCGGAGCCGGTCAGGATAGCGACCGGATCGTACCACCGGTCCATCCCGCGTATTAAAACATCAATTCCGGCTCCAATATCACGAAAATCTCCGGCAACAGCGGCGAAACCCGGGTGCACACCCGAACCAGGCAGAAGGGCTGCCCCGGCGTTTCCGGATACACCAAGCCACCACACTCCATCCGCACCAGCAAAAAACCGTTCCCATACCATTGCCCGCAGGCGTTTCACGTTCCTTGCCTCATCAGGCGCACCATTGACAGGGACCACGGTAATACCGCCCCAATCCATTCTTCGGGGTGATGCTTTCGTAAACCGCGAACCGCCGTCATCCGGGCTCGTTCCGTCGAAAACGACTACCTGAAGCGTACTGTCATATTCCGCTACTCTTCGCGCCAGGTTTCCGGTGAAAGCATCGCCAGGTTTTTCCGCGTCATCTCCGCTCCCGGAAGCGGCTCGGAGGACGCATGTTCGCACGCCCAACCCCTTCAGCGCTTGCATGACGGCGTTTATTTGCGTCAGTAGATTCTTCTCATTTCCCCTGTCCGCTCCAATCTCAACAGAAAAGGAGGGAACAATATCCAGACCGGAGAACGCGGCATCCATCACCAGCCGCACGGCACGGTCCGGAGTACAGCCGGTCAGGTCGAGCGCCAGACGGGATACTCCCGTTTCCGCCAGCCGTTGAAACTCTTCAACCCGCCAGAACTCGGGCGGTCCCGTGTCAAGGACCGAAAGCCGGAACCGTTCTTCTTCTGAGCCGGACCGGGCAAGAACCGGAATTTCGATCCGATGAATGAGTACATTGTTCTTGTACAGTGCACCTCGCACACGTAAAACCCCTCCGACCGGAGTATTTGCTTTCAGAATGAAATCCGCGGCAATCTGACGGGGGGCGGGCAGAATTTCAGTGTAATCGAGCCGCCTTCCTCCAGTATCGACCAACTCCGCAACGATAACCATTCCGTCCTGGAGTTCCCGCTCGGTTCTAATACGCCCATACACAAAGCCTCCGGTTTCAACCTGCCTTTTCCGGAGTTCAAGCCTGTTCAGACAATCTTCGGAGTAAACCCTGAAGCTTGTGCACCCGATCGCTTTGACGGAACCGTTTTCCAGAACGCTCACATCTACCGAATACTCCCCCACCGGAAGTACGGGATACGGCACCCGAACGAATCCCTTGCCATGTTCAAATATGTAGCTGATTTCCTCATCTGCAATCACGGCTCCCGTTTCGTCACGGTACCGTGCGCAAACTTCAAGACGGGAATCAGGTCCCGGATTGAGAAAATCGAGCCGGTAATTCATGATTCCCATTGATTCATGCTCCACCCGTCTGCCCGGCTTTTCCATGCGGGTGATAAAAAATCCCCCTCGACCGGCGGCAGTTATCAGCGCATGAACCGCACGGGTAAACGAATCGCCAATGGCGCGCCTGGTTTCAGCAGCTTCTGGGCCGGGGAGCGCAAGCATGATCCCGGAACCGCAGTTTCCGGCATACTCTACTGATTGTCCGGGACCTTCCACCGCATTCAGCCGGGTGCGATCAAACGACCCTTTTGCGGACAAAGGCTTCAGATCCCGCCCATCTCCGATATAGACGAAACCGGTGCCTTTCTTCCCCCGCTCTCGCAAAGATTCCCGCACCGGCGGAGGGAGACGGTCGAAGGGATAATCAAGCCAGACGACATCCCAATGTTCCGCGAGCAGCGAGAGCACCCATCCGGTGAACTGTGCATCACCGTCAAGCAACGTATCGGATTCCGCGATAACGCTATCGGGAACAAACCGGCTACGGCTCGCAGTCAGAACGGTTTCGAAACGGCAGTCCAAACGGGCCGTCACCTGACCGCAGGAATAACCGATCCTTGCTCCCGGACCAATCCAGAGTATCCGAAGTGGTCCACCCGCAAGCGGAGCAGCAATGGGATAGCTTCCGATGCGCACGGATACAGTGTCTATCCCCGCGAGGACATTGTATGGTGATGCGCCATGGGCGAACGGCAACACACACAACGCATACAGGAGGATCCCCCCCCAAAAACAAACCTGCTTTTTCATGGAAAACATCTTTCTTTCCCGACATACGGTTTCTGCGCACATGTCAGCGCGGAAGCCGTGTTGAAACCACATGCGTCTTATAAGCTTTATCAGTAAAATTCTCCACTCAACGTACGGAAGAGCTCAAGGCTACCCTCAGCCCATCTCCATGGACCAGACTTCGATGGACGCCAGCCATGCCGTGGATATTCGCATTCCCGTCCGTCTTATACCGGACTGGTTATAAAACGGGAAATAGCCTTTCTGAATCGCGATGCGTGTGTTGAGCATGACACATGATGAAAAGCAAAGATGAGGCGAGATTCCCTTATCAGCGTTTCATCCAGTTTTTCCAGATATCCCTGTCGAATCGGCGCAACTCAGGCAGGGTGGTTACACCCTTTACCATTCCATCATTTTTCATTTTTCACGTACTGGAGCAAACCAAGACAGTGAAGACAAACAAAAATACGGTTATCGGGTTAAGTCAGCAACGAACCGAAGCAGCACAAGCAAGACTCACGCGCATGAGTGATGTCTTTCCTGCCCCCTGCAAGGGTCAAGGTGGCCGCAAGGCCGGAAGGGGGTCTTGGCTGCGCTCGCCACGATTTGGCCCTGTTTTCTGACTCAACCCGATACCCACAAACAAAAATGGCACAATCCGTCTAGGAAAATCGAATTACCGCACAATTCCATGCTGGAAAGGAACGTGTACGTTCAACATGGGCCGCAGATTTGACTACATCGGGTCTTCATTAAAGAGATCAAAGCGGGAAGAACAGTTCCGTAATTTGTCTCCACACCTCGCGAACGCACAATGCACACCTGTAAAAACCCCTCTCCCCCTGCTGATGGGGGGAGAGGGGAAAGAAACAGCAGCCGTAAAGACCGGAAATCAGAGTTCCACCTCTACAGCCCATTCGATACCGGCTATCTTTTCAACTTCTTCAAGCGTTTCAGCGCCGATCCGGTCATCCGTGCGAAGCACCACGATCGCCTCTCCACCCTGAGCTTTCCGAGCCCAGTTCATGTGAGCAATATTGATGCCCTTACGGCCGAGGACGGTGCCGATATCACCAATGATACCGGGACGGTCCTGGTTTCCGCAAATCAGGTTGAAGCCTTCCGGCACGAACTCCACACCGTATTCCTGGAAACGAACTACCCGCATGTCGCGCTTTCCAAAAATTGTTCCGAAAACGGAGAGTGAACCACTGGTGGTCTCAACGGCAAGACCGATACTGCTCTTGTAATCCATTTCCACGGAGGATTTGGTCTCGTTCACCTTGATTCCCAGTTTCTCCGCGGTATTCTGGGCGTTGACCAGATTTACCCCTTCGGAATACCCCCGGGTGAACAGACCTTCGAGTATGGACGAGGTCACAACCCAAGTATCCATGGACCGCACATCGCCGTAATAGTGAATTTCTACGCTCTGGAGCTGACCCTCGCCCAGTTGCCCGAGGAGCGACCCCATACTCTTCCCCAGATCCGCGAACGGTTTTATCTGTTCATAGACTTCCGGGGCCATGGGGGGCATGTTCACCGCGTTACGGACTTCTCCCTTGAGCAGATAGTCCTTTACCTGCTCCGCGATCATGACCGCCACGATATCCTGG
>JAWLHT010000340.1:0-5031 GCA_041690195.1 Candidatus Latescibacterota bacterium
GGCCTCCTTTTCGCTTCGGACCGCCGGCGCGAAATGATTCCGGGCTATCCGGCGAAGTCTCCGAACCGTCCGCCGTCCCCGCCCATCACCCCCGGCTGCTGCCATCCCCCCGGTCAGAGGACGGCGGCAACCGGGGGTGAATCCGTTTGCGTTTTCCGGCCGCCTCATCGGCCGATGACTACCGGAAAAGGAATTTTATGAAAGTTATCGCCGGAATATACCGCGGCAGAAATCTCAAAGCACCACGCGGACTCACCACCCGTCCGGTGCTCTCCCGGGTGCGGGAAGCCCTCTTCAACATTCTCGGGAACATGAACGGGGTCGGCGTGCTCGACCTTTTCGCCGGAACCGGCGCCATCGGCATTGAAGCCCTCTCCCGGGGCGCGTCATCTGCTGTATTCGTGGATTCCGGAGGAGAGCAGTGCGCGGTAATCCGGGCCAACCTCGCCGCGCTTGGCGCGTCCGGCGAGGTGTTGCGTCTCGATGTTCCCAAAACGCTGCAACGATTCGCCCGCCAGGGGAGAACCTTCGGATTCATCTTTGCCGACCCCCCCTATGAGCAGGGGTACTCGCGGCAGACGGTGGAAATCGTATGCGGCCTCGGCCTTCTCGCTCCCGACGGCATCCTGGCGGTCACTGTCCGGAAGACCGAGGAACTCCCCGAAGAGTCCGGGAAATGCGAGCGGATATTTGACCGCCGTTACGGTGACACCCGGCTGGTGATGTATGGGGCAAAACGGGAGTCAGATGAAAACCGCGAGGAGAAGATGGGCGAACAACCGGATATGAGCGGAGATGGAGCCGAATTGTGACGGAATGCCGGATAAGTAGGAAAAAGGCGGGTGGGGATGACATGGGGGTATTCGACGCTGGATTTCTGTGTATTTGCGGCATGACCAAACGAACTTCATTACGGGTGATATAACTGTTCAACAAGTGAGAAAAGACACAATGAAGTCGAAAGAGCAGTTCGTCGAGGAGATCAAGGAAATCCGGGCCATGCTGGCTTCGGACGCGGAAGCGAAGTGTTCATGCCCAAACATCCATTGCGAATTCCATGGGGATTGTTATAACTGCATCCGCATCCACCGGCACTACAGAGATCATGTGCCGCGCTGTTTGCAACCCATGCTGCGGAGCAAGATGAAGGAGTTGATTCAGGCAGTCGAGTACACGGTTGAGAACATCCCCGGTAGTCCCAAGGAGTATTGGGATTACCTAAACGAGGTGGCTCCCCCCGAGCAGGTCGGCGATTCCTAAACGGGCGATCTCGGCGCTACCCTCACGGTCACTGTCCGGAAGGCCGAGGAACTCCCCGAAGAGTCCGGTGAATGCGAGCGGATATTTGACCGCCGTTACGGTGACACCCGGCTGGTGATGTATGGGATGAAGGAATCGCCGGAAGCCGGAAGTCCGGAGTCGGAAGAAAAAATCGGAGAAGCGGAAAAGGGCTGAAAAGGAGACGGATCATGCGCAGGGCGATTTACGTGCTTGTCGTACTCGCTGTGGCGGCGGTCATGTATTACATATCGCGTCCCCGTTCGGCTGCTCCCCCGAACCCACCGGACATGGCGCTGGTGGAACCCGTGCTCGATTCCGCGACGGTCCGGGTTCCGGAGTACGATGTGACGGTGAAACTTTCGGACGGCCATGCGGAATTCGAAAGCGGTCCCGTGCGGGGAACGGTGGCCATGGACGAGGTGTTTGCCCACATGCGGACGGAAACGGGCTACGACATCCTCGGCGTACTCCAGGTAAGCGGCGGCGGTTCGGGAACATTCAGCTATCTGGTCCTGTTTTACCGTCCCACCCCGGACAGCCTGGAGCACCGCGATTCCATCCTGCTCGGCGACCGGGTGAAGGTGCGCGATATCCGCACCGAAGACGGTCCGGGCGGAAACGGATACCAGGTCGTCGCCACCGTTCTTGACCGGAGGGAAAACGAGCCCATGAGCGCGCCGCCGACCGTGGAGCAGGAGATGGCGTTTACGGTGAACGGTCACCGGCTCGTGCAGTAAACGCCTGCGGTACGGTTCATTTCTCCCGGCTCCTGATTCCTGACTTCTTCTTTCATTAAGGGAGGTCTCGTGAAAATAGCACTGTATCCGGGGACGTTCGACCCCATAACCAACGGACATTTCGATGTTATCACCCGAGCGCTGCGCATTTTCGACCGCCTCGTGGTAGCCATCGCCGAAAACCCCGGCAAGCGGCCGCTGTTCTCCCTCGAAGAGCGGGTGGAGATGGCCCGGTCCGTGGTAAGCGAGATGGATGACGGCAATCGGGTGGAGGTAACCGGCTTCCAGAGCCTGACCGTTGAGTTCGCCCGTTCGGTTGGCGCAACCGCAATCATCCGGGGGCTCAGGGCGGTTTCGGACTTCGAGTATGAACTCATGATCGCCCTCACCAACCGCAAACTGGCCCAGGATATCGAAAGCGTCTTTCTGATGCCCTCGGTGGAGTATATCTACCTGAACTCCTCCATGGTAAAGGAAGTGGCCAAACTGGGCGGCTGCATCAACAACTTCGTTTCCGAGAATGTCCGGGAACGCCTGATGGAGAAGTTCAACCACTCGGGAATAACCGGGTGACGAGAGATTATCCCCCCGGACACAAGAGCTTGTCATTCCCCAAGTTCCGGGGCAGGGAGGTTGGGGTTTCCGGAGAGAGGGGGAGTTACCGGAGTCTCCGGGCTTCCCGAAAATCTAACTCACCCCTCGGTCCCCTCTCTCCAGAGAGAGGGGATGACTATATGGGAGACTTGGAGTTACGCGGAACGCTAAAGATGCACAACGCTCTTTCTCCCCTCTTCAAAAAAACTTGGGGAATGACAAGTGGTGGAAACAGGGGAACGCTCTCCCCGCTCACAGATATCGGCACCGAATTCAAGGATACCGTTCCATGCTGAATCCAGGCATCATCAATGAACTCCGGCAGGCGGTCGGCCGGGAGAACGTACTCACCGAAGACACCGACCGCTTCGCGTACTCCTACGACAGTCAGCCCGAAAAGGGGCTTTCCGATGCCGTGGTGATCGCCTCTGCCACCGCACAGGTTGCCGCGGTGGTGAAAATCGCCGCCCGTCACCGGATTCCGCTCGTGGCCCGGGGCGCGGGCAGCGGCATGACCGGCGGTTCCGTGCCCGAAGCCGGCGGCATCGTGCTCAACCTGGAGCGCATGAACCGCATCGTCCGTATCGACGAGGAAGACCGCATCGCGTATCTCCAGCCGGGGGTGATCACCGGCGACCTCCAGCGGGCGGTCGCGGCGAAGGGGCTCTTTTATCCACCCGAACCGGCTTCGGCCCAGTTTTCGTCCATTGGCGGCAACGTGGCGGAGTCCGCCGGCGGACTCACCTGTGTCAAATACGGCCTCACCAAGCAGTTCGTGGCCGGGCTGGAGTTCGTTACCGCGGAGGGTGAGATCGTCCGCACCGGCATCTACACCGACCGGGACTCCCCCTTTGATGTCGGCACGCTCATGATCGGTTCGGAGGGCACGCTCGGGATCATTACCGAAGCAGCGTTTCGGCTCATTCCCCTTCCCCAAGGCAAGCGGACACTCCTGGCGCTTTTCCGGACGATCACGGAGGCGGTCCGGGCTTCCAACGCCGTGCTGGCCTCCGGTGCGGAACCGGTGGTGCTGGAATTCATG
Organism: Candidatus Latescibacterota bacterium; assembly: GCA_041690195.1. GTDB lineage: Bacteria > Latescibacterota > Latescibacteria > Latescibacterales > Latescibacteraceae > JAWLHT01. The sequence goes on from JAWLHT010000340.1 coordinate 3,655, forward strand.
GACCGGAGTTGCATCGACACCGTTCGGGACTACGCCGGGGTGGACATTCCGGAAGACACCGGAGCGCTCCTCCTTATCGAGCTGGACGGCGACGACGAGTATCTCGCCGCGGCGGACCGGGTGGTGACCAAAACCCTCTCGGCGCTCAACCCCCTCCAGCTCCGAAGCGCAAGCGATCTGAAAGAACGAGAGGCCCTCTGGAAACTCCGTAAATCCACCTCTCCGGCCATCGCCCGCATCGCGCCGCTCAAGTTCAACGAGGATATCTGCGTGCCACTGTCCCGCATTCCCGAAATCTGCGCCTGGATCGAGGAACTGGGGCGAAGCCGCGATGTCCGGGTGGTTTCCTTCGGGCATTCCGGCGACGGCAACCTGCATATCAACTTCATGACCAGCTGGAAGCGCCCCGAGGAGGTGAAGCGGGTCAAGCAGGCGGTGGAAGACCTTTTCCGGGAAACAGTCCGGCTCGGCGGCACCCTCTCCGGCGAACACGGCATTGGCATGATGAAGCGACCCTATCTCGGCATCGCCATGGACGACGCCACCATAGCCTTTGAAAAAAAGATCAAGCACGCGCTTGATCCCGAAGACATTTTCAACCCGGGGAAGATATTCCCGGAATAAACGGGAAGCAGTGTCAGGATCAACCAGCCCCTCTTCGCGGTTTCCCCGCGCAGGAGGGGCTTTTTTTGTTGGCGCTTCGTAGAGTTGTATGGGTAAATGGTGAAGGAGTCAGGCGAAGGGAACCGGCCGGAGTCTCCGAGCTTCCCCTAAATATAACTCACCCCTCGGTCCCATTGTCGTAAAGATAAGCAGATAGTAGTGTACTGATGTTTTGTAATTCAGGCCAAAAAATATAACTCACCCCTCGTTCCCCTCTCTCGGTGAGAGAGGGGATGACTCGTTATCGGCTATCTCAGTGCTTCCTGTGGCTCAATTCCCCCTCTTTCTGGAGAGAGGGGGCCAGGGGGTGAGTTACCGACCAAAGTCTCCATTGACTACCTTTGGTACTCATGCGTGCCTGCGGTTTTCTCTTATCTTTACGACAATGCCCCTCGGTCCCCTCTCTCCAGAGAGAGAGGGGATGACTCTTTGTAAGGCTTTGATTTACAAGAAACGGCATAGGTGTACAGCAATCCGAACCAAGTCCGAATGCTCTTTCTCCTTTCTTCGAAAATTTGGGTAATGACAAGCTCTCCAGAGAGAGGGGGAAACCGAGCCACAGAACAAGTCGAGGCGGCCGATACCGAGTCACCCCTCTCTCCCGAGAGAGGGGCCGGGGGCATTGTCGTAAACTTAAGAGAAAAGGGCAAGACAAAGTTTCACTATAGAGGAGCAGCGGAGTTGGTAACCACGTGTGGGATCGTACTCCCCTTT
>JAWLHT010000341.1:0-5026 GCA_041690195.1 Candidatus Latescibacterota bacterium
AAAGAAGGCCGCGGGAGAAGGGAACGGGTTGCCCAGGGCGGAGTGTACGGGTCAGGGCGGGCGAGGCATGCCTCGCCCCTGCGGCCTTTCACTTGTGCCTTTGTACCTCTGTGCCACTGCATCGTTCACTATCATTAGAGTACAGCGAAGAACCACCATGAAGAACTGAACGAATCGGCGGAGAATGCCACCCGCCGCTTTCAGCAGAACTCCTGTTCTGTTTTCCATCGCTTCGCGGCCGGGATACCGTTCCGCTTGAATCCGGGGAAATAATTCCTTACATTTATGGAAACCATCGGCAGCGACCCTTTCCCGGAGACTTCATGCAGCATTCCGCTTTACTCACGGCGTTCGCGCTCACTCTTTTCGCCGGTCTCTCCACCGGTATCGGGAGTGCTCTGGCCTTTTTCACCCGACGTACGAACACCCGGTTCCTGGCATTGGCGCTCGGGTTCTCGGCCGGAGTGATGATCTATGTTTCTTTCGTGGAAATCCTCGCCAAAGCGGTTGAATCCCTCAGCCTCGAATTAGGCGAGCGCCCGGGGACCTGGGCGGCGGTTGCCTCGTTCTTCGGAGGAATCGCATTCATTGCGATTATTGACCGTCTGGTCCCCTCCTTTGAAAACCCCCATGAAATGCGTCACATCGAGGAGATGAAACCTTCCGCCGCGCCGGACCAATCCCTCAAACTCCACCGCATGGGGGTTTTCGCGGCGCTGGCCATTGCCATTCACAATCTTCCGGAAGGGCTGGTCACCTTCGCCGCCGCCCTGCAGGATCCCAAGCTCGGCCTCACCATCGCGGTTGCGGTCGCCATTCACAACATCCCGGAAGGCATCGCGGTGTCTGTTCCTATCTATTTCGCCACCGGGAACCGTGGCAGAGCCTTCGCTTACTCATTTCTTTCCGGCCTGGCCGAACCATTCGGGGCGGTAATCGGATACCTCATCCTGCGGCCGTTCCTCAATGGATCGTTATTCGGCGTGCTATTCGGCGCAGTGGCTGGAATCATGGTGTTCATCTCGCTGGATGAACTGCTTCCCTCGGCACGGGAGTATGGAGAACATCATCTCTCCATTTACGGTCTCATCGCGGGAATGGCGGTTATGGCGGTAAGTTTACTGCTGTTCATCTGAAACACGGGCGAAGCTCATGGCATGAGACCGGGATGGCGGGAAGCGAAATACGGCGGTTCGTTCCGGAGTTTTCGCTTCTCCCGACCCGTATGTGTTCCGCACCGGGTCATCTCCCCGCCCCCGAGGCCATTATACCCGCCACCGCCAGATTCATTAACACCAGAAATCCCAGAGCCGGAATAACGCCCAGCACCGGGAACACCAGCGACGCCATGAGGAGCGCACCCGCCGCTGATCCCGCCAAATCCATGCCGTACACCACACCGCCGCCGGGGTCTGCGGGACAGGAGCGGCGGAACAGCGCATCGGCAAGGGGAAACTGCATTCCGCCAAGCAATCCGGCCAACGCGGTGAACACAAAGAAACCCGCCTGGACAATATCTCCCGGTCCCGCCGCCGGTCCAAACGCAAACAGCCCCGTCCAGGCAAGGGCAATCAGCGCAATGCCCCCCTGAATGAGGGCTATTGTGCGCATATCAGCTTTTTTCCCATCAACCAGTCGGGATCCAATCATTCCACCATAAGCAAGTCCGGCCATGTATGCTCCGGTCAACAGCGCAATACGGCCATACAGGAAGCCGAAAAAGGACTGGTACATCATGATGGACAGTGTTTCGAGGGAGATCTCGGTCATGCCGACCGCCAGTACCGAAGCGGTGACCATCCGTGGCCTGGCCCCCCGGCCGGGGATAAGGGCAAGCGCCATCAGCACGGCGAGGAGCGAAACCGCGAACAACCCAACGGTTTTAGTCGAAGCCAGACCACCCACCAGACGGACCACACGCGAACCGTCCTGCTTCCCCTGCTGGAGGGTGCGAAGGAAATACCCGAACGGTCGAAGGTCTGAGTTGGCCGGAGTCTCGGCGACTGCCCCCAGTGCATCCCGGAGACCCGTTATGCGCTCCGGGGTAAGCGCATACCGGAGATAGTAATCGCGGACGAAAAAGGTTTCGATTCCGCGCTCCTTCCTGCGGCATTCCAGCATCTCCCAGGATAAAGAATCAAACGCCCCCGGTTCGTTCGAGGCGAGGAAGCGGACTTCCGTGCCGGGAAGCACGGTCACCGAGGGAAATGCGTATTCCAGGGCGCCCCGCACGGAGACGAGAAACCGGGCCAGGTCTACCGGGATGTAGTTTTCAGCTCCGGAAAGACGAAACCCGAGTACACCGCCGGGGGTGAGCCGTTCCGCGGCCAGTTGGAAGAATTCACGTGTGTGATAGCGGTTTGCCTGTCCCGAAAGCGGTTCGGGGATATGCATCACAACCGCATCGAACCGCTCGCGGCTCCGGGCAAGGAACGCGCGGCCGTCCGCAACCACGGTTTCCACCCGTGGATCGCCCAGCCCGGTTCCACTCAGATAACGCTTCGACAGCGTGAACACTTCCGGATCCAATTCCACCGCAACTACCCGTTCCACCGAAGAATGTTTGAGCGTTTCGGAGACTATCCCGGAGGCTCCTCCGCCGAGCACGAGCACACTTCGGGGGTGAAGAGTCGCAAGCAGGGGAATATGGGCGTCATGTTCGCTCTCCTCAGGGTTCGGCACGGTGAACAGCAACGAAGCATCGGCATAGAAGGTGACCTGCTCACCGTTGCGGGTGGTCCGCAGACGGGAGTACCGGGTTTCCACCTCCTCCAGAAGCTCCAGACCGCCTTCGACTTGTTCTCCGGCGGGATCCGTTAGACGGCTGACCAGTGCAAAGCTGATTATCCATAACAGGAGCAGCGGAATGTGCCGGGGGATACCCAACGAATGCAACCTGACCGCTGAGAGCAGGATTATCGCCGCCGGGATGGCTGTGATCAGCAGACGAATTGGCAGGGATAAGTAAAGCGCGGCACTGAACGCCAGCCCCCCGAACGCCGCGCCAAACGCCTCGACCGTATAGGCGCAACCGGCGTGGCGCACCCCGGACTTTGCCAGCATACGTGCTCCAAGCACGAAAAGAAACCCCCCGAGCATGCTGAACGGAAGCATGGCAAACGTCACCACCAGAACCTGTTGGTCGTAGGATACCGCTTCTCCTGGTACGAGATGGAAAAGTGCGGGCGCCGCACCCGTCAGCTTAACCCCGAGCAAACCCAGAACGGCGTACAATGGAAACAGGAGATGAAACCAGGATTCCGGGCGCCGGAAGCATTCCGCGGCCCGGCCGAACACCGCGCTGCCCAGCGCGGTCCAGAGCAGCCAAGTCAGGAGAGCAATCCCGACCGTCAGTTCTCCGCCCCGGAACGTGGCGAGCATCTCGCGCAGGAACGCGGCCTGAAAAACCATACCCAGCATTCCGAGGAGAAAAACGGAAGGAGTGTGAAACGGAATATGCAAACGCCTGATCGGATTCGCAAACATGGCGGGCGTTCCGTGGCTGCAAACGAAGAACCGGCGGGTTCCGGAGCCGGTACGGCCCCGGTCAGAGGATCATACCCGCCGAACGATACGCGAACATACCATCGGCGAGTGAGCTGAGACCCGGGGAGATTCAGCAACCTCCGTCTCCTCTCTCTGGAGAGGCGGGGTCCCCAGCCCTGTGGAGCAGGGCTGGGGTGACAGAAGGTGGCTAAGGGGCGAGTTACTCTATTCGGCCGGAATTTCGAAACATCTGTTTACTGTTGACCACTTAGTACACGAGATTGCAAAAGTGATTACGGATTAAGCGGCGAGTTTAGAGTTGAGCAATGAAGGCTCGTGTTTGGCCAAGACATGGAGTAAATCCATATTGGTGAAGCGCCATTTGAATGGTTTGGCGTAGCTTGCATAATAGGTTTGAAATGCGATCAAGTGGTGCTCCAGGTCTGCAAGGTTCTCAAACGTATTCGGAGTCAGCACCTTGCGTTGCACGATGGAGAAATAGAGTTCGATCTGATTGAGCCAACTGGCATGCACCGGCGTATGGACCAGAACCGCCTGAGGGTACCATTCGGCCAGACGGGCCTTCGCTGATTCTCCCCGATGGGAGGAGCCATTATCCACAATGATGAACACCCTCCGGGCAGACCGGTATGGCTCCTGGCGCATGATGTGGTCCAGTATGGCGCGAAATGTTTCGATGCCGTTCTTTTTTCGACATATCCCGAAGGGCGTGGCCCGGTGTACGTCCCAAGCTGCTGCATAGACCCACGCTCCCTTCCGGGTATAATCGAATTCAATCCGGCGGACCTGATGGGGACCGAGAAGCGATGAAACATACATTCGGGCACGAGCCTGAATACTGGTCTTCTCATCAATACTGATGACGTACTCATCGGAACCCAACGGCGCTCCCTGCCAGAAGCCCGCATACAGGTCCAGCACCGGCTCGGCTTTTTCCCGGAACTGGGGATCGGTTGGAGAAATCCACATCCGATACCGCCAGGGCTTGATGGGGTCCGCCTTCAACCAGCGCCGGATGGTCGCGGCACTGGGAGTACGGAGAAGCCCCCGCTTGAGTACGGCACGGTGAATATCACCGGAACTCAGCCGGGAGAGGGGCATCCCCGTTTCTTTCGGCAGGGCACAGGCGACCGCTTTGACCTCCGCTTCGACCGGAGGGGGGGAAAGCCCGGGGTCGTCCGGGTCGGGGACGGTCCACCAGACCATCCAATCGTTCCATAAAGAATCGCTTCCGCCAGATACTGACGGTTCTTCGGGCCAACCCCAATTGTTTGGAGATGCGGACGTTATCCCAGCCCTCCGCAGCGAAAAAAACGATCGTGGCCCGCTGTACTAACGCATGGCGGGCAGTCTGTGAACGAACCAGATGCTCTATAGACTCCCGTTCTTCGGGAGAAAGTTCAATACGATAGGGACTCAAATCAGCCATAACTACCTCCTTAAATTTTGGAGATAGTATATTGTATATTCAGAATACACTCAAGCTAAATCTGTAATCGTATTTCCAATCTTTTGCACT
>JAWLHT010000342.1:0-5009 GCA_041690195.1 Candidatus Latescibacterota bacterium
GGTGAGTTACCGGCCAAGACCACCACTGATTATCTTATAGTACTCATGCGTGCTGGTGGTTTTCCCTTCTGTTTACGACAATGGGAACGAGGGGTGAGTTATATTCTTGGGAAACTCAAAAAGTCGGGGGCGAACGTAAACGGCGCGGCGGAATCAGATTCCGCCGCGCCGTTTTTGTTTCCGGACCGGAAGGACTACTTCATCAGCATGAGCTTGCGCGACATGGTGAATTTTCCGGCCGTGATTTTATAGATGTAGACACCGCTGGTGGCTTTGCGGCCGGCGCTGTCCGTGCCGTCCCACACCACCGCGTGACGGCCGGGGGTTTTCGCCTCGTTGACGAGGGTACGGACGAGCTGGCCAACGGAGTTGTAGATACTGAGGCTGACCATGCTCGCCTCCGGCAGTTCGAACCCGATCGTTGTGGTGGGATTGAAGGGGTTCGGGTAGTTCTGGGCCATGGCGAAGGTGAGCGGACGGTCCGCTTCCACGGAGGTGGGGGAGGACTGACCGAGCAACTCTTCCGCAATCAGCACGCCGTCATGCTTGTACGTTGAATCGGCGGCGTAGCTCACCTGGGCCGGGCATTCCTCGTTCCGGTCCCGGTCCCAGACCCGGAGCCGGATCGGATCGCCGGGCTTCATGCCTTCAACTTCATCAGTCAGGGGATCGTCACCCCATACCGTGAGCGCGCAGCTCCGGTTTTCCCAGGTAACCGTGCCGCACATGCGGCCGTTCGCGGCATAGGCCCGGATTTCGTCCCCTTCCGCCAGCGCGGCGCCGTTGACCCGCGGGCTGATCTCCTCGCGAATCAGGATGACCGCGTTGTGTCCGGTGTAGGGGATTTCCGGGTCTGCCTCGGCGGTCGTGGCAGCCAGACGGGCCGCTGACGCGCCATACCGCAGGGTGGCGGATTCCAGCATGCTCACCCAGTATCCGCGGCCGAAGGCGAGAGAGGCGATCTGGTCAATGCTCCGTTCCGGCACATAGACCTTGTCCGCGCCGTCCACGGCCATCACCAGGCTGGTTCCGAGCGAACCGAACGCTGAGGAGGTGCTCATTCCGGCGGTGCCGGTAAAACTGATGAGATTCCATCCCTCGGCGAGGGTGTACGTAACATCGCCGGGCTTGACCGGAGCGCCGGTGATCCGCAGCGTCGCGGGGGCGCTCATCTGGACGAGATACCCGTCGGCGGCCTTCCACGTGCCGATCTGGTCGATGCCGTAGGCGGGCCAGTATACCTCGCCCCGACCGTTCTTGACCATCTGCAGGCTGCCCTTGATTCCGGAGGTCACCGCCGACATCGCGGTGTTCGTGGGAACGATATTCGCGGAAATCTGGTTCCAGCCCGCGGCGAGCGGAATGTCCAGGGTCGCCGTCTGCGGAGCGGTGGTCCCGCTTCCCCCGGTCAGGGTTACATCATCGAACCAGAGGGACGAAGACGCGCTGCTGTTCCGGCTGAGCAGAATCTGGTACTGGCCGGCGTAGCCGGGCGTGGTGAACGTGATGGTGCGCCTGGTCCAGGTGGAGGCGTTGGGGAAGGTCCAGGCCGCCCAGGAAGTCACCCACTGGCCGGCGCTGCCGATATAGTACCGCGTGCCGCCGTTGGTGTAGGTCACATAGCAGTAGTGACCGGCCGAACCGCTCTGACGGTCGTAGTAGGTCAGAGTATAGGTGGTGTTGGCGGCGAGACTGACATTCTGGTAAATATGGCATCCGCTGTTCGACCCATCGATGTTCAACTGGGCGGAATAGGAGCCGGTGCGGGCGTTGGAACCGGTCGCGGCAACAACTCGCGAGCTGCCCGACTCGGATTTGCCCCAGCTTGCGGGCGTGCCCGAACTCCAGGACTCGAACCCGCCGTTGAGGACAACCGAGCTGGTGCCGGTGGGCGGATCGTTCGGCTCTGTCGGGGGATCAGTCGGCTCCGTGGGCGGCTCGGTCGGTTCCGTCGGCGGCGGAGTCGTGGGGGTGGTGGAGGAGGTGTACTCGAAGGCGCCGATGTCCGCGGCGGAGCCGGTGGGAATGGCGGTGCCGTTGATGTCCTTGGCCAGGGCCAGCTTGATCCCCTTGTTGATGCAGGGGGAGGTGGACCGCAGGGCGAAGTTGTTCTTGCTGATGTCCACGAACTGCGGATTCGCATTCATGCCGCGGGCGTCGTAACCCGTGCCGGAACGGTAGGATGAATGGTTCGAATAACCGGTTCCGCCGACCCGGGCGAAGGTGCCGCCGCCTTCGACATACCAGCAGTTGTAGTCGACGGTCTTGTTCGCCTTGGTGTTGACATTGAAGGGAAGATGACCGGCAATGTTGTAGGCGATGTTGTTGCGGACGGTGGCGCGGCCGGAAATGCCGACGTTGATGCCCGCGGTGTTGCAGCCGTAAACGGTGTTATTCTCGATCACGATATCGTTCACGCCGGAGCCGTTGACGAGAATGCCGCTGGCGGGGATGCGGTAGACCACGTTACCGTAGATCTTGGTGCCGACCGCGTACTCGCTGCTGTTCAGGTAACCGACATAGATGCCGTTGGCGTGACGATTGACCGTCTTGGTGGCATAGGCGTAATTGTACCGGAAAATGGTATCGCGCCCCACGCCGCCGTTGGTCCAGCTGCCCTTGGTGTCGAAGCAGTGGTGATAGCAGTCGGATACCTCGTTGTATTCCACGATGGTGCGGCTGCCTTCGACATCGATGCCGTTGGCGCCGATTTCATAGAGACGGCAGTTCTGCACCAGGTGGTCGGTTCCGGCCATGTCGAACCCGAGCGCCGCGCGGCCGTCGATCATGCCGTTGTGGTGGGCGGTGACATTGCGGATGGTCCAGTTGGTGCAGGAGGGCGCCACATAGATGAGCTTGAGGTTGGAATAGCAGACCTCGAAGTTCTCGATGATGTTGTAGTGGCGGTTGCTGCCCCAGCTTGAATAGATGACCTCGTTTACGTTGGGCCACAGGACCTTGGAGCCGGGATTGCTGGTGTAGTACACATAGAGATTCCGGCTGGAATCGAGATACCATTTCCCATAGCCGTTCACCGCGGAAAGGGATGTCTGCTTGGTTCCGCGCTGGCCATCGAAAAACACCACCCGGACATCGCTGGTGGAGACCGTGGTGCGCCAGACGTTGGTACCGGCGCTGGTCCAGGTAGACACCCGGCTGCCGATGAACTTGGGCTTGGCGCCGGTGCCATAGGAGGTGTAGGTAACCGGGGCGGAAGAGGTTCCGCTCGAATTGATTTTCAGGTTTCCGTACCATGTGCCGCCGGACTGGAAGCGGACGATGTCACCGGGCCGGAAGGAAGAACTGGCGGAAGAAACCTTGGAAAGGCTTCTCCAGGGTGCGCTGGTGGAAAGTCCGGAATTGGAATCACTGCCTGAAGGTGATACATAATACGTTGCGGCTCCGGCCGAAAGGGCGAAACCGAAGAGCAGGCCCATACAGACCACGATCTTTGCTCGGAGAAATGTCATTGGGTACTTCCTCGCTTGTTACTGCGTCTTGCTGTTCATGTGCTGCACACCGCTCCCGAAAATAATTCGGGTGATGATCCCGCGGATCGGGCTCCCGGCCCTTCCGCGTGTAGCTTCGTTCTGGTGCGCAAGGCGGCTGACAAACGTTTCAACTCTTTCCGGCACCCCGGCTCCGGGTCTCCGCTGCCTTTCCGCGGCGGTATCCCGATTATCCTCCATCCGTTCCTCCTTTCCGTCACAACGGTGCATCCGACAGCGTCTGATGATCGGCTGCGGACGAACCGGAGCACCCTGCGGCACCATACTGCCGGATGAGGCGTATCTCACCGGGAGATGAGAACCCCGTTCAGGTCCCGGTCCCCTTCTTCCGCGGAGACGGCCTCAATGCTGCCTGGCTCCTTCGATATGATCCGTTCGCAACCAGCATCTTCTCTGGATAAAAAAAACTCCCCCGTACCGTACGCCAGGATGCCGCCGTACCGTGACCACCGGACCGCCCAGGATTGGGGAAGGGACTCGCGATTATCTCTCCCTGATTTCCATGACGCGTTCTCGGGAATTTCCAAGGAGTAATTCCAGAGTTGCAGGCAATAGTATCATCATTTTTGTGACGTATTGTCAAGCTTAAAATGACACAATGTCGTATGCGCCGGGATATTGTCTGCTCCAAGCGGCACCTGGGACGAGAGTTATTGTAACAACCATGTTCTGCGCGGCGCATCATCGCAACGATGGTTGTGTTCGGAAGGAATGTGAGTCCTAATGCGCGGAAGACATGCAGCTTAGGGCGGATTCTATCAGGGGGGCGGCCGACGGGGTCATGCCGGTTCGCCGTCGCGGGCGGCGAAAGGAATCTGTGCGTGCGGAGAACGCATGGAGGGTCCGGCTGGGCCGGAGATGTATTCGCGGGGTGCGCGGAGGAGAATATCCGGACCCGGGAAATGGCACGTCTCCGGGCCGGTCATCCCGGAGCGCGTTCCGGAAAAACGGGGATATGCCGGTCGTGATACCGGGGGAAGATATCAATGAAGAACGCGAGTAATGCGTCGGGGAAAACGGGAGATGGGCACGGAGAAACGGGGTCATGCCACGGGGAATCGAGGCGCCGGTTTCGATTGGTTTACATAATGGCTCTTATGCGCACAATCGTCGAGACAAGATCCTCCCGACGAAAACCTTGACGGACCTGAATGCAATACCGCCCCAACCCCATGCCCGGTGATTATATTGTATATAACGGGTATCGGGTTTGGTCAGAAAGCAGGGCCACATCATGGCGAGCGCAGCCAAGACCCCCCTTTCTCTACCGCATTCGTGCCAGGGGCGGTACGAATGGGGGCCCCGGGGCCTTATGGCCACCTTTCCCCTTTCAGGGGGCAGGAAAAAACACTCCTCATGCGCGGGAGTCTTGCGTGTACCGCTTCGGTTCGTTGCTCACTCAACCCGATACCCGTATTGTATACTGGGTTCTTCGCTGTATTCTGTGGGTACATGAGAGTGAACGGTGCAAAGTGAAAGGGACAAAGGCGCAGCGTCACG
>JAWLHT010000343.1:0-4989 GCA_041690195.1 Candidatus Latescibacterota bacterium
ACGTCTCATACTCCCGAATGTCGATACTGTTCGCGGCTTTATTCAGATTGTGTTCTCCGCACTACTCTATTTCTCGCAAACTTGGGTAATGACAAGCTCGCAAGAGAGAGGGATGCCTCAATGGGGGGCTTAGAGTTACACCATACGTCAAAGATGCACGGCACTCCGAACCAAGTCCGAATGCTCTTTTTTTTCTCAGCTTCAAAAAAAATTGGGTAATGACAAGCTCTGGAGAGACGGGTACATTACTTTTTCAAATCCGGAAACGCGATGCATTTCGTCCGGAGTCGCAAGCACAGAGCGCGGGTTTATTTTTCCCGGTTGTGTTTCGGGACGGAAATCGAGATATTTCCCCTGATCCGGGGCCGCCCCGGATCAGGAACCCCGTCACACCCGTTTCCGGAGACATCTTATGACCCGTTCATCCGCCCGCCGGATTCTCTCCGCCACTCTGTGCCGCTGGACCGCCCTTATCGTCCTCTGCCTCTCCGCAACTCCCGCCGATGCCGCGCCGCTGTGGGTGTTTCTCGACCCCCCGCCGGGGTGGACGGCCGGTTTCCCGGTGGACTCCGGAGTTGTCGGCCGCTTGACCGCGGCCGGGGCGCGGGTTCGCATGGTCTCGCGGTACTTTTACGCGGTTTCGGTTGATTTCGACGGCGCTCCGGGAACCTTGGCCGGGGTTTCCGGCGTACGGGAAGTTCGTCCGGTGCGGACCCTGGGGATACCCGCCCCCTCCCCTGCCCCGGCGCTCCCGCAGGTCCGCCGTGCCGCGCAATCAGGCGGCTCCCCGTACGGGGCACTGGCGGAAGAGATGACTGCGCTCGGAGTACCGCCGCTCCATGACCGCGGGCTCACCGGTCAAGGCGTTCTCATCGGCGTGCTGGACACCGGGTTCGACAATCTCTCCGATACCGGCTGCCTGCAGGGGCTCGACATCAGGGAAACCCGCAACTTCGTCCGGGGCGGAACGGATGTCTCGGGAGATACGCATGGGTCCTGGGTGCTCGCCTGTATTGCCGGGAATCAGCCCGGAGCCTATCTCGGCCCGGCCCATGGCGCATCCTTTCTCCTGGCGGTGACCGATGACGTGGACACCGAAACCCGTGCCGACGAAGACCGCTGGGTCGCCGCCCTGGAATGGTGTGATTCCCTCGGGGCGGATATTGTCTCTTCTTCGCTCGTTTATAACGAGTTCGACACCGTGCAGGACAGCTACACCAAGGCCCAGATGGACGGCCGCACCTCGATGGTTGCCCAGGCCGCGGAAATCGCTGTGGAACGGGGCATGGCCGTGGTCAATTCCGCCGGCAACGAGGGATCAACCCCCTGGCGTATCATCACCACTCCGGGCGACGCCGAGCATGTCATCACAATCGGAGCGCTCGGCGGCTTCGCTTCCGGAACGCCCTATCTCGCCTCCTTCTCTTCGCTGGGGCCCACCGCTGACGGCCGAATCAAGCCGGACCTGGCTGCGCCCGGAGAGGATGTAAGCGTTCCCTTCCTCGGCTCCTCGTCCATTTTCGGCGAACTTTCCGGGACCTCGCTGGCCGCACCGTTCGTCTCCGGTCTTTGCGCCCTGCTGCTTGAGGCTCACCCCGGGTGGACCCCGGCGGAACTGACCGAAGCCCTCCGGAACACCGCCCGGGACCTCGGAGCGCCCGTACCGGATATCGAGTACGGCTGGGGGCTGCCGGACGGCGCTCTGGCGGTCGAGTACAGCCGGCCCTCGGTCCACGAAAACGCCGGTAATAAGATGGAACAGCCCACCGCGATCACCGTGGGCGCGCCCCGCCCCAATCCCTTCAATCCCACGGTGACCATCCCCTTCCGGCTGGCTTCGCCCGGACGGTCGAGGGTAAGCGTGCATGATATAACGGGACGCCTGGTGACCGTGCTTGCTGACGGTGTGCTGGCGGCCGGTGGGCACGAGGCGGTCTGGAACGCGCGGGACTGCGCGTCGGGAGTCTACTTCATCCGGGTGAGCGCGGGCGGACGGATGGAGGTGCGGAAAGCGGCGTTGGTGAAGTGAAGGGGGTCTGTTGCACGAAAAGGCCCTTTCGTGCAATAAGGAGAGGGCTTGATGCAAAAAATTGCAATACGTGCGGCGCGGAGACAGGGAATGAATATCAGGGATTATACCGCGGGCAGGCATTTACGGCAGAATCGGGCGACTCCTTCGCCCTACCTGTCCGACTTTTTCGAGAAGAACCGCGCTTCGTATTATGACGGTCTCTCCCGCGTCCGTGAATCGAACGACATTCCCCACTGGATGCGCTTCTTTCTCTCCGGAGTCGTCGAGACAGCGGAGAAGGGTGTTGAAACGTTCTAAAAAGATTCTGACGCGGAAGCTGGCAAAGGCCTCATGAACCTGCTGTATACTCGCCCCGTGGTCTCCGGAAACCTTGTGGCGCTGCATCTTGGCTATGCGCCAAAGAATGCGTACGCGCTGATCCGGGACTTTGAACGTCTTGGTATTCTCGTGGAGATAACCGGGTACAGGAGAAACCGGATTTTTGTCTTTCATGAGTACCTGAATTGCTTTGACAAACTGCACGCGGATCATCCTGAAAGTAAATAGTACCGGATTTGAAACGAAATTCGTATATGCGGTCCAATTTACCTTGACTGGGGAATCTTTCCCCGGAACGATGACCTTCGTTGAATCATTCGTGCCTAATCACCCTTACCTGGTAGAAAACCCATGCCTACCCTTACCTCACTCGGCTGGAACACCGAATATGAAACCGAATTCGCCCCCTTCCGGGAACGCGGATGGATTCCCGCCCGGGTCGCGGTGGAGCACCGTCACACTGTGCTCCTCTTCACTGAATCGGGCGAACTGACCGGGACGACCCCGGGAAAATTCCACTATGAAGCGGAAAGCCATGCCGACCTGCCCCGGGTCGGAGATTGGGTCGCCGCCGAGCCGCTCCCGGGCGAACCCAAGGCGGTGATCCGCCACATTCTCACCCGACGGACCAAGTTTTCCCGCAAAGCCGCGGGGGAATGGGATATCGAGCAGGTCGTCGCCGCCAACATCGATCTGGTGTTCATCCTGCAGGGGCTGGACCACGATTTCAATCTCCGCCGCATGGAGCGCTACCTCGTTCTGGCCTGGGAGAGCGGCGCCACGCCGGTGATCATCCTGAACAAGGCCGATTTGTGCTCCTGCCCGGAGGAGTACGCCGCGCTCATGGAGGAACTGGCCCCCGGAGTGCCGGTGCACACCATGAGCGTCCGTGAAGGCGTCGGTCTGGATGCGGTCCGGACCTATCTGAAAGAAGGGGTGACCGTGGCGTTCATCGGCTCCTCGGGAGTGGGCAAGTCCACACTGGTCAACGCCCTCGCCGGACGGGAACTCTTCAAGACCGCGGAGGTCCGGGCCGACGATTCCCGGGGACGGCATACCACCACCCGCCGCGAGATGGTCATGCTTCCCGAAGGCGGCGTGGTCATCGACACTCCCGGCATGCGGGAACTCCAGATGTGGTTCGCCGATGAGGGTCTGGACGAGGCCTTCGCCGATATCGACGAGATCGCCGCGGGCTGCCGCTTCACCGACTGCACCCACACGCACGAAGCCCGTTGCGCGGTCCGGGAGGCGCTGGAGACCGGAGTGCTCTCCGACGAGCGGTACCAGAGCTACATCAAGCTCCGCAGGGAAATCGAGGCGCTGGAGGCCCGTCGCGATTCCCGCGCCCTGCTCGAGAAAAAGCGGAAGGACAAGATTCTGCACCGGGAAATCAAGCGGGTGAACAAAATAAATCCCAAGGCCCGTTGATTCCCGGGAACGGAAACGAAAAGGGCGCACCCGGGTGCGCCCTTTTCGTTTCGCAACCTGTAGGAATGATCACTGCAGGGGAATGAGATAGTCGGTCAGTTCCTCCACCGTGGTCTCCAGCAGGCGGTCTTCCTCCCGATACTCTTCCACAATCCGGGCCGGACCGATATCCGGGGCGAGGAAAAGCGTGGTACGATAGCTGGTGGTCCCGTTGAAGAAGGGGCTGCGGATGGTGTTGGTTTCCACGATGAGGTACTTGAGACAGCTGTCGAAGGTCCCCCGGGGCACCGTTATCGTCTCAATCCCCTGGAATGTTCCGGTCATTCGGCGGGCGATGGAGAACCCCGGGATGGAATCTGTCTGGGCAAAGGCGGTCCAGGTCTCCCCCACATTGGCGGTCAGGTCAATGAACAGGGCCTCCCGCACGGTGGTCTGCGCCGTTCGGGCCAGGGGAGCCGCGCCGACGTCGGGAATGCTCCGAAAAGTAACCGTACCGGTCTCGATCAGTGTATAAATCCGGTTTCCCTGATCGCGGGCGAGAATGGTGTCCTGCTCGGCGTTGTTAAAAATGACAAACCAGCTTTTCCGCTCCCGGGTTGTCGTGCCGATGATGGAATTGATGTAGTTGGCAACGGTTTCGTTGCCGAGGGAATCGGTGGTGGTGACCCGGTAGGTCCAGGACGCCCCCACTTTGAGCGGGAAATACCGCCGGGCGGGATAGGTCGGCTCGGGTGTGGACGAATCGTCATCATCGAAAATCCCGCAGCCGACTACCGCAAGAACGAGAATGAACAGCAAAGCGAAAAGCTTTTTCATGGGGCCCTCCTTCTCTGCACTTTTCGTGGAAAGACGATGCGGCGGTGTGCCGCTATGTGTGCCGCTATATATTATAGCTATATAGATTTTAATATACACAACATCGGGAGCATGCGCCACAACTGCTTTTCAGCATTTGGCCACGGCAATTAAAACGGCAGCGCAGAGTTGAATGGGTAAATGGCTGAAGCCGGAGTCGCAGGGGCATGGTCGTAAACAGAAGGGAAAACCACTGGAACGCACGAGTACTAAAGACAACCAGTGGCGGCTTTGGCCGGTAACTCACCCCCTGGCCCCCTTGTATGTTACCAATGAGGCAGGAATGGAGTCCGGTCAAGGGTCATCCGGCAGTATCGGATGATTCACTTGCCCTTGACCGGGCGAATTCCGAG
>JAWLHT010000344.1:0-4987 GCA_041690195.1 Candidatus Latescibacterota bacterium
ATAGAACAAGCCGAGACAGCCGATAACGAGTCATCCCCTCTATAGGATAGAGAGGGGACCGAGGGGTGAGTTAGGTTTCCACCCGTTCACCACTATCTCCGTATGTTTACGACTATGGGAACGAGGGGTGAGTTATATTTCCCGGCCCGAACCGCAAGACACCCGCTCACCAATATCTGCTTATGTTTGCGTCAATGGTCGGGGGGATGGCCAGATGCAGCAAATCTTTACGCTCCTCGTCCCACAGGCGACCGCCCGGATGAAGGCGTACACCAACACGGAAATCTCCTTGGTTTCTTCCTCTTACTTTGCTTTGTCACTCACGTGACCAGATCATGCAAGTTCCTGACCGGACAACGCGCATACCCCGCGAGGTATTACGGGTCATTTTCATCCACAACGATGCCGATTGTTTTTTGTATTATACTATAAATATGCAGCATCCGGATTTGCCGATCTTTAACCACTCTGAAACATGCACTGCGAACCCGGTTTGGGTAAAGGAGAGGATAGACTCCGGTCCCTATGGACTGATACCCCGGAACATTTCAGATGAAATTGAAGGTGCCTGTGGAAAGCTTTTTCATATTTTTCTTGCATTTACGGGTTATGATAAATACTCTCCATATCCGGAGTCACTTCCGCAATCAGCCCGTTTCCTGATGAATAATGCACGTGGGAGTTCTTGTATGCCCGAGTCACCATATACTCACGAGATTGCAGATGCTGTTGCGGCCGGAAACAGCGCCGCGGTCCTTGCATTGCTGGAGAAAGCCTGCCGGGAACGCGAGGAGGAACACGCTGCCGAACTCCGGAAACGTGAGGAGGAATTCCACGTCCTTGCAGAAAACTTACCTGATGGTATCATCCGTTTTGATCATGATTTCCGGATCACGTATGCCAATTCTTCCGCGGCGGGAATGATGGGGAGCACCGTGGAGGAACTCCAGGGGAAAAGGCCGCTTGAATTCCCCATGCCGATGCACGTCGTTTTCCTGTGGCAGGCCGGCGTGGAACGGGCCTTTGCCTCGGGGAGAAAAGAATACTTTGAATATGCATTCGATGACCAGCGCACCGTGCACTATCTCCAGATTACCATTGTCCCGGAACTCGGTTCCGAAGGTCGGGTTGCGTCCGTTCTGGCGATCACCCGCGATGTTTCCGAGCAGAAAAAGACAGCCGTGGCGCTCCGGGATAGTGAGGAGCGGTTCCGGCTCGCCCTGGGGACAACGCACATAACCGTGTACACCCAGGACGGGAGTTTGCGGTACACCTGGGCGGATTCTTCTAATCCGAAGCTATCGGCAGAAACATTTCTCGGTCGTACTGACCATGACATTTACCCTGCCGAAGTAGCGGACCTCATGTCTACTCTGAAACAGCAGGTACTCATGACCGGTCAGGCGGAACATGTGGAATGCGATGTGCCATTCGATGACGAAAAAGGGTGGCTTGATATTACGATAGCTCCGCTCCGCAACAATGAAGGACAGGTCGTTGGGATCACCGGTGTGGCGCTCGACACCACGGAGCGGAAACGGGCGGAGGCAACCCTCCAGAAAGCGTATGAAAACATACAGGCGCAGTCGGAACAACTGCGGGAAGTCAACCAGAGGATTCTGATCTCTTCCATTCGGCAACATGAACTCACAGAAACGGCGGATAATCTGGCGGACCGATTAAAGCAAATCCTGAACGCCCTCCCGGTAGGCATCATGACCGCCGAAGACCCCGAATGCCGGGTCATATCTACAAATCCGGCCGGATCCCGCATGTTCGAGGTTCCCGCCGGTGAGAATATTTCTGCCCCGGCCCTCTCCGTGCACCGCTTTATTTTTCAGGGCAGGGAACTCCTGCCCGAAGAGATGCCTTTGCAGAGAGCGGTTTTCGGGAATCGTGACGTGCACGACATGGAGATTGAAGCACACCTGTCCAGCGGCAGGAGTTGGACAGGGCTGTTCAGCGCTACACCGCTGCACGATCAGGAAGGAAATGTAATCGGGGGCATAACGATAGCCGCCGATATAACCGAGCGCAAGCGGGTGGAAGAGACGCTACAGGCGAGCGAAGCGATACTGGAAGCCTTCTTTGATGCCTCTCCCGGCGTTCTGAATATTATCGATGAGGAGTTCAGATACGTAAAGACCGGTTCGATAACCCCAACCTATTTCGGACTGAACCGTCAGAACATTGTTGGAAAGTTGCTGAAGGACCTGGCTCCGGAGTTCGAAAGAGAATATGGTCCCATGTTGAAACGGATCCTGGAAACCGGAAAGCCGGAACTGAATGTGGAGGTCCACAGTCCCGATTCCGGCAGGCCGGGAGAGATAATCTACTGGATGGCCTCCTATTTCCCGGTTCCTCTGCCCGGCGGAAAGCGGGGAATCGGTATCATGGGCGTTGAAATCACGGACATGAAAAAAGCCGCGAATGCGTTAAAGGAAAGCGAGTCAAAATTCCGGGCGCTTTTCTCGGCAATGAGCGATGTTATTCTGGTGCTCGATTCCGACGGCCGGTATCTGGAAATCCCACAAACCAGTCCCGACCTCTTGTACAAGCCTGATTCCGAACTCCTCGGGAAAACGCTGGCCGAAGTATTTCCCGCCGAAAAAGCCGATTTTTTCCTTCAGCACATTCGGGAGACGTTGGAAAAGCGGAAACCGGTAACCATAGAGTACAGCCTGATGATTCACCATGCCGAACACTGGTTCTCCGCAACACTCTCCCCCCTCTCCGAGAAAAGTGTGATCTCTGTTGCACACGATATCACCGAGCGCAAACAGGCCGAAGAAAGAATCGCCCGCCTCCGCCGGGAGCAGGAAGCATACCTTCGGCACGAGATGAAAAATCTTATCACTCCGATCCAGCTTTTTGCCGAAATGGTCGAGGACTCCGAGAATCTCACCGGGGAGCAGCGCGTTTATCTTCGTCGCATCGTGGAAATGTCGAAACAGGCAGTGGATTATATCGAGGCCACGCGGACGCTTGAAATGATTGAGACGGGGAAATATCAACTGAAACGGGTGGAACAATCCCTGAATGATACCATCGAAGCCGCTATTCAGAACCTTACGCCTCTGGCCGCAAACAGTGGAGTCACCCTGCGGTTCCATACTTCGGAAGAGGATCCGGTTACGTCACTCGACCCGCAACTCATCCCGGGCGTGTTCACCAATCTCATCAAGAACGCCATCGAACATGTGGCAGAACTTTCGACTCCGGAAGAGAAAACGGTATCCATCGACCTCTCCCGCGAGCGGCACCGATATGTGATCCGGATCAATAACAAGGGCGAGCCAATTCCGCAGGATCGGGTGGCCACGTTCTTCGACAAGTATAACGTCGGGCCGGAAAAGCGGAGCGGCACCGGCCTGGGCACAACCTATGCCTGGCTGGTCACGAAGGCGCATGGGGGCAATATTGCGGTAAGTTCGAATGCAGAGGAAGGGACGACGGTTACAGTAGCATTGCCTGTGGAGAATCATTAGCCGTAGTTATTGCAGTTCGTGTTTACAGCATACTCTTGTTGTGGCTGTCCGTTTCCGCGCCATCAACCCGACGACCGGACAACGCGTTCAGGTTGGCCACCAGCCCGCCGGGAAGCCAGGGCGTGGTGGGTCCGCTTAACTCGATGAGGAAGTCGATGTCGCTTCCGGAGTGGCATCCCCCCGCACTGCGGAGCCGAACACCCGTATCCGCCCGACCCCGTGCTTCCGGGCAATACGGAGGATTTCGGCGCGATTGCGTTCCAGTGTATCGAGTAAGTCCATGATGAATTCGTTTAGCCGGGATTACAAAATACGGTTATCGGGTTGAGTCAGCAACGAACCGAAGCTGACGGGCTACACACCATCCCAGTTCCTCAAAAGTTTTCACCACCTGCCGAGGGGGTCCACACCGGAACCGGCGGCATTCAGATTTCCACCTCCACCTCGCGGGTGACCACCGTAAGCGACATCCCCAGTTCGGCGCGCACTTCGGGACACACCCGGATAGCGTCGCGGATGTTCTGCAGCGCTTCTTCTTCCGTTTTTCCCTGGCTGATGCACCCGGGAATGGCGGGGCATTCGACGATGAACATCCCGTCCTCATCCCGATACATGGTAATGCAGAGTTTCATATGTTTCTCCTGCCATACTCCCGGCCATGTTGGTGACGAATATTCCGAACTCGGCCTCCCGATGAACGGAAAAGTCCAGGATTACGGAGAATCCCTGTTATAATAGTGCGGTCATGGCATTTCATGTCACGAAAGTTCGCGGAGCAGCGAATCAACGGACTCGCGCAACTTTGGAAGATCGGAATCGACAATGTCCCACACCCGGAATACGTTCAAGCCCAGGTAATCGTGAACAATCACGTTCCGGAATCCACCGATTTCCCGCCAGGGAATTTCCGGACGCCGAGCCTTGATATCCCCTGAAAGCCGCTGAACAGACTCGGATAATTCCTGTAGTTCCCGGAGGGTCGCTTTCTGTGTCATCCGGTCGAACAGAAACCTGTCCCGCCCCGCTGCAGTATACTGACCGATAGCCCCGATGCATTCAAGGATATGCTTGAGATATACCCGGTCGTCTTTCATAACGGAATGGCCTCCCGGCAAACCCGGTCGCGCATGTCATCCCGGAGCGATCCGGCTTCCACGACATCAACCCGCCGTCCGAGCAATTCTTCCAGATCGGCCACCAGCCCGCCGGGAAACCAGGGCGTCGTGGGTCCATCCACCTCAATGAGGAAGTCGATGTCGCTTTCCGGAGTGGCATCCCCCCGAGCCGCGGAACCGAACACCCGTATCCGCCCGACCCCGTGCTTCCGGGCGATGCGGAGGATTTCGGCGCGATTGCGTTCCAGTGTGTCGAGTAAGTCCATGAAAAATTCCTTTATTCGGGGAGCCAATTGCAAAAGTAAGAGCATGAAGGTGTATAGATTACCCAAATGGTGTGCAATAATTGATTTTACGGGTGATTACGCCTCCACAGAGATGATA
>JAWLHT010000345.1:0-4953 GCA_041690195.1 Candidatus Latescibacterota bacterium
CAGACCAGGCTATTCAGCGTATCATCGATTTAATCGCAGCGTAACCTTCTGAGAGAGATTCTCTCAGAGTCAGTCTGTAAGAGTCTAACTCACCCCTCGTTCCCCTCTCTCGCAAGAGAGGGGATGACTCGTTATCGGCCGTCTCGGTGCTTCCTGTGGCTTGATTCCCCCTCTCTCTGGAGAGAGGGGGCCAGGGGGTGAGTTACCGGCCAGCACCTCCACTAATTATATTTAGTACTCATGCGTACCTTTTTTCTCTTATCTTTACGACAATGGGGCCGAGGGGTGAGTCAGATTTTCGGGAAGTTCGGAGGCTTTGGTCGGTAACTCACCCCCTTACTCCCCTTTCTTGCACCCCAACCCTGTTCCACAGGGCTGGGGACCCCGACTCTCCGGAAAACCGGCATCCCCGCCCTCATGACAAGCTCCTGCACCCCGGGTTTTTTACGATTTCCGTTCCGGGCAGGGTGGGATATCCCGCCAGAGCGCCCAGTGCGCCGCCCGCCAGAGAATTTCCCGGTACTCCGGAACCCGGTACGCCCACTGCCCGTGTCCGGGCAGAAGTGTGACAATCCGGCCCTTCCCCCGCTCCAGGCACCAGCCGCCAACCGCATGCCGCTTGTCGTGGACCGCGGTGGTTTCGAACAGGGTTACCGTTTCGGGAGACTTGATGACAGCGGCAAACTGCTCGTCGAGACTGACCAGGAAATTGCCGATTCCCCTGGTAATGGGATGCTCCCGGTTCATATCACGGACCCAAACGGGCTGGACCTCGTTATGCATCACCGGCTCGGCGTCGAGAAAATCCTCAAGCGCACGGTTCCGGGAGGACAGGGTGCAGTGCAGGGCCAGAAAGGCCATGCCGCGGTCCCGGACGTTGCGGATGATTGCGTTCACGTTTTCGTCGGTCCAGGGGATCTGCCCTTCCCGGAGAGAATCCGCCAGACCCTCGGGACGCCAATCCACCGGGTCGGGTCCGCCGTGCCGCGACGTGATGAGCAGATCGGCGCCGGCCAGAATATCCGGGGTGAAAAACCGGCTGGACTGGACAAAGATGATCCGCCAGTTTTTCAGGGTTGAAAACAACTCCCGGATATGGATCTCCGGAGTAATGGCATTGTGGCCGTAATCACCACCCATGATCGCGATTACCCGTGTCTCGCCCGGTGCTTTCGGAGGGAGCGCGGCGCCGGTCCGCGGGACAGCTTCGGCCCGTCCGGCATTCGTGGCGGCGGCCATGGCGAGAGCTGCCGCGCTGGAACGGAATACGCCCCGTTTGGGGAGGGTTCTGAACAACGGCATGGAAAACTCCTTGAAATGATCAACCGGTCAATCATGTGGGCGGCCAAGCCGTCCGCTCTAACAGACGAACGTACGCACCGCCGTTACCGTGCAATCCCCCGGAAGCCGGAGAAACAGGGCGCATCATCCGGACGGAGAACCATAATCAGTACGGTTTCCTGATTGCTTATACTCCTCTGATCGTTCGCGATACTGAAACAACCGGGGACGAGCCGCTCCCAGCCTGCACCCGTGCAGAAGGTACTGCACGCGGCCTTCTCTCCGGAGAGAGGGGAAAACGGGAAACCGTGCACTGACTCTATCCGATAGCCGTCTGAACTATCCTTCTGAAATACCCCGGTACCCGAACAATCAAGACATGCTCGGTCCCGGGAACGGGGGGATATCCCGTTTGAGCGCCCAATGCGCCGCCCGCCAGAATATTTCCTGGTACTGCGGCATCCGGTATGTCCACTGGTAATGTCCGGGCAGCAGCCCCACAACTCTTCCCCGGCCCTGCTCCAGGCACCACCCGCCCAGCGCGTCCCGCTTGTCATGCACGGCGAGTGTCCGGAACAGCACGGTTGTCCGGGAAGGATCCTTGATCTCGGCGTCGAACTGCTCGTCGAGATTGAAAAAGAACGTATCGATTCCCCGGGTAATCGGGTGCTCCGGATTGAGATCCCGCACCACAACCGGTTGAATCTCCTGGTGCAGGATGGGTTCAATGCCCATGAGATCCTCTATGGCTTTGCGCCCGGTGAACAGGGTGCAGTGCACGGCAAGCCAGCCCATGCCACGTTTCGTGACATTCTCGATTATGGCGGCTTCCTGCTCGTCGGTCATATAGGGATCGCCCTTGGGACGTGAGACCACCACCGGCTCGTCGCTCCAGCCAATGGAGTCCGCACCCCCGTACCGGGCCGTTATCAACAGGTCCGCATCCTGCAGCAACTCAGGCGTGAAAGCGCTGCTCCGCTGAACAAAATACAGTTTCCAATCCTTCAAGGGGGAAAGAATTGCCCTGACATGCAATTCCTGGGAAACCGCGGGATGCCAATAGTCACCCATGATGGCCACGATCTTGGTCTCGCCGGGTTCCTTGGACCGTACCGCCGCCCTCGCCGACTGGACGGCGGTTGTCGCCGCCGCCGTCACGAGCCCCGTCTTCAGCGCTTTACGCCGCGACGGGTTCTGCAATGGTTCCATTGATTGCTCCTCACTCCATGCATCGGAACTGATAACAGGTTCAATAAGGACATGCCCGCCGGAAACTTCTCCGGAGCCGTTTCAGTTCACCTGTTCGCGCCAGTCAATAAGTTTCAGGTCGTCGAGCCGCAGATATACCCGCTCCCCCGCCTTGCCTTCAGCGGTAACCGGAATGAAGGATACCGCCTTATGCTGCACACGCGGAGTGTTTTTTCCGCCGGACGCAAACCGGATCCTCCAGATCGCAAACCGGGGCTGTACCTTTTCCATTTGTTCCAGGTCGGTAATCCGCGCGGTCCGGAGCCCGTCATGATAGAAGTGGAAAAACTCGTCCGCCCGGTCCAGACGGTTCAGGTAGAACCGTATGCTCCCGCGTTCGGCGAGCGTACAGAGCGGGATCGTTTTCCCCGTACGGAGGTCCACTCGCTTCGCCTGATCGTCGAATGCGATCCGTACCGCGTCCTTTGTCTGTGCGTCCACCACCACCCCGCACATCATTACCAGTATCGCCGCAACCCCGGCCAGCCGGAGCATTCGCCGCCGCATATCCGTTCCTCCGTTTATTTTTATATGAATGCGAGTATCAGGCCGGGTCCCCAAAACAACCATTCTTCGCACACCCCGTTTTTTTTAGAACAGGGGACCGGGTTATGCTTTTTCGCCGGTTATACCGCCACCTTGACCAGAATTTTGTGCAACGCTCCCGTTCCGCCCTTGGGAGTATGGCCGTCCCAGGGGAAAAATATCGCGAATTGCCCCGGCTTGACCGATACCCAGACATCGGGAGTCTCTTTGTAAAACCCGTAATCACCCGCCTCATCAAAAGCTTTGGCGACAGTCACGCATTCCTGCTCGGGCTTCCAGCCGAATTCCTGTGTTCCCGAAACGCAGAACTGGATATCAATATACCGTTTGTGCGTTTCCAGCAGTGCGCCCTCGTGTCCCTGCCCCTCGGCCTTGATCACCATGGCGTACACCCGCTCGCCGTCTATCTCAATGCGTCCTTCCAGTTCCTCCACCCTGCTCCTTTTCAGAAATTCGAACGCTTCCGCCAACCCCGGGTGCATTCCATAGTATCGTTCCGCATTGGCCAGATTGTCAAGTATCATTCTCTCTCCTTTTTTTCACCCGCTTGATGCATGGGCAGGTCACCTGGACAAAATACGGTGCGCTTCCGAGAGTTGTTCCCGGATTCGAATTTGCTGCGGGCATTTTGACTCGCAGGCTCCACACTGGACGCATGCATCGGCCGGGCTCCCCGGCTCCCAGGGAACCTTTCCGATCTGGGAATACGTCTCCCGGGAAGTGTTCCAGATATCATAGACCCGGGCCTGGTTATACAATTCGAATATGCGGGGTATGCTGACATTTTGCGGACACGGCAGGCAGTATCCGCACCCGGTGCAGTATAGATCCGCCATCTTCCGGAGGCGTGTCAGATGCAATTTCATCTCCTCCAGCATATCATCGGGGAGAGTCTCCGGGTCTCCGGCCACCCGAATATTCTCCTCGACCTGATGCATATCGCTCATACCGGAAAGCGCGATCGAGACCCCCGGATTGGCGAGGACGAAGCGCAGGGCGACCTCAGGAATGCGAGACGCTCCCGCCGCAACCGGACCGAGAACGGAACTTGGCTCCGCCAGTCTTCCACCGCCCACCGGTCCCATGACCACCACGCCCATGCCTTTCCCGGATGCGTATGCAATTCCTTCCTCAAGCCGACGGTCCAGCATGTTGTACTGAAGGGTTACCGAAGCGAATCTCCCGGTATCGACAATCTTGTGGAGCGCCTCGTTTGTATCGTGGAAGGAACAGCAGATATGCCCGATCAACCCTTCGTCATGCGCCGCACGCACCCATTTCCACACCCTGGGCTCAGTATCATCACAATAGATTTTCCAGGTTATACCGTGCAGATTGTAAATATCGATGCGGCTGGTCCGGAGACGGTCCAGGCTGTCTTCAAGATTCCGCCGCCAGGCCAGCTCATCCGGCCCGAAGTATGGATTCTTCGTGGAGACGACAATCTTTTCACGCCATCCTTCGAGCGCCTCTCCCACAACCCGCTGGCTGTCCTTTTCGCAGTAGCCCACCGCGGTATCAATATAGTTCACCCCCGCCTCGAACGCACGGTGAATCATCGGTATGGCACGTTCCCTGTCAACCTGTTTCCCCGATTCCATCATGGGCAGCCGCATCGCCCCGAACCCAAGCCGGGATACCTTCAATCCGGTTTTTCCAAGTTCATTGTATTGCATGCCTGTTCTCCAGCTTTATAGGAAGAGCTCGGTTTTTCCTGTCCCCAAACCAAAAGAAAACAACCCATCCGGGGTATGGCCAGGAAATCTAACTCACCCCTCGGTCCCCTCTCTATCCTAGAGAGGGGATGACTCGTTATCGGCCGTCTCGGTGCTTCCTGTGGCTCGGTTCCCCCTCTCTCTGGAGAGAGGGGGCCAGGGG
>JAWLHT010000346.1:0-4923 GCA_041690195.1 Candidatus Latescibacterota bacterium
GAGAGGGGGCCAGGGGGTGAGTTACCGGCCAAAGCCTCCACTGCGTATCTTTAGTACTCATGTGCGCCGGTTATTTCCCCTTATCTTTACGACAATGGGGCCAGGGGGTGAGTTACTCTTTTGCATCCCGGTCCCGTTTCCCGGAACCGTATACGGTCATACCCGCCGAATAATGGCGACCGCCCCCCCGAAAAGCGCCAGCAGGGTAATTGCCAGGATTGCCAGCACACGGTTGCGGGCATGGAAGATGTCCATCCGGGGTACCACGGCAACCACGCCCCACTCGCAGGATGACACCGGCTGATACACAAGCCAGGACTTCCGACCGGTCACCGGATGGAGCGCGTTCACCGCGTCGGTGCGACCGGCGGCGATATCGGCCACCAGCTTGTTCAGGTTCGCCGGGCCGAAGTGGTCACCGATGTCGAGAATGGTATGGGTAAACGTGAGGTTCTCGTCCGGGTAGGTAAGCAGCAAGCCGGTTTTATAAATGATGAACACCATGCCGTGCTCGAAGGCGTCAATGGAATTGTACCGCTCCAGCAGGGCTCCGGTATCAATATTGACTCCCGCCATCCCTCGGAAAGAACCGTCCGGCCACCGGATCGGAGCGGTGAGACAGACAATCTTGCTCAGATTTCCCGTGGCATGGTCGCGAAAGGTCCAAGGGGGGCGTGATGAACGGTGCGTTGGTCCGCTTGGGCCCCAGATAGAAGTCGAACGTTTCGATGCCCCGGAGCGAGTCCACGAATATTTTCGATGGCTCGTGAACCATTCCCAGAGACGCCTCCGGGTGAATGAAGGGAACAAACTGGCCATTGGGAGCATGGGCGGGCTTCCCGGCCCAGGGACGGTCGTCGCCGTCGAACGCGTTCGGCTCATACCCGGCGTAGGTTGCTACTATCCATGAACTTTGGGAATAAAGATCGGTGAGGATTTTGATGACGTTTTCCCGGTTCCTGGTCGGATCTGAGCTGAGTACACTGGCGAGCGTGACCGCCATATACTCATGCTCCGAAACAAGCCGGTCCAGGTCGGCCGCGATGGACCGGGTGGTCGCGGAAGCGAACGCGATGGCTCCCTCACGCCCGCTCCGGGAAAGAGTGACCCCGGTGAGCGCCACGGAAATGATCCCGGTCGCGGCGAAAAGGATGGACAAATATACCACCCGCCGCGTTCTCCCCGTCAGACTTCCGAATTGCATGCCGCGCTTCCCTTTCTCCGGGCCCGATGCAGCAGGGTGATGCCGGCGCGGCCAAACCGCGCCCATGCGCCCCTCGGACGCCCGGTATCCAGTCGATTCCGGGAAAAATTCCATTCATGTCATGGGAAAGCTCCCGTAACCTAACTCGTTTTCCCTTTCAAGACAAGCGCTTTCTTCTTCGCATGCTGCTTGGGTTCGGGTGGATAAACAGAAGCCCGGCCCGGTCATGACACCCATGAGTTTTTTTTAACCGCAGCGCAATCGTATTATTGTATATTTTAATATTAACAATGCCCCACAACAGATGCCCCCTTTCTTCCTGTAATACTGAAGTTGAATCAATCCGTGGAGAAAGCCGGTGATGCCTGTCTGAATTATGATGCGTGTGAATAGTATGATACAAGATGATGAAATACATACGACATCGTGCACCGGGCTCTTATCAGTATTTCATCAGGCCGTTCCGGAGTTCCCCAAGCGAGTCGGTACGATTCGGTTGGGGTGGTCACATGCATCCCCATGCAGACAGATTTTTCCCCAACCGCCTGTTTTCCCTACTTGTTCCAACTTCAGTATAAATCAACCCTTTTCCGGGAGTTTACCATGCATACCGTCACCATTTACGTCGTCTCCAACGCCAGAGAAACCTTCTATACGGAACACCGTCGAGACGCCAGGGACAAATATGAAAAAATGAAAGCAACCCCGGAGTATGACGAGCCGCTCTATTCGGAGGATGCTTACGACCTGGACTCCCTGAATGAAATCCAGGCGGCCGAACTACGGGCCGTACTGCGGGCAAAGCGGTCCAACTTCTCGGAGGAGACCCGCCGGAGTATTGAAGAGGCGATCCGCCGTCACGAGGAGGAGTCCATGCGCGTGTAACTCCTCCCGGAGTTTTCCTGCCGGCTGATATCCGGCTCCCGCCGACAGGGTTGTTGCCCCGCGTCCCTGAAAACAGTATCTTTCCCCAGCACTGATGAGGCGTTCCGTGACGACACGAGGGGAGGACTGCATGGATTTGTACCTGAAAGACAAGGTAGTGCTGATCACCGGAGGAACCAACGGCCTGGGTTTGCGAACCGCCCGGGCTTTCGCCCGCGAGGGCGCCCATGTCTGCGTGTGCTCCATTGACCCGGAGGAAACGCTCCGCAGGGTCGAGGATGAGCTGCGGGCGTACGGCGTGCAAGCGGCAGCGCTCAAGGCAAATGTCTGCGTGGCGGAGGAAGCGGCCTCCGTCGTGGAGGAGACGGTCAGGCGGTTCGGCGGCATCGACATCCTGATCAACAACGTCGGCAAGCGGTTCGGCGACAGTCTTTTCGAAGCCACCGAAGAACAGTGGTTCAAGACTTACGACTCCATCGTCTTCCAGGCCATTCGCATGGTCAAACTGGTCGCCCCCGAGATGCGCAAGCGCGGCGGCGGTTCCATCGTGAACATCGCCTCGGTCTCCGGCTGGCTCCCCCAGCTCGCCAAGGGAAGCCAGTACAGTTCCTCCAAGGCGGCGCTCATCTTCCTGGCCGAGCCGCTCGCCCTGGAGCTCTCCCACGATCGTATCCGGGTCAACACCATCTCGCCCGGCTCCATGATCAGCCCCGACGGTGTCTGGGAGAAATGGCGGCAGCAACATCCCGAGGATTTCGAAACCTATGTCCGGAACGGCTTCCCCATGGGACGGCTTGGTTCCCCGGAGGAAATCGCGGACGTGGTGGTGTTCGTGGCTTCACCCCGGGCGGGCTGGATCAACGGCCGTCATATTCCCGTGGACGGTCTCCAGCAGCCCAATGCCGCTCCGGGGTACAAGAACTGGTAACCCGTCGGAAAAACACCCGCGAACGCATGCGGCCCGGAAGGACAAATCCTCCCGGGCCTTTTTTTTTCGGTTGACTGGCGAGGAAGATTCCGCGCAACTTTGCGCCGGCTCGAACCGGCCGGGCTCGGACGGTCCTGAGTCAGTCAGAAGGACGCCGGACCCGAAACCGCTCCGGGGGAAACATCTTCTCCCGTAAAAAGGGCCGATCCGCGCGCCTCACGGGCTTTTTCCACGTTCACCAGGGCGAGCAGTACGATGCCCAGGATGAAGAAGCCGATGAGGGCAAGGATGGAAAGGCGGGAAGAACCGGTTGTCAGGCGGATGACGCCGAAAACGAGCGGCCCCCAGATGGCGGAAAACTTGCTGAACACCGAATAGAAGCCGTAGAACTCCGCCGAAGCCCGCGCCGGAATCATGGAGCCGTAGAGGGACCGGCTGAGGGACTGGGATCCGCCCATGCACAACCCGACCACGATCCCGAGGACAAGATACTCGGAGGCTGTAGTGAGGAAATAGGCGTACACCACCACTCCGGCCCAGAGAACAAGCGTGAGCATAAGCGCGGCTCTGCTCCCAATCCGTTCTCCGAGCCTGCCGAAAATCCAGGCGCCGAAAGCCGCGACGAACTGAATGACGAGCAGAGTGAGCATGAGCACCGAGGCGTCCAGCCCCAGTTCCGAAGCCCCATACATGGTGGCCATGGTGATGACTGTCTGGATGCCATCGTCATACACCATGAAGGATACAAGAAAGAGGAGGAGGTGTTTAAACTGCCGCACCTTGAGCGCCGTGGCGGCCGTCCGGGCGATTCCGAGCCGGACATAGGCCAACGGCCGGGGAAGCCCGCGATACTCCGGGGGCAAAGATTCGGTGGAAGCGGCTTCTTTCAAACGGGTAAAAGTAAACAGGGAAAACCCCGCCCACCACAGACCCGCCGCGGCCATGGCAATTCGCGCCGCGAGGGCGCGGTCAATGCCAAGCCGGTCATGGAACGAGATCAGGGCCAGAGAGAGGGCGAACTGAATGCCGCCGCCTACATATCCGAAGGAGTACCCCTTTCCGGACACCCGGTCCATGCGGTCCTCGGAGGCAATATGCGGCAGGAAAGAATCATAGAATACATTCCCTCCCAC
Organism: Candidatus Latescibacterota bacterium; assembly: GCA_041690195.1. Classification (GTDB taxonomy): domain Bacteria; phylum Latescibacterota; class Latescibacteria; order Latescibacterales; family Latescibacteraceae; genus JAWLHT01. The sequence continues at coordinate 4,151 of JAWLHT010000346.1, forward strand.
GAAACACACCTGCGCCACCAAAAAGAAGAGCATGGTCCGCCAGACATCGCCTTCGCCACAGAAGAAGAGCAATGTGGCAAAAAGGCTTCCGGTCCAGCAGAAGGCCATGAGGAACTTTTTCCTGGAGGCGGAAAAATCGGCGATGGCCCCCAGCACGGGTGCGGAAACGAATATGGTGAAGGTGGAAAAACTGATGAGAAACGCCCAGAGGGCATCCGCGCTGAACCGGATACCGGCGATAAGCGCCCCGTCCTTGGGGACGACGGTTCCGGCGAAGAAAATGGGAAGCACCGCCACGGTCACCGTGGTGACATAGGCCGAATTAGCCCAGTCATACATTGCCCAGCCGAATATCTGCCGCTTGTCGTTCATGGGGAAAGTGCCTGATAAGAAAGTGCCAGAGTGCCAGAGTGCCAAAGGTTCAGAGTGAAAAGAAGAAGACGCGGGCACGGAGGCGAAGAGGCGCAAAGAGAATGAGAAAGCCGTTAAGATGATGCCGCCGTATCGCCGCTCCGGCCATGGGTTCTTCCCATAAGCCCGAAGTGATAGCGGCGCTCTCTAAAAAATCCATTCAATGCCCCCTCGCCCGCTCATTTCCGCTGGAGAGGGGGCAGCGGGGCATTGTCGTAAAGATAAGCGATTTGTAGTGAACGGGTGTCTTGTGGTTCAGGCCGGAAAAGAGTAACTCACCCCTCGTTCCCCTTGTATGTTACCAATGAGGCAGGAATGGAGTCCGGTCAAGGGTCATCCGGCAGTATCGGATGATTCACTTG
>JAWLHT010000347.1:0-4894 GCA_041690195.1 Candidatus Latescibacterota bacterium
ACCACGGGTAGAGTGAAAAAGCAGGAAAAACACGGATAGACAAAAAGCGAAATGCATAGACACCGGGAGAGCGTACCAGATCACTGAATTCGGAAATATGAAAGACAAGCACCTCTCACCAGAGATCGAAATTTACAGAAAATTCCGGACTTGACTTGAAAAATCCTCCATCATGGAGGATTTTTCATACATGCGTGGGGATAAGGGGAAAGCATCGGGCTACCCAGCATTGCCTGTCAACGGGAAAGGGAGAGGTGTAATCGACTGTCTTGCGGTCCGAACATGGTCAAGCCATCAACTGCTTTCTTCCCCCGGCCTGTGGTGATACGATGCCCGAAATGGTGGGGCTGTTTTGCGGTGCGCCAGCAAGCTGCTTTCTGGTCAGGACTGTTCCACCAGGACGAGGAATGTTGAGCCGTCGCGCCAAACGAGCATGGATACGTTCCCTTTGGACTGTCTGATACGGCTGCGCAACTGACTCACGGAGTTTACCGGCTGACGATTCACCTCGAGGATGACATCGCCCGGGCGAAATCCGACCGCCGCCGCACGGCTGCCCGGTTGGACCGCCGCCACAACCACGCCGCTCCGGACGCTGCCGGGTATATTGAATTCCTGGCGGGTTTCGGTATTGAGTTCGCGGACGGCGAGTCCGATTCCGGTGGTCTCCGGATCTTCGCCCTGCCGGGGAGAGCGTTCGGCGGAACGTTCCTGGGTCGGGAGTTCCCCGAGGGTCACCTGTACTGTCCGCTCGGACCCGTCGCGCCGCAGGGTCAACGAAACTTCCTTGCGGGGCCCCTGGAGGGAGATCATGTTACGGAGTTCCGCCGCTGAAGTCACCCGCTGACCGTTGACCGCGGTGATCACGTCGTATCGCTGGATGCCGGCTTGCGCCGCCGGGCTGTCGTCCTGCACTCCGGCGACCACCACCCCTTCGGCAGCCTGGAGATTGAGAGACTCCGCCAGCTCGGGGGTGAGCGTCTGGATGTTGATTCCCAGATAGCCCCGCTCGAACCGTCCGGTCTTCTGGATGCTGTTCATTATGATACGCGCCATGTCGGAGGGGATGGCGAATCCGATGCCCTGGTTTCCCCCGCTCTGGCTGGCGATGGCGGTGTTGATGCCCACCAGTTCGCCGTTCATGTTTACCAGCGCCCCGCCGGAGTTGCCCGGGTTGATGGCGGCGTCGGTCTGGATGAAATCCTCGTAGTCCACGATTCCCACATTCGCCCGACCCTTGGCCGAGACGATTCCCATGGTCACCGTATGCTCAAGGCCGAGCGGATTTCCCACCGCCAGCACCATCTCTCCCAGCCGGAGGTTCTCGGAACTCCCGAAGGGCATGGGGCGAAGGCCGGAAATATCTCCTTTGAGACGGAGGACGGCCACATCGCTCAAGGGATCGGTGCCCACCACTTCCACATCGTATTCCCTCCCCCCCATTGCGGTTACCCTGATCCTGGAGGCATTGGCCACGACATGGTTATTGGTCAGAACGATACCGTCATTGCTCACGATCACCCCGGAGCCGAGTCCCTGCTGCTGACGGGGGCTTGGCATGGGACCCTGCGGAAAAGGATAGCCGCCGCGTCCGGGGGATTCCACCCGCATGACCGTGGAAACGTTGACCACGCTCTGAACGCTCCGTTCCGCCACCTCGGCCAGAATCTGATTGCTCTGGGCGACAACTGAGGTCTGGGCTTGGACCTGGTTGTACCCGGAGCAGGCGGACAGCATGGTAAAGACAAGGATGAGGGCGAGCCTGCCGAAAGAATCTGCATATCGCTTGTGCATGTAGGGCCTCCTGGAAAGAAATGCATAAATATCGGCGTCACGGGCTTTAAATATGTCCGTCTATGGTTATGTATAATTATAACTATATATTTAGCAAAACACAACCAGCTTCTGCTGCCGCGTCCGCGCTGTTCGGCATCGGAATGCACCGGTACGAGACCGGGAAATACGGCGCGGCCGGGGCGGCTCTGAAGGAGTTGATGGAACGCTACCCGGATACCGGGAAGACGTCAAAAGCCCGCGACATACTCCGGGATCTGGAGAAAAACCCAATCCGGTAGAAGCCGCGCCCATCTCCATTTCCCCCTTGCTTCGCCCGCCTCTGTCGGCTATCATGAGACATCAAACCTGTTGATACGATCACGCATGATATCGGGGAATTCCCATGCCGAAGCGAATCACCCTCCGCGCGGCTTTCCTGGCCTGCGCGGCAGTCCTCCTGCTTTCTCCGTCAACTGTCCGCTCCCAGGACATCCAAACCCCCGAAGCGTTCTTCGGGCACCGGATGGGCGCGGACTACCGTCTCGCCTCCTGGGACCGTATCGTGGAGTATTTCCGCCATGTGGACGACCGCTCCGACCGGGTGAAAGTCCGTGAACTGGGTAAAACCACGGAAGGCCGTCCGCTCATCCTGGCGGAAATCTCCGCCCCGGAAACCATGGCGAATCTGCCCCGTCACCGTGACATCCAGCGCCGTCTGGCCGATCCCCGGCGCATGTCCGGGCCGGAGGAGGAGCGGAACTTGATCGCCGGAGGCAAGACGGTTACGCTGGTCAACTGCAGCCTTCACTCCACCGAAATCGCCGCAACCCAGATGGCCCCGGAACTTCTCTATGACCTGGCCTCAGGAGACACCCCGGAGATCCGGGAAATCCTCGACCATACCATTGTACTCCTGGTCCCCTCGGCCAACCCGGACGGCCATGTCATGGTCACGGACTGGTATGCCCGCTCCCTCGGAAAGCCCTGGGAAGGCGGGGACATGCCCTGGTTGTACCACAAGTATGCCGGACACGACAACAACCGGGACTGGTTCATGCTGAACCTGCAGGAAACCCGCCTGTTGACCAGGGTACTCTATGAAGAGTGGTTCCCGCAGATCATTTATGACATCCACCAGATGGGCTCCGCCGGACCGCGCTATTTCGTACCGCCCTTCTTCGACCCGCGCGACCCCAATATTCCGCCCATGACCGACCATCTCCTGCTCCTGGCCGGGGGGCATATGGCCGCGAACCTCACCGCCGCGGGCAAGCGGGGGGTGATCTACGGCGCCATGTACGACAACTGGTGGCATGGCGGATTCCGGAGCACGGTGTATCGTCACAACATGGTCGGGCTGCTCACCGAGGCGGCGAGCGTCCGTCTGGCCACTCCCATTTTCCAGGAGCGGAAAGACCTGCGGGGCGGCATCCGGGGACTCGCCGAGTACACCATGACCGCCAATTTCCCCGACCCCTGGCCCGGCGGATGGTGGCGGCTCCGGGATATCGTGGAGTACGAAAAGATATCCTGCATGAGCCTCTTCACTCTTGCCGCGCGGTATCGTGAGGACTTCCTTTCCAATACCGTATCTCTGGCCCGGACAGCGGTGGAGCGGGGCCGGACCGAACCGCCCTTCGCCTGGCTCGTACCCCCGGACCAGCGTGACCCGGGCGCGGTGGCCCGCATGCTGGAGGCGCTCCATGCCACCGGGGTCGAGGTGCACCGCTCGGAGGATGAGTTCACCGCCGACGGTGTCTCCTATCCGGCGGGAACGTTCATTCTCTACTGCGCCCAGCCCTACCGCGCCCATCTGAACGACATGATGGAGGTGCAGAAGTATCCCGAGCGGCTGCGCTATCCAGGCGGTCCCCCGGAGCCCCCCTATGACATCGCCGGGTGGACTCTTCCCCTGCAGATGGGCGTGCGGCGGGTGGCGGTTTCATCATCGTTCGACTGCCGTTCCGCCCCGCTGGATTCGATTCCCCGTTCCCAAACGGCAGTCTCCGGTTCGGGCGGCAACTTCGTGGTCCGCGCCGGGGCCAATGATGACTTCCGGCTGGCCAACCGTCTGCACCGGGCGGGCGTTCCCTTCCGGGTTGTCGCCGCCGCGACGGAGTGGAGGGACGGAGCAGGGCGGAAGGTTCCGGCGGGCTCCTTCTTCATCCCGGGCGGGAAAGCGGCGCGGGAACTGCCCCGGCTCTTCGACGGGCTTTCCTGTTCCGTGGCGCGCGCCGGTAATCCCGACCAGAAGGCAGCCGCTTCTCTCCGGGTCGCGCAGGCGCCGCGAATCGCCCTCTATGAATCCTGGAGCGCCAACGCGGACGCCGGATGGACCCGTCTCGTGCTCGATGACTTTGAATTCCCGTATACGGTCCTCCGCAACGCCGAACTCCGGGCCGGGAATCTCCGGAACCGCTTCGACTGCATCATCCTGCCCTCCCATGGGGCGAACGCCATGATCGAAGGCCGGGCGCCGGAATCCACCGAACCCCTGTACACGGGCGGCATCGGCGCGGAAGGGGTCGTGGAACTGCAGCGGTTTGTCCGCGAGGGGGGAACGCTGGTCTGCATCGACCAGGCCTGCACGCTCCCCATCGGAGAGTTCGCCATCCCGGTGAAAAACGCGCTGGCCGGAAAGAAAACAGAGGAGTTCTACTGCCCGGGTTCCATCCTGCGGGTCCGGTTGAACGGGGATAGCCCGCTCTCCTTCGGACTGCCGGAAGAAGTGTCGGGGTATTTCGCCCGTTCGCTGGCTTTCGATGTGGGGCCGGACTCCACCGCGAAAAAGGAAAAGGACCGGATGGCTGAATCCGCAACTCCCGTCGTGACGGCGCGGTACGCCGATACCGGTGTGCTGGAGAGCGGCTGGATCCGGGGAGAGGAACACATCGCCGGCAAGCCCGCTGTGGCGGAAGTTTCCCTTGGTCGCGGCAAGATCGTGCTCCTAGGTTTCCGGGTACAGTACCGCGCTCAGTCCTGGGGGACCTTCCGACTGCTGTTCAACGCCATCCAGGGGAGCGCGCTGAAAAAAGCCGGGTGATGGGGACGGGGCCAGGGGCATTGTCGTAAACAGAAGGAAAACCCACTGGCACGCATGAGTACTAAATATAATCAG
>JAWLHT010000348.1:0-4805 GCA_041690195.1 Candidatus Latescibacterota bacterium
GTTCTATCGTCAGGCGGACCCGTACCCTCCCCTGCGGTATCGTCAGTCTTACTTCCTCCGGATGATCGACGAAGAAGCGTTCGGGCCGGAAGCAGCCGCACTCGATGTGGGCTGCGGACCGGGGGAATTGGTTTTCGACCTGAGCAAGCGCTCCTTCTGCACCGTGGGAATGGATATTTCCGCCCGAATGATCCGCATCTGCCGTGAAAAACAGCAGAAAACCGCTCCTGACGCTCCGGTCACGTTCATGGTCGGGGACATCGAGCGCCTTCCGTTCCCCGATGCCTCTTTCGATCTGGTCACGGCAGCGGGAGTGGTGGAGTACCTGACGGAAGACAACCGGTGGGCTGCCGAAATCAACCGGGTGCTCAAACCGGGCGGCATTCTCGTTCTCAATGTGACCAACCGGTACGCCATTCGCCGTCTGACGCTTCCCCTGCTCGAACCGCTCAAGGGGAGCGGGGTCATGTTCCGGATTCTGAACACGCTCAAACGGGATATCCTGAAAAAAGGGCCGCTCAACAGCTTCCCGTTCCAGCCCCGGACCCACGCCCCCGGAAAATTCGACCAATTCCTTCGCGAACACGGGTTTGCCAAGCTGGCGCATCGCTACTTCGCTTTCAGCATCCTCCCCTACCCGTTCGACACCCTTCTGGGATTCCTCACCATCCCCGTCCGAAAGGGACTCGAGCGTTTCTCGGCGCGCGACATGACACTCTGGGGGACGGGATACATCGTGAAAGCAAGAAGAACTCTCCCGGTGAACGATCAATAACCTTGCACCGCTTCGACGTCCCGCAAACGCAAACAGGGTGACGACGGTGTGCCCCACCGTCGTCACCCTGTTTTCTTTTCTTTCCCCGCGAAATCGGCATACACGCCGAAAACATGCCTTCTTGTGCTCTTCAGCACGTCCTCATGCAAAATTGCGAACAGGATGGCAAAAAAACCTGTCTGAATGGGGATGCGCGGGATGCACAGGATACGTGTGATACAAGATGATGAAAGACAAAGATGGCGCGAATGTGGGCTTTTTTTTCCCGTATTTATCCTGCTTTTTATCCCGCGCATCCCCATTCAGACAGGCAGCACCGGCTTTCTTCCCCGTATTGATTCACCTTGCGTATCAGAAGTTGATCGGTTCCTCGCTCATGACCCGCTCGTCCCGGGTGAGATCGTAGACCCGTCGCATGAGCTCGATGTCGTACGGGGTCTGCTCCACATTCCGTCGGGCAAACATTCTCTGCTGGGTGGTGATGACCTGCTCCAGGCTGTTCTCGGTAACCTGCCCGAAGCTGCGGGCGTAGTTGGTGAAACAGGGGACATTGGTGGTCACCGTACCGTAGAGCATACTGCACGTTCCGACAATCTTGCCGGTGAACAGTGAGGTGTTGACCGCCGACTTGACGAAGTCTCCGACGATTGAGCCGAGAAACTGCATGCCGGTCTCCACCCGCGCGCCGCGGTAATAGACCCGTACCTTGCCATAGGTGTTCTTCAGGTCGCTCGTGGAGGTTCCCGCGCCGAGGTTCACCCAGCGGCCCACCCAGGAATGTCCGAGGAAGCCGTGGTGCTGCTTGTTGGAATGGGGCTCGACCTGGGATGCCTCGACCTCGCCGCCGATCTTGCAGCCCGCGCCAACCGAGGTAAGGTCCTTCAGGGAGGAGTGCTCAATGACCTTTGTCCCCGCGCCAATGTGCAGCGGTCCTTCCAGATAGGTGAAGTGCATCACCTTTACACCGTCGTCGATCACCACCGGTCCGCGCTCGGTGTCGAACGCCGCCGTGGAAGCGAGATTCACGTTTTCACCGAGGAACACGTTCGGTCCCCTCTCCGTGTATTTCCCCGTGGAAATGATATATTCGAGATTGGTCCGGAACAGCCGCAGATGGGCGTCCACCGCCATGTGAGGCCAGTCGATGGTCCGGAAGAACTCGTCCTCGAGGGGCAACCCCAGTTCCAGGAGACGGGCGGAGACGTTGCCCCAGGAAATATCCGCACCGAGAGATTTTCCCGGGGGGACAAGCGCCGCCGAAACCCGGTTGCCGCTCGTGGTGAGGAACGGATCTCCCGCCCGGAGCAGGTCGGCGATTTTTTCCCTGTACCGGACATCCGGTTCGACGGAGGCATTGAGGAAAAGAGTGGGGCCCTCACCCTCCGGCACAATATCGGGCGAACCGCCGTTCACGAAAAAATGTTCCCGCCGCAGACAGAACGCGGACGGATCAATCTTCCGCACCACGTCCATCAGGGTGAGAGACCCGGCATATACTTCGCAGAGCGGGCGGAAGAGGCCGATGGGCCGCAGGTTGTCGCACTGGTTATCCTCAAACAGGACGATTCGCATGAGACCTCCGGGAAAAGGCAAAACGTTTCTCGCAGAGACGCTGAGGAAAGAAGAGAAAAGATTGATTTCACGCAAAGGCGCAAAGACGCGAAAAGAAAGCGATAAGGGGAAAAGAAGGGAAAAGACGTAAATGATTGTCTGAATTGGGATGCGGGGGAAAAAGACAGGATAAACAACTGATGAAAGAATCACATACCCCGTTCTTCCTTTCATCATCTTTTATCATATTCATTACGCGCATCCCAATTCAGACAGGTACCCTTCTGTCCCCCTTTGCCCCTTCTTTTCGTTTTTGTCTTTCACTTTGGCACTCAGGCACTTTGGCACTTTGGCACTTTCTTTCATCACTCCACCGTAACGCTCTTGGCCAGGTTCCGGGGCTTGTCCACGTCGGTGCCGCGGGCCACCGCCATATGGTAGGCCAGGAGCTGCATGGGAATGGCCCCAAGCACCGGCACGAGCGGGTCTATTGTCGCCGGAATGGTGATGAGGTCTTCCGCCAGCTCGGCGATACCATCCGAATCCTCCCGGACCACCGCGATGATCCGTCCACCCCGGGCGCGTATCTCTTCCACATTGGAAATCATCTTGTCCAGGATACGGCTCTGGGCGGCGAGCACGACCACCGGCATGGTACGGTCCACCAGGGCAATGGGGCCATGCTTCAGTTCGGCGGCGGGAATACCCTCGGCGTGAATATAGGAGATTTCTTTCAGCTTGAGCGCGCCTTCCAGCGCAAGGGGATACTCGTAGAGGCGGCCGACATAGAGGAAGTGGCTGGAGTCCTTGTACTTGTTCGCAATGTCCCGGATATGGCCATCCAGGGCGAGCGCAACTGCCGCCTGGTCACTCAGCCGCTTGAGGGCGTCGAGAAACAGGAGGCCGTCCCGGAGGCTCATTCCCCGCAAACGGCTGGCCTGGAGCGCGAGCAGCGCCAGCACCACCACCTGGGCGGTGAACGCTTTGGTGGAAGCCACACCGATCTCCGGGCCGGCGTGGAGGAAAACGCCCCGTCCGCATTCACGGGCGATGCTGCTCCCGACCACGTTTACAATCCCCATGACCGGCGCTCCCAGCCGCTTGGCCTCCCGAATTCCGGCCAGGGTATCGGCGGTTTCCCCGGACTGGCTGATGGCGACAACCAGCGTTCCCGGCTCGATGGCGGGATTGGCATAGCGGAATTCGGCGGCATAGCCAACCTCGGTGGGAAGCCCGGCTATGCCTTCAAAAAGGTATTTCCCGATGAGTCCGGCATGCCAGCTGGTCCCGCAGGCGATAATTTTGACCCGCTTCGACTTGAGTAGCAGGGCCTCATCAATTCCGCCGAGCTGGATGGAGCCCTCGTGCTGACGGATGCGCCCGCGCATGGCGTCCTGGATGGTCTGGGGCTGCTCGTGGATTTCTTTTTCCATGAAATGACGATACCCGCCGAGTTCCACCGCCTTCAGGTCAAAGGCGAGCTGTTCCACTTCCTTTATCGTTGGGGTCTCGTCCAGACGGAAGGTTTCGAAGCCGTCGGCGCGGATCACCGCGCACTCGTTGTCGTCCAGATACACCACAGAGCGGGTGTGATGGATGATGGCCGAGGGGTCGCTCGCCACCACGTTGAAGCCATCACCGCGACCGATGACCAGCGGGCTCCCCCGCCGGCCGAGCAAAATTTCCCCGGGAGCCTCACGGGAGATCATCGCGATGCCGTATGTCCCCTCCAGGCTCTTGAGCGCTTCCAGGAAAGCGGTGCGCAGATCGAGACCGTCATGAACGAACTGTTCGACAAGGTGCACCGCCGTTTCGGTGTCGGTCTCGCTGTGGAACCGGTGCCCGAACCGGAGAAGCTTCTGCCGGAGCGCCTTGTGATTCTCGATAATGCCGTTGTGGACCAGGGCGAACGTCCCGGTGCAGTCGACGTGGGGATGGGCGTTGGACGCGGTGGGAGCGCCGTGGGTGGCCCAGCGGGTATGGGCGATTCCACAGTCAAACGCCGTTTCGGAAAACTCGGGCGGAAGCTCTCCGGTGATACGTCCCTCCGCCTTGTGCACCCGCAACGTCCCGGCGCAACCCGCCGCCACCCCCCATGAATCATAGCCTCGATATTCCAGATGACGAATTCCTTCAACCAGAATACCCGGCGATACTCCCGCTCCGATGTATCCGAAAATTCCGCACATAAACCAACCCCCGGCGATGTATTATCCAAAAGCTTTCAAGAAATAGCAATATAACACTATATGTGCGGCAAAGCGCAACACAATTCACCCGCCCTGTATCAAACGCGCAACAGAGGCCGGGGTTCGGAAAAAAATCCCGGCAGACCGGGATATACGGAAAACGTATGCGCGGGGCGACTTCTCTGGAGATAGGAGAACGAGGGGCATAGTCGTAAACATACACGATTTTTGATGAACGGGTGTTTTGAAAAGAGTAACTCACCCCTCGGTCCCCTCTCTATCCTATAGAG
>JAWLHT010000349.1:0-4777 GCA_041690195.1 Candidatus Latescibacterota bacterium
ACATTATAATGCAATTTACATGGACACATTGTTTAGTTTGGTTACAGGCTAAACCCTTCCACCATTTATCTTTACTTCATTTTTGCCCTCAAACTTCAGTTTAATCAGGAATTAGTGCGGCGAGTTTTCAATCCGGGGCAGGATAACCGTAAACTGCGTGCGGTCTGCCGGTTCCGCGGTATTTCTCTCCGGCCGCATGGTATCTCAGAAATTCCACACGAAATCGATGTACGGAACGCCCGGAAACAGGGCATCCGCCCCGAGGGTGTTGAGGAGGGCGAGATCCGCGCTGAGCGTTTCGGTGAACAGCCGGAGCCCGTAAGAGATGAGCGCGCTCTCCACGCCGGGCATTATCCAGTTCTCGCTGACGAACGCCGTGCGGCGGGTCAGGCGATACTCTCCACCGAGGACGACAAGCGGCCGGTCCGCGAACTCCGAGTCCACCATGCCGTATCCCAGTCCCAGGGTGAGGCTGCGCTCCGGTCCGCCCCAGGTTCCCGTGCCGTACAGAACGCTTACCAGTGGGGAGTCCCCGTCGTTGTCAATCTCCGGAATGCGGATGATCAGTGCCCCGGAAGCAAAATTGAGCCGCTCCGACTGATGGAGTCCGACTTTCGGGGTAAAATAGTATATCTGTTTATCCAGGCTGCCGGTGGGGAAGAGGGACATGCCTCCGCCAAGGGAAATCCGCTCCGTTACACCGTAGTTGACCGCCGGGAAAAACACGTAGTAATCGGCAAAGTACCCACGGCCCTTTTCCAGCATGCGGCCGGTCGGTGCGAACAGCAGACGGGTATGGTTCGGGTCGGGGAACCAGTACTTTCCGTTTCGGATGGCGTTTGCCGGAACGGTCCGGATGCTCCGCACCATGTCCCGACGGATGGTCATCGTCCCGGCGCCGGTCTGGAAGACGAGTTCATGTTCATCGAGGCGGACTACACGCCCGATCAGGCTGGAACCGTCCCCGGTGGTGAGAATCTGCATCTGGTCCGGCCCGGGAAGGGTTATGGATGGCCCGCCGGGATTATCATCTCCCGTTGCGGCGTATGGGGGGGCGATGGCAAGAACCATCAGGATGATCAGGAGGCGGACGGTACGCATGTAACCTCTTGGTGGCTTGATGCAGGGGAAACTTCTCCGATGGTCACGGCTGTTCCAGCCGGTAGGTGAGAATGGAGCCGCTCCGGGCGTCGGCGACCGAAAGGAGCCCCGCATGGAATGTCACGGAGCGAGGCTGCATCTCACGATCGGTTCCGTATCCCGCCAAACCTTCGGGAATCCCTTCCCGATCGAGAATAAGCACTCCGCGACGGTCGGCCACCGCGATCCTTCCTTTGGGAAGTACGGCAACATCTTCCGGCGCTTCCAGAACCCCGGTTCCGAGGAACCGGGGTTCGCCTCCGGAGCGGGGAATCATGGCCACCGCGCCACTCCCGGGGTCCGCCACGAACAGTGTCCCGTTGCCGTCCACGTCGATGCCCGAAGGAACGCGGAGGCTCCGGCGCTCGGAGCCGAATCCCCCGATGGCTCGGGCGATCCCGGAGACAAGGTCCAGCCGCATGACCGCGCCGTTGGCCCGGTCGGTGAGGAAGAAATCTCCGGTTTCGCGGTCATGCGCGAGACCACGGAAAAGGCCAAAGCGGTCTTGTTCCCCGGGAGCGCCCTCATAGACGAGAGTCGCACGTCGCAATTCCCGGTCCAGAAGGAATACTCTCGAACTGGCGCCGTCAAGCACGAACACGTCAACTCCCCCGGAGGCGCTGACATCCACGGGATCGAATCTGCCTTCCGCGCGCGACTCGAACCCGGCGAACCGCGAAACCGATTCATCGCCCTGTTTCAGCCGCATGACGCTCCGGCTTTCCTGATCGCAGATATAGAGGGAACCATCTGGACCGTAGGATATTCCCCGGGGAGAAAGCCGCTCCTGCTTTTCGATGGAACTCTGGAAGACAAGCCGCACGGCGTCTGATACCCGGGGCCGTCCTGTCATGAGCGCGGACCGGGGTTTTTCGGCGCAGGACACGGTCAGCGCGGCGAGGATGAGCAGGATGAGGTACTTCTTCATGGCATGTTTCCCGAGGGTTGCGGCTTCTGCTCCCGAAACGGGAGCGTCCGGAGCGGAAGCGTCGAATGTTCGCTTTTACTAATGTTCGTCGTACTGCCCGGAAGAGCTTTCAATCTTTCTTTTTCGCCTGCTCCGGCGCGCCGGGGCTCTGTTCTCTGGCCAGATATCCCCGTGCATAGGCGGCGAAGGTGAGATAGTTATACAGCGACGCCGGGAGCGGGAGCGCATCGAGCGTCCGCGCCATCGCGTACAGCGGCCGGAACACCGCGTCGGAGACCAGGAACCGCCATGCCGCGGAGTCAAGCAGCCCCAGCCGGAGCACATTCCGCAGTTCGGGATACCGTCCGGCCAGAACCGGGACCGACCCGCGGCCGTACCCGAAAGTGCGTTTCATATGCCCGTCCAGGTCTCCGGTAAAATGGTGGTACGACACCGCGCCGGGAGCGTGGGCGAACCGGACGCCGGCCCGGGCCAGTTCCATGCCCAGTCCAAGGTCCTCGCCGCCCCAGCCGGGAATGCTTTCGTCAAAGGGCTGTTCTCCCGGCAGGTCGGTTCGCCGTACCGAGGCGTTTCCGGTCACGAAGTACCATGGAGGCACAGTTGCACCGGGCGCGAGCTTGACCACGCCCCGGGAGCCGATATAGCGGAGGAAACCGCTGCCTCCGGGCCAGAGAATTCGTCCGATCACGGCGGTACGCGGTTTGGCCCGGTGTGCTTCCATGTGCGCCCGGAGGAATCCCTCCCGGGCTTCCATATCCGAATCGAGGAACACCACGATCTCTCCCGATGCGATTCGAACTCCCTCGTTCCGGGCTGCGCTCCGTCCCCGGCGTTCAGGGAACGCGAGCCAGCGGAGGGGGTATTCCACGGAGGCGTCCGCGCGTACCTGGTCCTCAACCATCCCGCTGCCATCGTCCACGACACAGACCTCATAATCGAAATTCCCCTGAAGGGTACGGTCGAGGGAGCGCAGACACCGCGTCAGGAGGTCTTCCCGGCCATGGGCGGGTATGATGACGGAGAGGTCCATAACAACTTCGTAAAAAGAGTGGTGATACGGCAAGGGCCGGCCTTCGGCACTCTCCCGGTACACGCCCGCTCTGCTTTGCGGGTTCCGGGAAATACGTCCGGCCGGAACGTTTTTCTGCACACGGCGTCAGTGTTATGAAACATAACACGTGAGCGGCTTCCGCGCACGGGGAAATCCAACGGGAATGCGCCCCTCTTATCCTCCGGGAACGGTGATGGTACGAACTCCGCGTGTTCAACCGATTTCCGGGCATTTCTTTCTTCATTAACCGTCACGTTTTGGTTATCTTGTACCGGTTGCCGGAACCATTCACCGCATGACCGCAATTACGGGAAACGACATGAACGAACAGCATATACGCACCATATCCACCGAACTTTCCATTTCGCCCCGCCAGGTGAGCGCCACCGCCGCGCTGCTGGCCGATGGCGGCACTGTGCCCTTCATTGCCCGGTACCGCAAGGAAGTCACCGGGAGCCTGGACGAGGTGGCCATCGCCGCCATCCGCGACCGTCTGGAACAACTCGCCGAGCTGGACAAGCGCCGCGAGGCCATCCTCTCCTCCCTGCAGGAGCGGGAACTCCTCACCGACGAACTCCGGGAGAAAATCGAGGCGGCGGAAACCCTGACCACCCTGGAGGACATCTATCTCCCCTTCCGTCCCAAGCGGCGCACCCGCGCCACCATCGCCCGGGAACGGGGGCTGGAACCCCTGGCTGCGCTTCTCTTCGAGCAAGGGGACATCGATCCCGCGGCCGAGGCGGAGGCCTTCGTGGACCCGGAGAAGGAAGTCCCCGCCGTGGAGGACGCCCTGGCCGGGGCCCGGGACATCATCGCCGAGTGGGTGAACGAAAATCAGGAGGCGCGGGAGAAGATGCGCGCCCATTTCGCGGCACATGCCGTGTTCCAGTCCCGGGTTATTCCCGGAAAGGACGCCGATGGAGCCAAGTACCGCGACTGGTTCGACTGGAGCGAGCCCGCCTCGGATTCCCCGTCGCACCGCATCCTGGCCATGCGCCGGGGTGAGAGCGAGGGATTCCTTTCCCTTCGGGTGATGCCGCCGGAGGAACCCGCCGTGCTTCTCCTTGAGTCCCTCTTCGTGAAAGGAGACAACGCTGCGTCGGAGCAGACCGGGGAAGCGGTCCGTGACGCCTACAAACGGCTGCTCGCGCCCTCCATGGAGACCGAAATCCGGATGGAAACAAAGAAACGCGCCGACGCCGAGGCCATACGGGTGTTCGCGGAAAACCTCCGTCAGCTCCTGCTGGCCCCGCCGCTGGGGGAGAAAAACGTGCTGGCGGTGGACCCCGGCCTCCGCACCGGCTGCAATATCTGCGTCCTCAACCGTCAGGGAAAGCTCCTGCATCACGATGTCATCTATCTTCAGCAATCCGAACGGAAGGCGCAGGAGGCGGTCGAGACGGTAAAACGGCTCATCCGTGATTTCGGTGTGGAGATCGTGGCGGTGGGCAACGGTACCGCGGGGAGGGAAACCGAGACGTTCCTGCGCGGGGTGACCGACAAGCCGGTGGTGATGGTGAACGAGAGCGGGGCTTCCGTCTATTCCGCCTCCGAAGCGGCGCGGGAAGAGTTCCCCGACCAGGATGTCACCGTCCGGGGCGCGATTTCCATCGGACGCAGGCTCATGGATCCGCTTGCCGAACTGGTGAAGATTGATC
>JAWLHT010000350.1:0-4771 GCA_041690195.1 Candidatus Latescibacterota bacterium
GACTTTGGTCGGTAACTCACCCCCTGGCCCCCTTCTGTCACCCCAGCCCTGTTCCACAGGGCCGGGGACCCCGCCTCTCCAGAGAGAGGGGGAATTGAGTCACAGGAAGCACCGAGACGGCCGATAACGAGTCATCCCCTCTATAGGATAGAGAGGGGAACGAGGGGTGAGTTATGTTTTCAAAACACCCGTTCACCACTATCTGCTTATGTTTACTCCCCTGCCCACGCGCCCCCCTTGACACTGTCTCTGTGGAACGATATATTGCAGGGTTTTTACACCGCCGCCGGCCGCGAACAACCGGCCCGGGGAATCCCGGGTGACAGGAGCCGGAGGCTTGCTTTACCCGATACATGGAGGAAAATCCGACGTGCGCCCATATCCGTTCGTATTCGCCCTGGTTGTCTTCCTTTCCGCCTCCGCGGCGGGCGCCCTTGAGCTCGGTCTTTCCCAGGTTTCCCTGAATGTGGGAGCCATCGAGCATTTCTACCGTGACAATCCGGAGACGCCGGACATCTACACCGCCTTTCCCGAACTCCAGGTCCGGGGCCCCTTCCTGACCTCCTACTTCCACTGGGTGCTGGGCTGGGGCGGCTGGGATGACGGGGTAACCGGGCCGTTCACCGAAGCGAACGACATCACCTATTCTTTCCGCAGCCAGATTTTCTCCGCCCGGCTCATGTTCCGTCCCCGGGAGACCGGTGAGAACTGGCCGCTCCCCATCGGCATCTTTGCCGGATACTCCCATCACCTCGTCCACGCCGAATACGTGGGCGGCACGGACGTTATGGGCGAGATTGGCCGCGATACCCGCCGCAATTCCAATACCTTCGAATTCGGGCTGAACGCCGAAGTCCCCCTGCGGGGGGCGTTCGTGCTCCGGGGAGAGGTCCGGCAGTACGCGCCTTTCTCCGGCGATACGTTCGAAGCACCCCAGAAAAGCCGCCGGGCCTACACCATCGGCATCGGGTACGCGCTCTGACCCACCCTCCCGGTTGCTCTTTCCCCCTTGATCCTGATTTTGGGGAAGAGCGGAGATGATGGTCGGTAACTCACGCCTTGGCACGCATGAGTACTACAAGATAATCAGTGGTGGCTTTGGCCGGTAACTCACCCCCTGGCCCCATTGTCGTAAACTTAAGGCTGGGATGCGGAGTAAATGATGCTCATGGGTACTCCTGGCGCCACTGAACCCTCTGCCGCCTCCGGCGGCATCTCCCTTGTCAAGGGAGATAGAAGAGCAACGTCATCATCGCCCTGCTGGGGCTTGTTTTCTCAGTTGTCCCCCTTAACAAGGGGGATGTCCGGAGGACAGGGGGTTCAGCTCCCCGTGAGTGCCCATACGATACATCCGTTCCAGTATCACCCCTTAAGTTTACGATAATGCCCCCTGGCCCCCTCTCTCCAGAGAGAGGGGGAATTGAGCCATAGGAAGCACCAAGAGAGCCGATAACAAGTCATCCCCTCTCTCACCGAGAGAGGGGAACGAGGGGTGAGTTATATTTTCATCACCGCTAACGCATATTCGTGCGGCTACTCACTCCCCCGCCCTATCTCCAGCGCAACCCCCGCAGGTACTCCCGAACGCCGCCGCGACCGCGCGCCCCAATGCTGGTTTCGATGGGGACGCCGAAAAGCGCCCGGGCGAACACCTCTTCTTCCGAGGGCTTGTAGCCCACCGCCACACCGAAATCCACCGGCGCGATATACAGCAGGGTGGTTCCCGCCCGGAGGGTGAACCCGAAGGAAGTCCGGGCGTTGCGCTCCCAGGTTTCGGTGTCGAAACTTCCGGACCAGCCCGCCCCATGGTCCACGAAGAGGGATCCGTGGAGAAGGTGCAGATGGGCCAGGGTCATGCCCAGCCCCCGGTCGGCAAACCAGAGGGGGAACCGGTAATCGAGGGAAACGGCGAGGGTGTTGTCGAGATTGAACCCTCCCTCGGGATCGTCGTCGTCGTAGCCCAGTGGAGTGTAGCCCGCGGTGCTGTAGCGCAGACGGCCGCTGCGGTTCTGGTGGAGCAGGGAGAGCGCGAAACCGTGGTGACGGAGCGGTGATGGGATGTACTGGGTGAACCGGGTGGCGAGATTGTGCCCCGGCAGTTCGCTCCCCAGGGCTTCAAGACTCCCTTCCGCTTCCAGCAGGAACGACTGGCCCCAGCCGGGAACCATGTCGCGGGTTGGGGCTTCGGGAGTCCGGGCCAGGGCGAACTCTCCGAAAAGCGCCACGGAGCGGTCGGCGTCCGGGGATATCGTAATTCCCTCCAGACCGTCAAAAACGCGAAGGCGGGTTCCGGTCCGGATGCTGGAGGCGATGACCGAGGGCGAGATGCGGTGGATGATGTTCAATCCCAGGGAGGCCTCGCCGCCCCGCTCCCGGTACCAGGCGTCATTTCCGCCGCCGACCGTGTTCCCCTCCAGGGAGGTGTCATAAGCTCGCAGGCCGATCTCCGGCCAGAAGGAGCGGTTGATGAGCCGGACGTCATATCCGGGACGCCCCGACGAGAATCCATAATAGAGCGTGGCGTCGTAGACGTTCAATCCCACCGGGTCTCCGCCGGTGAGCATGAGGCCCGCGGTGGCCCCGTCCTCGTCCACTCCCAGCAGGGGCAGATGGAAATAGGGCGCATAGGCTCGCAGGGGCACGCCCCGGCTTTCCGGAATGGGGACGGACGCCAGGACGGTTTCCGCCGGGACGAACGGCGCTTCCGGGCCGAACGCTTCCTCCGCGCCCGCTTCCGGACGGAAGGGCATGGTGCGCACCTCCTTCAGCCCCCGGGTGAGGGAGAGAAAGGAGAGCACGCCGCCGTCGGGCGAAACCAGCGGTTCCTCCGAATCGAACCGGACCGCGGTGAGCCGGAAGGTGCGGCCGGTCCCCAGTTCGCGGGCATAGACGTTCCAGATGCCGCTTCGGTCCGAGCAGAACACCACCCAGCGGCCGTCGGGGGAAAAGGAAGGCTCGTTGTACCCGTGCTCGTCCGGCGGGAAAAAGGTCCGCATGCTCCCGTCGGCGACCCGGACCAGGGCGATGCCGTTCCGCCCGCCTTCCTTGAACGCCGCGACGACCACGCTCCCGTCCGGCGACCAGGTCGGGGCGTCCCAGTAGAGTCCGGGGTGGGACGAAAGCGGGCGGATCCCTCCGCCGGAAGCGTCCACGAGCAGAAGGTCCATCCACATGCCGTTCCGGGCGGTGCAGGCGATGGTCCGCCCGTCAGGGGAAACCGCCGGGGAGTAGGCATGAGCGCCCCGGGTGAGCCGGGTGCGCTTCCCGGTGACGGGGTCCAGCGCCACTAGGTCGGCGGTGTCCAGGTCCGTTTCCGCCAGGGGGTGCATGAACGGCTGGCCGTATACGATCCGGCCGTCCGGCAGCGGCCGGGCCCGTCCCAGGGCCAGGAGGTTGCCCGTCCGGTACTGCCGGACAACCTTCCCCTTAGAGGGGTCGGCTTCCACCAGCGCGTTGTGTTCGCCGTACCCGGTGCGGAGAGAGCGGATGCGTCCCTCCGGGGTCCAGAAGTGGGAATCGAAGCCCTCGATATCCTCGTCCAGGAGCACCGTTCCCGAGGGCAGACCGGTTTCCCGCACCGCGGCTTCGATGCTGTCCGTGCGGGCGCGGTAATCCTTCAGGAAGGCGCGGTAGAACGCTCCGGGCGATTCGCCGGTCACCCTGCGGAACGCACCGCTGGCCATGAGGAGCGGATGACGTCCCTGGCTGCGGCTCAGGCGGGCGAACGTATCGGGCCCGTGACGGCGGTGCAGGAAATCCACCAGATGATACCCGGCGAGATAGAACCGGCCGCCGGGGGGCCGATAGTAGGGAAAGGTTCCCGCCGCGGAAAGCCCCCAGAGGTCCCCGTCCGCGGTGAAGGACCGCATTTCGCCCTTGAACTCCGGGCTGCGGCCCCGCCCGCCCGAAGTGAACACGGTTTCGGTATTGGTGGTCACCCCCTCGATCCACCAGCCCGGGGAAAGGGCGTTCAGGAGGCCGAATCCCTGGCCGAACAGGGTGGTCATGAGGCGATAGGAGCCGGAACGGGTGGTGATGTGGACATAGTGGGTGTACTCGTGGGTGTAGACCAGGTCCACCAGGTCTTCCGTGGAGCTGCCGAATCCCCGGAGCGTGGCCATGGGCGTCTCGAAGAGTGAAATACGGTTCGGCAGAGGGGCGTAGAAGCCGTTGAATATGTCGGTCCCGGGATTGAGCACTACCGGCAGCCGCTCCGGATGCACCCCGAGGTAGCCGGTGATGTCCCGGTACACCTCCGGGGAGAGATCGATCACCCGCCGGGCGAAGGCTTCGTGTCCTTCCGGGTAAGATATAAGGAAATGGTCGGTTTTCACCGTGCGCCAGTTCCAGCGCGGGTTGTACCTGGCGTGAGCGGTTTCCGGCGCGGCCATCAGCGATGCCGCGACCGCGAGAAACAGGAAATAACGGATGGCAAATGGCATGGGGATATCCTTACGGTCTGAGGGAGCGGCGGATTACAGTCCACAAGCAGTCATCGGGCAAGGGCAGCCAGGGGTTTTTCAGCCGGTTCCGGAGATGGAACGCACTCCGGCACAGCGGGGACCGGTACAGGGAAATATACGAAAGGGAGCGGCGGAGACAGAGGAAAAAATATTTGGCGGGTCTCTATTGTCCTAAACAGAAGGGAAAACCGCAGGCACGCATGAGTACTAAAGATGCCAGTTGAGATGCTGGCCGGTAACTCACCCCCTGGCCCCCTCTCTCCAGAGAGAGGGGGAATTGAGCCATGGGAAGCACTGAGATGGCCGAT
>JAWLHT010000351.1:0-4734 GCA_041690195.1 Candidatus Latescibacterota bacterium
GAGAGAGGGGGCCAGGGGGTGAGTTACCGGCCAAATCCTCCACTGATTATCTTTAGTGCTCATGCGTGTCAGTGGTTTTTCCTTATGTTTACGACTATGGGATCAAGGGATGAAGTCCGTACCGGCCGGACGGGGCGCCCATCCTCGATATTCGTACCGATGGAAAATCAAATCGCTCACCCGGGCAGCCGGAACAGCGGTATTATTGAGTCTACGCCCTATTCAAAGCATACACCAAAGTCCGCCCGCCTTTTGAAACGGAGCCAGGCTACCGAATCGGAGAGGACCATCGCATCGTGCGCCCATCGTCATCAAAACCGCCCCGCCAACGCACTCATGTTCCGATCAACACAAATCTCTTACTCATTTTTGGTCTGACCCTCATGGTGGTCATGGGAGTTTCCAGCATCACTCCGGTCTTTCCAAGGATTATGGAGGAACTCGACCTGACCAAGGCCCAGGTAGGCCTGCTCATAACCTTCTTCAGCCTGCCGGGAGTGATCTTTGCCCTGCCGATCGGGATGAGCGCCGACCGTATCGGACGGAAACGGATCCTGGTACCCTGCCTCATCCTGTTCGGGATAGCCGGCGCCGCCTGCGCCTTCACCCGGAATTTCCCGCTGCTCCTGGCGCTCCGGTTTCTGCAGGGGCTCGGCGCAACCGGAGCGGGAACCCTCAATCCAACCATCCTGGGCGACCTCTACACCGGCCGGGAACGCACCGTGGCCATGAGCTACAACATCGGGGTCCTCAACATCGGAACAGCAAGTTTCCCGGTCATCGGCGGCGTCCTCGCCATGTTCGGGTGGCAGTATCCTTTCCTGCTGCCGCTGACCGCCATCCCGCTTGGAGTCGCCATCCTGTTTCTGCTGCAATCCCCCGAACCGCGGAACACCATGAACACCCGCGAGTACCTCCGCGCCGCCCTCTACAGTGTCTCCAACCGCAAGGCGTTGGGGCTATTCTTCATCACCCTGGTGACCTTCGTGGTGCTCTACGGCTCCTATATCACCTTCTTCCCGCTCCTCTTGGGAAGCAAATTCAGCACGCCCGCCTGGATCATCGGAGCGGTAATGTCGGTCACCTCTCTCGCCACGGTATTCACCACCACTCGCATCGGATGGTTCGTGCACCACTACCGGGAACGGGATCTCATGCTTATCGGCTTCGTCTGCTATGCCGTGGCGATGGTTATCTTTCCCATTGTTCCCGTGCTCTGGGGGTTCGTGATTCCCACCATCATCTATGGGTTCGGAAACGGCATCAACGCACCGAGCGCCCAGTCCATTCTCGTGGAACTGGCGCCGGAGGACGCACGAGCCGGGTTTCTCTCGGTGAACAGCATGGTGCTCCGGGTAGGCCAGACTCTCGGACCGCTCATCATGGGGGTCGTGGTCACATTTTGGGGTATGGACGGCGTTTTTTTTACCGGGGCGGGGTTCTCGCTGGCCATGCTGGCCGTTACCGCGGCGCTCCTCCGCTGAGCTGGGCAGAGTCCGGGTAACCGTCTGAACCGTAAGGAAGTACGCTCCCGGTCAATTCCCGAAAAAATTGAAATATTCGCCCCTTTTGTTCATCCGCATTGTGTATATTATCGCGCGGCGCGGAGCAGCTTCGCCGCGCCCTGCGGTTACGCATTCGTAACCTGATTACCCCCTCAAGCATAAACCGGATAACAGAGCCATGGGCGAAAAGAAACCCCAGGGGAAACCTCCCCAAAAAGGCCGGAACGGGAAACCTAAACGGGTTCTCGGACCCGTCCCCAACCTTGAAGAACACGTCCACTCCGACTGGTGGCGGGCCATATTCAACCCGTTGTACCTGAAGACGGACGGAGATATTGTGGACGACCGTTGCATCACCTGCGATGAGGTGGAATTGTTCACCGAAACCCTGACCCTCGGCCCCGATGATCGTATTCTCGATCTCTGCTGCGGCCAGGGACGCCATTCCCTCGAACTCTCCCGCCGGGGCTTCCGGAACGTGGAGGGTATCGACCGCTCTCATTACCTCATACAGCGGGCCAAAGGCCAAGCCAAAAGAGAGGGTCTCAAGGTCCGCTTCAGGGAAGGCGATGCCCGGAAGCTGCCCTATTCTCCCGACACCTTCCACGCTGTCCTGATTCTCGGTAACAGCTTCGGATACTTCGAGACGGTACAGGACGATCTCCGGGTGCTGAAAGAGGTGTTCCGGGTTCTCCGTCCCGGTGGCCGGTTACTAATAGATATTGCGGACGGCGACTATCTGCGCGGGAATTTCCAGCCCCGTTCCTGGGAATGGATTGACAAGCGGATGTTTGTCTGCCGGGAACGGTCGCTTTCCGCGGACGGCGACAGGCTGATCTCCCGCGAGGTCATCACGCATGTGGAAAAGGGAGTTATCGAGGACCAGTTCTACGCCGAGCGGCTCTACACTCCGGACAAGCTGGTTGAGCTGGTTCGCGAAGCCGGATTCACCAGCTTCGCGAACCACGGGGCGATCGCCTCGGTGACCGAACGGAACCAGGATCTGGGCATGATGGAACACCGGAACATTGTCACCACTGTCGCCGAAAAAGAATGGACTGTAGTGCGGAAGCGTCCGCGGGAAGCCCTGAAAACCGTGGCGGTGGTCATGGGCGATCCCCGTCTCACCGACATCATCAAACCTCAGGCGGTGTTCGACGACGACGACTTTCAGACCATTGATCGCCTGACGGAAGCTCTTCGCCAGCTCCGGGGCTACCGGTTCCTCTATGTCAACAATCATCCGACGCTCATCGAGGACCTCGCCCGCCTGAAAGGCAAGGTGGACATGGTGTTCAATCTCTGCGACGAGGGATACGCCAACGACGCCCGGAAGGAACTCCACGTGCCGGCGCTCCTGGAAATGCTCGATATACCCTATACGGGCGCAGGCCCCCAATGTCTCGCCTACTGCTATGACAAGTCACTCGTCCGCGGTATCGCGCAGGAAATGGGCATCCCCGTCCCCCGGGCCTTCTTCATCAAACCGGAGGATACCACCTTTGAACTCCCCTTCGGCTTCCCGGTGATCGTCAAACCGAACTTCGGCGACTCCAGCTTCGGAATCACTCAACGGTGTGTGGCCGACAACCTGGAACAACTGCTGAACGCCATCGCCGAAATCCGGGAAATGTTCGGCTATGAAAAGCCCATCCTGGTGGAAGAGTTCCTTCCCGGCAAGGACCTCAGCGTTGGGATTATCGGCAACGCCCCCTCCTCCTACACCGTTCTCCCCATCACCGAGGAGGACTATTCGGAGGTGCCGGAAGACCTGCCCAGAATCTGCGGATACGAGGCTAAATGGTCCCCGGATTCGCCCTACTGGAAAATCAGGTCGGTGCATGTGACACTGCCCGAAGAGACGGAGAAGTCCATCGTGGAGTGGTGTCTCAAACTTTTCGAACGGTTGGAATGCCGCGATTACGCCCGCCTGGACTGGCGCCTGGACGCCGAGGGAAATCCCCGGCTCCTGGAGGTCAATCCCAATCCCGGCTGGTGCTGGGACGGGCATCTCGCCAAAATGGCCAAAATCATGAGCCTTTCCTATTCCGAAATGCTCATGTCCATTCTCCAGGAAGCGGAGGAACGTCTCGGCCTTCCATCAGAATCCCGTGCATCGGAGAAAAACGGGAAAAGTCAGGTCGAGGGTAACACCCGCCTCATGGCGGTTTGACCATACTCTCAATAATGCACCGGGGGACCGTTCACACGGTCCCCCAGTGCATTTCCGGCTGTTTCCACACCATTCTCCGATCTGCTAATCTCCCAGGCATCTCCGAATATCCTGCATGATAGCCCGGAGTTCATCCTCCCGGTCGAACTCCTCCTGCACCAGCAAACGAAAGGTGTCGCTTTTCATCGTCCCGGCGGGGGAATCAAAACAGGTCACGGACAGGTGACGGGTGAGCGATACCCGGGTTTTTCCTTCTTCCAGATCAACAAGTGCGGCGATCATACGCCGCTTCACCTCGAAGTTGATGCGCAGAAGCGGAGGTTTCGAATCACGGATATCGCCCATATCCTCGGTTCTCCTCGGCCGGAGTACGGCGAGGGCGTCACGGTGCTCCAACGTGGTCTTCCAGCCCGTGACTACGGTCCCGGCAGCCTGATCCCGCTGCTCCACCCTGAAATCGGCCAGGGATTCAACCACCGCCTCCCATATTTTGCTCTGGTCCCCCGTAAAAACCCCCTCCTCGGTCATAACCCAGCTTCCCGGAGGAGGAGCGGTGCTCCTGCTTCGCCCGGCACACCCGTAAAACGCGGCAAGCAGAAGCATGGCTGTAAGCACCCATCCCGCTATACGCATTTTCTCTTCTCCTGCAGATGTTTTATACGTCCCTCTTCATGATTGGACCGCGCTCTCGCCTCACCTTTTAAATCTACAGAAGTAAACTATTTTTGTCAAGCATTACATGTGGAAATCCCACGGCGAATTTGTCGAGTCACCTTCTGTGGCGCCCCTTGCGATCCGGGGTCTATGAAACCCCTCGCTCTCGGGACAGAGTTCCGTGCGGGTTATGTCTGGATGTTCAACCCGTTCGTACCGATTCGCTTGGGCTTTTCTGAAAACCAGTCTGAAACAAAATTGCTTGAACCAGAATGTGAACAAAGACAGAGAAGCCTTTCTGAATTGGGATGCGCGGGATAAAGACAGGATTAAAACGGATAAACAAGAATCGCGCCCACGCCGGTTATGTCTTTCATCCTATGCTTATCCCTTGCATCCCGG
>JAWLHT010000352.1:0-4716 GCA_041690195.1 Candidatus Latescibacterota bacterium
CGCCCGTATCGTTTCGAGTTCCGCTTCCAGCACGGCTTCCGGCAGTCTGTCACCGGGAACGCTGTACCGCAGGTTCCCGCCCGGCTCCCCGTTCCGGTCGAATATCCGGCATACGTGACCGTGCCGGGCGATGTAATACGCCGCGGAAAGCCCGGCGGGACCCGCTCCGACCACGGCCACCCGCCTGCCCGATGCGGGCGGTGTTTCCGGACGGTAGGGCGAATCCTGCGCCAGGTCGAAATCGGCGGCGTACCGTTTCAGCAGGCAGACCGCCAGGGGATGATCATGATGAGAACGGTAGCACGCTTTCTCGCAGGGCGCCGGGCAGATGCGCCCCAGCGCCGCCGGGAGCGCGATATCCCGCTTGATCGTGACAATCGCCTCCCTGAACCGCTTCTCCTGAATCTGACGGATCATCAGTGGAATATTCAGGTGGGCCGGGCAGGTGGAACGGCAGGGAGCCTCGCAGTTCCCGACATGTTCGCTCAGGAGGAGGTCAATCGTATCCCGACGGGCTTCCCGCACCAGGTCGTCATCGGTGGCGATCCGCATGCCCGGCGAAACGGGCATGGAGCATGCGGGAACCAGTGAGCCGGACCCCAGGTCGTGGACAACACAGACCATGCAGGACGTGTTCGGCGGGAATCCGTTCCCGTGGCAGAGGGTCGGAATGGATATGCCCAGCGATTCGGCGGCCTCAAGGATCGTGGCGCATTCGGGGACCGCGACCGACCGTCCGTTTATGGTAAGGGTTGCCGTTTTCATGCCACCTCCACCGCGCCGGCCGGACAGACCTGTCCGCAGGTACCGCACCGGATGCACAGGGTCTGGTCGATGGCATGCTTTTCATACGGGGTGACCGGGATAGCCTTTGCCGGGCATTTCTGGGCGCAGATGGTGCAGCCGATGCACTTTTCGCCGATGGAATAGGATACCAGTCCGCGGCAACGCTTCGCCGGGCAGGTTCCGTTCACATGCGCCTCGTACTCGTCCCGGAAATAGCGCAGGGTGGTCAGCACCGGATTGGGCGCGGTTTTCCCCAGTCCGCAGAGGCTTCCCCGTTTGGTCTTGTGGGCGAGTTCCTCCAGCTTCACCAGGTCGGAATGCTCTCCCCCGCCCATGCAGAGTTGTTCCAGGATGGTGAGCATGTGACGGACCCCGATGCGGCACCATGTGCATTTCCCGCAGGACTGGCCACAGGTGAAATCCAGAAAATACCGGGCGATGTCTACCATGCAGTCGCTGTCGTCCAGGACCAGCAGGCCACCCGACCCCATCATCGCTCCGGCATCGGTCAAATCCTCATAGTCGATTTTCGTGTCGGCCATCTCCGCCGGAATGCACCCGCCCGAGGGGCCGCCGACCAGCACGGCCTTGAACCGTTTCCCCGCCTCCACGCCGCCGCCGATTTCCTCGACAATATCCCGGATGGTTATGCCCATGGGGACCTCGATGAGGCCGCCCCGGGATACTTTCCCGGCCAGCGAGAACACCTTGGTTCCCCTGCTCCGGCCGGTTCCCAGCCGGGAAAACGCCCCTGCGCCGTTGCGCATGATCCAGGGGACCGCGGCGAAGGTTTCGCAGTTGTTCACCAGGGTCGGATGCCCCCGGAGGCCGTCCCGGGCGGGATAGGGGGGACGGAAACGCGGGGTCCCCCGCCGGCCTTCCAGGGAGGCGATCAGCGCGGTTTCCTCACCGCAGACAAACGCGCCCGCGCCTTCACGGACCGAGAGCGCGAGCGAAAATCCGCTGCCGAGAATGTCCCCGCCGAGCAGGCCGTGCGCTTCGCACTGCGCGAGCGCGTTTTTCACCCGTTCCACGGCGAGGGGGTATTCGGCGCGTATGTAGAGGAAGCCCTCATGGGCGCCTACGGCGCGGGCGGCGATGATCATGCCCTCGATCACCCGGAAGGGATGGGACTCCAGGATCATGCGATCCATGAACGCCCCCGGATCGCCCTCGTCGCCGTTGCAGATGATATATTTTTCTTCGTCCCGGACGCGCCGGACGATGTCCCATTTCCGGCCCGATGGGAACCCGGCTCCGCCTCGCCCGCGGAGCCCGCTGGCAGTGACAGTTTCGACAATTTCACCGGGCGCAAGTTCCGCGAGGCACCGTTCAAGCGCCCTGAATCCGCCTCCGGAGCGATACTCCCCGATGTCCAGCGGGTCGGCCTGCCCGAAATGCTCCGTGGCGACATGGACCTGTCTTCCGAAGAACGAGGCGATTTGGGAGTCCCGAACCGTGAGCGGATGACGGGAAAAACGGTCCGGGGAACCGCCGTCGAGAATGGCGTCCAGAACGTCGGCCGCCGAGTTTTCAAGCCGCTTGATCACCGACCGCGGTTTGAAATGCCCGAGGAGTATCCGCCGAACCTCTCCGGGGCGGACTTTTTCATACAGAACGGGCTCATGGCCCGGGAGGACTATCTCCAGCAGAGGCGCGCGATGGCACATCCCCACGCATCCGACCCGCTTGATTTTCACCCCGACGCCCGTTTCGGCGATGCACCGTTCCAGTTCGTCCCGCACGGCGCCGCACCCGCTGGCCACACAGCAGGAGTCCAGCCCGATCCTGATTTCCCCGGCTCCTTCGGGAATGCTTCCGGCATCCGCGCCCCGGTCCGAAATCCGGTCCCGGCCGGAGAGGAAATCCCGGAGAATCTTCGGGACACCGCTCCCGGTCACATGACCGTAAACGACATCGTCGATCTGCACGACCGGGGCAAGGGTGCAGCAGCCCAGGCACGCGACTTTTTGGACGGTGAAAAGACCGTCCGGATCGGTGTCCCGGTTTCCGTCGATCCGCAGTTCCCGCAACAGCGCGTCGTACACGAGCGGCGAGCCTTTGAGATGGCACGCGGTCCCGTCACAGACGCGGACCAGGTGCCTGCCCGTCGGGGTATGACGGAACTGGGAGTAGAAGGTCGAAACGCCGGCGATGGACGCGGGGGTGATGTCCGTAATTTCGCACACCCTGCGGAGCGCGGCTTCCGGCAGGTAGTTGTACCGTCGCTGGATGGCGTGCAGGATGGGAATTACGGCGCTCCCGGAGCGTCCCAGTTCACTGACGATCCGGTCGATGTCCGCGTGTATGGGTTCGTTTTCGATGGCCATGCCGCTTTCTATTCACCGATGCAATAGAGATGGTCAAAACCGCGGATATAGATCCGCCCGTGCATGAACGCCGGGACCGTCACCGCCTTTTCGCCGAGCTCGCAGGAGCCGACCAGATGGTACTTACGGTCCGCCCGGAAAATGTAAATCTTTCCGTCCATGTCCATCAGGTAAACGTTGCCGCCGACCAGGACCGGAGAGGAATAGAATCCCCGGGGCAGATCCTCGAACCAGTACCGCTCTCCCGTTTTGGCGTCGAAGCAGGACACCGTTCCATAGCTTGTGGCGACGAACACAAAGTCTTTGGTTGCGAGAGGGCTGGATACCTCGGAGAGATCGTCTTCCGATTCCCAGAGGACCCGGGGGGCGTCTCCGGGTTCGATGGCCACCAGCCGGGCGTATTCGTTGACCGCGAACACAATGCCGTCCGCATAAGCCAACGAGGGCGCCACTTCGCCGTCCATGCAGTCCACCCGCCACAGTTCCTTCCCCGTGGACGGGTCATGGGACATGACATGGGGAGCGGAGCTGAGAATGAGTTCGACCCGGCTCCCGGTATCGGCCAGAATGGGGGAAGCCCAGGATATCCCGGTTTCGCGCGGCTGGTCGTAGACTGTTTCGCCGGTTTTCGCGGAAAGCGCAAGCAGCCGTCCGCCGGTGTTCTGGTCGTACTGCACGAGCAGCATGTCCCGGAAGAGCAGCAGGGAAGAGGAATGGCCGTAATGATTGTCCGGGACCCCGAGATTCCGGGCCCAGACCCGGTTGCCCCCGAAATCCAGCGCGGCGGCGTCTCCCGTTCCGAACAGCACGTACACCCGGATGCCGTCCGTGGCCACGGTCGGGGCCGCGAGACCGGTATCGGCCGAGTTATCGGGCTTTTCCGGCGGAGAGCCGGGGATGTCGTTCAGTTCCTCCTGCCAGAGGATGGCGCCGGTGTCCGTGTCGATGCAGTATACCACCTGGTCTTTACGGTCCGCCCCGGACAGAAACAACGTATTTCCCCAGATGACCGGGGAATTGAAGCCGGGAACCGGGATTTTCGTTTTCCAGAGAATGCCCTTCCCGGATTTGCCGTCCCAAGCGGTGGGCGCGGATTCGGCATGGACGATTCCGAGGCCTTCCGGACCGCGGAAATTGGGCCAGTTTTTTCGCAGATCCTCGGGACCCGGAAAGGACGCCGTCTCCGCCGGCGCGGCGCTTTCCCCGCCGCTCACCGTCCGGACGGGCCGCGCTTCCCCGGACTCCGGAGCCGTCGTCCCGATGCGGGGGGATTTCTCCGCGACTCCGATACCGGTGAGTTCATCTTCGGTCAGCACGCCCAGCCCGAGCGCGAACGCGAAAAAGCCCAGCCCGGCGAACATGACGGCTTTTTTCTCCAGTGTCCGCCCCTCCCGGGCTTGTCCGGGCGGAGATTCCCCCAGGTCGGGGAGCCGGAGATGAAAGGAACTCATGTACTTCAGCGCGGCAAGGAGCGCCAGCACGAAGGCGAAGAGCAGCAGCCCGCCGGTCCGGATTTGCCACTGGTGGGTGAAATACGACTTCCGGGCCAGAAGGTCGAGCGCCCGGACCTGCTCCTTCAGCGCTTCGTCCTCCGGGTTCT
>JAWLHT010000353.1:0-3241 GCA_041690195.1 Candidatus Latescibacterota bacterium
CTTGTTCTATGGCACAATTCCCCCTCTCTCTGGAGAGAGGGGGCCTGGGGGTGAGTTACCGGCCAAAGCCTCCACTGATTTCTTATAGTATTCATGCGTGCCAGTGGTTTTCCCTTCTGTTTACGACAATGGGGCATCAGGGTTCGCGCGAACCCTCGCTGCCGCCGGCTGAAATCGTGCCGTGGAAGGCATGGTGACAGCCTTTGGGGCTTTCTTCCCACAATGTGTTTGCATTTCCGGCGCGGAATTGGTTATCTTATATTTTCTCCCCTCCGGAATTCCGTCCGGGGAGAAACCAATTGCGGATGCTCCGCAAACTCCGTTTCAATCACAGTTCACACAGTAGCGATCCCCCTCTGGACACTCCGGGAACGGTGCGCGCTGGTCATATCGGTACGGGGTCACAAGCCACCAGCCGAATCACTGTGTTTTACTCATTACTGTGAGGAGATTACCGATGCAGAGTTTTGTCCCCAAAGAAGTGTTTTTCACCAAGGGCGTGGGCGTACACAAGTTCAGGTTGAGCTCCTTCGAGGATGCGTTGAGGAACGCCGGAGTCGCCAACCAGAACCTCGTGGCCGTGTCGTCCATCCTTCCGCCCGGGTGCAAAATCATCTCCAAGGAGGAAGGACTCAGTAAGCTGAACCCCGGAGCCATTCGGTATACGGTCATCTCCCGCATCGACACCAACGAGCACGGGAGGCGGATCGCAGCGGCAATCGGTCTCGCCCAACCCAAGGATCCGGCCAAGTGGGGGTATCTGAGCGAAGTTCACGAGTACGGTTATACCCAGCGCGAGAGCGCGGACATGGCCGAGGACCTCGCGGCATCCATGCTGGGTACTACTCTCGGGATTGAGGTTGACCCAGATGTGGCATGGAGCGAGCGGGAAAAGTTGTACAAGGCAACCGGTCTCATCATCCAGACAAGCAACATCACCCAGACGGCAACCGGCAAGGGAGGTCACTGGACCACCTGCGTGGCCATGGCCGTGTTCATCATATAAGACGCATACCGGGTTGAGTCAGCAGGACAGGTGATTGGACCTTCTTCCCGGCGGTGCTGGCCTTCTGTCGCCTGTGGCGACATCTCCCGTGTCAAGGGAGCTGCATGAGAAAAGCGGCCGCTCCGCAAATCCCGCTGCAGACCAAATCCGCACCCGCATATAAGCTTCAGTCCATCATACCGGCTGTGACCAAAGTGCCAGAGCGTCAATCGTCTTTGGCACTTTGGCTTCTCTCCGGCCACTCTCTTTCAGGAGCAGCCCATGCCCCCAACCGGTATCTTCTATCGTCCCCTGGTTTCTCTCGAGGATGCGGATATCGCCATTCTCGGGCTGCCCTGGGACGGCACTGTTTCCAACCGCGCCGGCACCCGGTTCGGACCGGAAGCCATCCGGTCATCGACCCTTGGCATCGAGGATTACTCTCCGTACCAGGATCGCGACATCTCCCGCCTGAACATCCATGACGCCGGTGACGCCGAGCTTCCCTATGGCGATACCCGGGCCTGTCTGGAAGCCATTTCCAGGGAGTACACCGATCTTGCCGCTGTCCGGCCGGTCGTGGCGCTCGGCGGGGAACACCTGGTTTCCTGGCCGCTCATCCGGTTCATGCACGAGCGGTACGGCGATGATCTGTTCGTGATCCAGTTCGACGCTCATGCCGATCTCCGCGAGGACTACCTGGGAGTCCGGCACAGCCACGCCACGGTCATGAATCTGGCCGCGGAACTGATCGGACACGGCAACATGGCCGCGGTCGGCATCCGCTCCGGGACGCCCGAAGAGTGGAGCATACTGCGTGGAAGTTCGAACTACTTTGGCGGTGCGCTCGGGCGGCCGCTCGGGGAATTCGACGCTCTGGCCCGCGGTTTGGAGGGGCGGAAAGTCTATCTGACCATT
Organism: Candidatus Latescibacterota bacterium; assembly: GCA_041690195.1. Taxonomy (GTDB): domain Bacteria; phylum Latescibacterota; class Latescibacteria; order Latescibacterales; family Latescibacteraceae; genus JAWLHT01. Next base: position 1,904 of record JAWLHT010000353.1, read on the forward strand.
GATGTCGATGTTTTCGATCCCGGGATCATGCCCGGTACGGGAACCCCGGAACCGGGCGGCATTTCCTTCCCGGATTTCGTCCGGATGATTCGCGAACTGGAGACGGCCGATGTGGTCGGCGCCGACATCGTGGAACTCGCTCCCGACTACGACCATTCAGGGGTTTCCTCGGCGCTCGCGGGAACCGTGTTGCGGGAAGTCCTGCTTCTCATGGGAGGGAACCGATGAATCATCCGCTGGAACACTTCAAACGGCTCATGCCCGAGGCGGTCCGGGGCGGGGATGTCGCCAAGCTCATCGAGGGCAGTTTTCTGGCCTATAACGGCGCGCGGCTCCGGGAAGCCTGCGCCATTTTCGCCCGAAAGTACTCCGCGCCCGAAGTGACCGTGGCGGTCTCCGCGGCCGGGGCGCTCACCCCGGCGGGTCTCGGCGGCTCCTGCCTCGTGCCCCTCATGAAAGCCGGCCTGATCGACTGGATGGTGCTCACCGGCGCCAATCTTTACCACGACCTGCATTTCGCTCTCGGCCAGCATCTGCACATCGGCAGCCACACCATCGACGACCGCGAATTGCGCGAGGACGGCGTGGTGCGCATCTATGACATCCTCTTCAAGGCCGACGTGCTTTTTGAGGCGGACGCCTATTCCCGCGATTTCGCCGCCTCCCTCGGGGACCGGGGCAAGATCGGATCGGCGGAGTTCCACCACCTGCTCGGGAAGAAGCTCCTTGAAGACAAACCGGAGAACAAGGATTACTCCGTGCTCATGACCGCGGCGGAGCTGGGCATTCCGCTTTTCACCTCGTCTCCGGGAGATTCCACCCTCGGGATGAACATGGCGGCGGTGGCGCTCGGCGGAGCGGACATCGACTTCGATGTCTCCCTCGACGTCAACCTCACCGCGGCCATCGTGCACGCGGCCAAAAAGCGCGAAGGGCTTTCCGGCGTGCTCCTCCTCGGCGGCGGCTCGCCCAAGAACTACATCCTCCAGACAGAGCCCTATATCCAGGAAATCCTTATGCTCCCGGACACCGGGCACGATTACTTCATCCAGTTCACCGACGCCCGTCCCGATACCGGCGGTCTTTCCGGAGCCACCCCCTCGGAAGCGGTTTCCTGGGGCAAGATCGACCCGGACAAGCTTCCGGACACCGTGGTCTGCTACGGCGACACCACGGTGTACCTCCCCCTGCTGACGGCCTATACGCTGGAATCGGGCGCGAAGCGGGAACAGAAGCGGCTCTACGACCGGCTCGGGGAAATGCTGGAGGAATTGCGGGAAGATTGGAAAAAGATAGCGAAATCCTGACATGCCGATGGCTTGGGCCCTGAATTGCATG
>JAWLHT010000353.1:3251-4711 GCA_041690195.1 Candidatus Latescibacterota bacterium
CCGGATTTAGTAGTCTCGATAATCCTGAAATAACGCGAGCGGGGTTCAGGCCTTTTCTTTACCGCCGCAGATTGTATTCAAAGAGTGTATGGCAGCAATGCATACCGGAAAAACGTATTCGCCGCCATGTCCCGGATGCGGACAAACTTTTCGAACGGCCAAACGACGGTTGTCGCAGTAAGCTATCCGTCCTCGCGCGGGGCGCGTTGTTGCGAAATCCCGGAGGTCTCCGTGAAACATGCCGTCACCGCCATACTCCTCTTTTTTCTTTTTGCGGGCTGCCGTCAGCCACACGAGGCCGAGGTGGACACCCTCTTCTCCGGGTTCACCGACAATGGTCCCGGCGCTTCGGTCATGGTGGTGCGGGATGGCCGCCCCGTGTTCGTCAAGTCCTACGGGCTCGCCGTGCTCGACGGCCGGATTCCCTCGACGCCGGAGACGAATTACCGTCTCGCCTCGGTCACCAAGCAGTTCACCGCCATGTCGGTTATGATCCTGGTCGAGCGGGGGAAGTTGTCGCTTGATCATGCCCTCACGGATATTTTTACGGGATTCCCGGCCTACGGGGCGGGGGTGACCGTCCGGCATCTGCTTACGCACACCTCCGGTCTTGTCGCCTACGAGGACCTCATGGACCCGTCGGACACCCGTCAGGTGCACGACCGCGATGTCCTCGCCATGATGGCCTCCGTGGACTCGACCCTGTTCCCCCCGGGGAGTGCATACCGTTACAGCAATTCCGGGTATGCCATGCTCGCCATGATTGTCGAAAAAATTTCGGGCCAATCGTTCTCCACATTCCTCGAAGAAAACATTTTCCGGCCCGCGGGCATGACGAGGAGCGTGGCCTTCGTGGAGGGCGTGAACGAGGTCCCCAACCGTGCATTCGGCTATGCGCCGGAAGGGGACGGTTTCGTATTCTCTGACCAGAGCACGACCAGCGCGGTTCTGGGGGACGGCGGCATATACACGTCGGTCGCCGATCTCTTCCGGTGGGACCAGGCGCTGTATACCGATAAGCTCGTTTCGGCGGCGATGCTCGGGAGGGCGTTCACGTCGGCTACTCTCACCAACGGCGAGCAAACGGGATACGGGTTCGGATGGAGCGTGGGAGACTACCGGGGCTGTCGGCGGGTGTACCACAGCGGTTCCACCTGCGGGTTCCGGACGGCCATTCACCGCTATCCCGACGACCGGTTCTCGGTTATCGTGCTTCTGAACCGCCGTGTCGGGGAGCCGGACAAACTCGCCGAACGTCTGACCGAGATTTTTCTCTTCGGGGATGACGGGAAATAACCCTCCTCCGGAGACATGCGCCGCCGTGTCGGTCGTAACCGTCCGGTTTCGGTTTGCAGAGATTCGGCAGTATTCAGATCGGGCCCATTCAATACTATGGGTATCGGGTTCAGTCAGAAAACAGGGCCAAACCGTGGCAGGTGCGGCCAAGACCCCCTTTCTCT
>JAWLHT010000354.1:0-4704 GCA_041690195.1 Candidatus Latescibacterota bacterium
CACCGGGTTGTTGTAGAGTTTCGCCTCGGTGAGGACATACTGTTTGAACGCTTCCGGGGTCTTGTTCACTTCGCCCTCGTTCCAGGCTCCGGCGATCATGTATTCATACCGGTGGCCCGGAGTGACCGGGAGGCGGAAGGCGTGGTTGCCGTCGAAGCTCCTAATGTTCCGGTACTGGGGCTGGTAGGAATCCTTCACTACCATGGCGAGTGCCTCGTATCCGACCTTGAAATCGCGGTAGGCCACGATGGTGCTCCCGGAGTAGGTGAGCGGGGGATAGGGATTCACGTCCTTGCCGAAGGAGATGACCAGACCGCCTTGCCGGAATACATCGTTCTGGTTCATGATTTCCCGGATGCCACAGCCGAACATGACATCACGGTCGCCGGGATTGAATTTCGTGTACCTGACATCACAGAGAGCGTAGCTCTTGCGGGCGATGGCGGTGTAGCGCTGCTCCAGCTCGTATTCACCCTTGCCCGAGCGCCAGTTCATGGTTCGCGCCCGGATGATACTCCGAAGCGGGCCGTTGGAGACAACATCGAAAGCGTACCGGGTTTCATGGAGCGGTCCGCGTTCATTGTAAGGAGTGAACCGGGGCCGGGACATTGAGTCGGGAATGGCCGGATATTCCCAAAGGCAGATTCCGCCCGCGCCGAACGTGTTGCCCACCGCCATAATATCGGTGCCCATCTCCATGGGCATGTAATAGCCGCCGAGATTGCCCTGGTACTCTGGATAGGCGGTGAGCATGGGCTTCCGCTTGCCGTGCATGTCCACATCGGTGGGATACCAGAGCTTCCAGCCGATGTGCTCCGCCTCCCAGAAGGGGACCAGGTGGCGCCCGTAGTATCCGAGTCCGGCATGGGTTTTGTGCGCGATGAGACCACGCTCGGTGAAGCCGATGTAGAGATAGAAGGTCCGGGATTCGCGGGCTTTCAGATCGGTCAGGAAGAACATTTCGTCCCAGAGGCCGTCCTTGTCCAGGTCGTCAAGCTGATACTCCAAGAAATGGCCATTGGTCTCCTTACGGAGCAGTTCCGCCCCGGCGTTCCTCAGTTCCTCTATGGTTGGATCTTTCGGGTTGGGCGGGAGCTGGGGGTCTACGAGCGTTACATGCAACTCGGGAATGTTCTGGTCCGAAAGGTCTACCCGCGGAATGGTTACCGGGCAATCCGGCCGGTCAATGTCGAGCGTATTGACCACGGTTATCCGAATACGTTTGTCCGGAGTGAAATTTCCCTCCGTATACCAACCCTCGCCCGCGGCAAACGCAAGGGAAACGATACCGCAGAACATGATCACGGTAAGCAGAAGACAGACGATGCGGCGCATGGAGATTCCCCTATCGGTGTATCATTTCGTTAAGCTTCCGCAGTGTAGTGCGCTACCGGAGAGGACAGCAACGCGATACCTGCATTCCGGTTGCCGGTAACATAATGAACTTCGTCCGGTTCGGAAACAGAAAAAGGTATCCTCCATGCGGAAAAGGAATTTGCATTCATTCCGGAGCGAGCGTATTTTTAGAGGTATGAAACAAATGGGAAATATTCGCCCGCGGGTCGCCGTAGCGCGCGGAGAATCGCGTGAATCCGCGGTACGTAACGCGATTTCTCTTGTCCGTGAAGATATTCTGGCCAAGGTCCGTGGTACGGTTTTGGTGAAACCCAATTTTCTTTCCTCGATAACATATCTCGCCTCCACACAGGCCGATGCGGTGCGACCGGTTCTTGAGCTTCTCAGTGAGTCGAGCGCGAAATCGGTAATTATCGGCGAAGGCGGTTCACGCTCCACCCGGCAGGCTTTCGACCGGTTCGGTTACCGTGAGCTGGAGCGGGAGTTCAGCGTTTCCCTCGTTGATCTCAACCGCGACCGCTATTCCCGCGAAATCGAAATTTTCACCGATTCCGGGCGGAAGCATACCATCGGTTATTCCGATCTGGCCGCCGGGGCTGATTGTCGCATTTCCGTGGCGGTGGCGAAAACCCATGACGCGGCGGTGGTAACCCTTTCCCTTAAAAACATGATGGGCTGCCTCAAGCGTGTGAAGCGCCCTCGCATGCACGGTCTCCGATTGGGGTGGACGGTTGAGTCAACCGGTGAACTTCTCTGGAATGTCATCGAAGACCATTCCCCGATCATCAAGACCGTTTCCGGCTCCATGTTCCGGTTAGTCCGCCTGGGACGGAAAATTCGAAGGAAAATCTCCGGGGGGAAGATGCCCGGACTTGTCGCCCAGTGCCGGGCGATTTCCGAAAACCTGGCGGTTCTCGGAACCGTGCTGCTCCCAGATGTGGCGGTCATCGATGCTTTCGAGGCCATGGAGGGAGAAGGTCCCGGAGGAGGAACACCGGTTCCGCTGGGACTTGCTGTGGCCGGTACTGACCCGGTTGCCTGCGACGCGGTAATGGCCCGCCTCATGGGATTCGACCCGTTGTCTGTCGGCTATCTGGCGCTCTCCCGGGAACGGGGACTCGGGGTTGCCGACCTCAACGGAATTGAAATAGTGGGAGAGAATCCGGAACTAGTATCCCGCTCTTTCCTTCCGCACAGCAATTACCCATACCAGATGAGATGGCGCGAAGCATGGAACGACTGAAACCCACGCTTTCTTTTCTTTGTCTCCTCTGCGGCGCTATGCTTGCGGTTCCGGGTACCGCCCGGACGGAATCCTTTCCGATTCCCCAAGAGACCGCGGCGGACATCGTTCCGCTCATGGGGCGGACCGCTCTTCTTCGCCCCGGCTTCTTCAACTCAGGAGCTTTTCCATACCATCCTTCTTTCCCGCCACTCAGTCGTCCGGTTCGCGTGGACGGAGTTCCGCTTCCCGCATTCTCTCCCTGCGGACCCGACCTGGAACGTATACCCGTCCTTTTCACGGACAGTCGTGAAGTCTCGTTGTCGGGGATAGTTCGGGTCGCCCTGATTGACAGCATCCCCGAACGTCCGGTTACCCGCATTGCCTTCACTTCAGGGGAACGCCGGAGGAACCGGTTTCAGGGGACGTTTCACCGGAAGGTGACCGAACAATCTGCTGTTTTGGTGGGGGGGGCAACCGCCGGAATCCGCGGAAATGAACGGATTCAGGGGAACGGATCACGCCTGTACGGCGTTAAATACATGTATTCGCTGGAAAAAGGCGGGATGGTGACAGCATCTGTATCAGGAGGACGCGACCGCCTTGACCTGCCGGATGTGCCGGGCGGCGCTCGAATGGGGGAACGTATTCTGGACCATGCGGCTTTTACCGCCGGAGTTGAGCAGTACCCCATATCAAATCGTACCAAACTGACGTCTACACTGTATTACCGGAACGGCTCATCCCGTTTCGAGCGTTACGATGATACGAATCGCTTCGATGACGACATGTTGGGAGGTCTGGCAAGTTTCGAGACCGGACGGGGAAATTCCCGGTATACTGCAGACTTTTCCGTTGATACACGATGGTTCGAACCTCGGAATGCGTTCCCCGGCTGGAACGATACCGTCGCTGACCTTTATGGATCCGGGAACTGGAACATCGGAAGCGGAGTGGTTCGTTTCGGAACGGGAGTACGCCTTTCGGAAGAATACGGCGCGGGTTATGCTCTGGAGACCGAGGCGTCCTTCCCTTGGGGAGGACGGAATACTGTTTCGCTCCGTGGTTATTCGGGCCACCATTTTCCCGGACCGGGAGTTTTGTTCTATCCCTACCTGACCTACAGTGATACGCTCCTTGCAGCACCTCTCGAACGATACATAGTTTCCGGGATGGAAGCGGGGCTGGTCAGAACGTGGAAAGAGCTACGGATGGGAGTATTCGCGTTCGCCGCGGCCGGTGACGCGCCCCGGTTCCGTCCGGAAAACGCGTCAATGTTCATGGAGGAGGATGGATCGTACGGCGGAGGAAGAGTTACCATGGATATTTCCGGATCCCGGTCGGTGGCATATTCCGCGAGTGCACTTCTGGAATACACAGGGGGATCACCGCAGCGGTCGGTCTGGCCGAGACCGGTTTTCCGGACGGATTCACACGGCAGCGTTTCCCGGTACTTTTTCAACCGTAACCTGCACGCCGCAACGTTCTGGAAGGCCCGTCTCGAACATCGGGTGCAGTCCTCCATATCACCGGAGGGAACCCATTTCTTTCTTGATTTGGGAATATCCGCTCAGGTTGGTTCGGTTATTTTGTTCTATCAGATAGAGAATATCACCGATACGAATATGAATTGGTTCGGAGTGTATGAGTCTCAGGGAAGAAATTCCTTCTGGGGAGTTCGCTGGAATCTGCTTAATTGAAGTTAAAACGGAGGTTTGAGTATTCTGAAGAATAACGATACGGAAACAATGGATCAGGTCAGGTCACAGGAAACTCCGAAGCCAATCCGCGATCGGGCGATCCTGGTCGGTGCGGGGGAACGGTACGGACTGGCGTCGGCTGAGATCGGAAGAGATCCACTGGAAGAACTTCGTCTTTTGGCCGACACGGCAGGCGCTGAAGTGGTGGGTGTTGTGACACAGACCCGATCACTTGTCGATCCCGCCCTCTATATCGGAAAGGGTAAAGCCCAGGAACTGCAGGAAGCTGTACAGGAACTTGGCGCTACTCTGGTCATTTTCGACCACGATCTCACTCCCGCCCAGGCATCAAACCTGGAGGAGCTTCTCAATGTCAAGGTAATCGACCGCTCAGGTCTTATCCTTGACATTTTTGCCATCCGGGCC
>JAWLHT010000355.1:0-4698 GCA_041690195.1 Candidatus Latescibacterota bacterium
CTTGCGGCCACCTTCCCCCTTGCAGGGGGCAGGAAAAACATAACTCATGCTCGTGATTCTTGCTTGTGCTGCTCGGTTCGTTGCTCACTCAACCCGATAACCGCAAAAAAAATTGCATGCGTCACCGGTCAAACAGGGGACTTGCGAAATCGTGCGATTTCACCATTAACCCGCCGGAACTATACCTGCTCTGTCATAACACGGAGGCCGAAGAGGAAGTGACGGCGCACATGTCTTAATATAAAAGCTATTATAGCTATAGATGAATGTCAACACTATTTTCGACGGTCTTTCTGTTTTTTCCGGTGTTCTTCCGATTTCCCAGGATAAAGCTCCTCATGGGTATCGCCGCTTCAGGCATTTCTGATCCCTCCGCCGCCTCCGGCGGCATCTCCAGGGCAACGGCGTTAAAACAGGCGAGCATTGGTGAGCGGGTGTCTGAAAAGAGTAACTCACCCCGTGCAGGCTGGCCCTGCAGGGGAAAGAGGGGATGACTCGTTATCGGCTGCCTCGATTTGTTCTATGGCTCGGCTCCCCCATCTCGCGAGAGGCGGGGTCCCCGGCCCTGTGGAACAGGACTGTCTTTCCGTCCTGTTCGACGGAGCTGCCGTATACCGATGCGGTCAGGCTGGAATGCCTCATTCCTGCTCATCCACGAACGAGCCGAGGGTGCGGGCGGTGTCCTGGACCGCCTCGCGGAGGAGTTGATGCAGATCACGGGCATACAGGCAGACAATGCCGTCTTCGAGCCATTCCGGCCAGGAAACAAAGAGAGGGATTTTGTCCGTGTCGCGGCCTTGCGCCTCAACCAGCCCAACCCGGAGAATGTTGCGGAGTTCCATGCTGTCGGTGACCTTGACCGCGAACCGGTCGTCAGTGGGAAACGGGGACTGCTCGCTCATGACAGTATCCTTTGAAGAAACGCGTTGTCCGGTGCTCATCCGCTGTCCGCGCGGTCGTTCGGCCCCGGAGATTCCGGCTTCCGCGTTCCTGCCGGGGCTGACGTGGTAATATGCCGCACCTGCCGCACCGTGTCAAGCCCGGTCCAATGTGGAAAAGTGTTTGCACCGGAAGCGCTCCTTGCATATTTTTACATCACACGACAGGCGAGGTCTCCCTTTCTCCCACACGAGCAAACGATGTCCGATGAACTCCTGACCGTAACCGAAGCGGCGAAAAAGCTCGGGGTTTCCGCCCGGACAGTGCAGCGGTACTGTAAACAGGGCCTCCTGAACCACAAGTGGGTCCATGGTACTCGTCATCGCGAGTTGCGCATCGTTCCCCCCATTCCGTTGTCCATGCTCCCCGGGGTGAAGCACGGGACCGCTCCCGGGGCGGAAGAGCTTGTCTCTCGCCGGGAATTCCAGGAGATGCGGGAGATGTTCACCCGTGAAATCCAGTCCCGCGACCACCGCATCGAGGCGCTGGAGAAAGAACTTGCCGCTCCTGACCGGAGGGAGGGGAGCAACTCCGCGAACCGTTCCGCCGAATCGACCGAATCCCGCCGGATAGACCGGCTGGAGGCCGTGCTTGCCGAGTTCGAACGGGTGCGTCCGGTCGAGAAAAAGCTCATCCTCAAACTCGCTCAGACAGTCAGGGAACAGGGCGAGTTCCTCCGCACCCTCGGCGCGGGACAACAGTCCACACCTCCCGAAGAATAGTCCCGCCTCTTCCCGTTTCGTTCTCCGATTTACCTGAAAACAGTCCGGCGCTGTCCATGGCGCAATCTCACGGCATCACCGCACCAGAAGCATCCGGCGGGTCCGGGTTGCGCCCAGAGCCTCCAGACGATAGAAGTACACTCCGCTCGACACCCGCTCGTTTCTTCTGTCACGACCGTTCCATTCCAGTGAGTAGTATCCGGCGGGACGATTGCCGTCGAGGAGCGTGGCGACTCTCTGCCCGAGGATATCGTAGACGGCGAGCCGCACGCGCGAGAACTCCGGAAGGGCAAAACCGATGACCGAGGTTTCCCGGAAGGGGTTGGGATAGTTTCGCTCCAGGGCAAGGACTTCCGGAAGGGAGTCTGGGGAGCTTGAGCTCACATGGGCGGAAAACGCCCCGTTCCCGTGGGTTCCGGCAATCACGAGCCCGTCCGTGTCCCGGCTGTCCACCGAGGCGACAATGGTTTCCCCGATGCTTTCGAGCCCTTCGCGGGTCCAGACCGTATCGTCACCGTTCAGGACACGGGCCGAGTAGAGCCCGGTGCTTGTACCCGCGAAGTAGACCCTCGAGCCCGAACGGGGAAAGCTCAGGATGGAAACCCAGCGCACCGAGGGGCCGTCACCTCCCCCGTCCGGCTGCTCCTCCAGGCTGCCGGAAATGGACCGCCAGGTGTTTCCGCCGTCGAAGGTGTGGAAAATGCTCCTGACCCCGTAATTGGAAAACACCGCGACCGCCCGGTTCCCGTCATGGGGATCCACCGCGATGCAATGGGTGTAGGCTCCCCGGGGCAGCCCTTTCCCCGTCCCGATATCCGCTGCCGGGGGAGATCCGGCTCCCGCGCCATCCAGACGGAACAGACCGCCGTCGTGCGTCCCGACATAGAGCATGCCCGGAGGCTCCCGGGAGATGCCCAGCGCGCTGACATGACCGCCCGAAGTGGTAAAAACGGCGGAATAGTTAATGGAGGTCGGGGCGTATACTTCCGGGGGGACTCCGGTAACGTCACTGTTGCGCCAGACCGTGGTTCCGGCTCCCACGTAAATCCTCCGGTTGTCTTCCGGGTCCATGACGAAGGGGGTAATGAACCGGAAATTTTCGCCCCCTTCCGGCTTGAGATGGCTCCAGGAGCGGAGGTCTCCGGAAGGAGTGAGGGTACAGTAAAAAATGTCACCGCGCTGGGCGGAACTGTAAAAAAAGCCGCCGCCGTCGGCCACCGCCCCGAAGCCGCCGTCCCCCGGAAGGAGTTCCTTCCACGGATCCAGCGGGTTTTCCGAAATGGTCACCTGTGTCCCGAGATCCATGACCCCGCCGACGACGAGGGGGCTTGACGCTGCGTGATCGATGGCCACGGAGAAGAACTGGGTGGTGTAGTATCCGTTGTTCAGGGACTCCCAGGCCACGTTCGCCGCCAGGCAATCCCGGGTCACATGCACGCCGCCGTCGCTCGCGGTCAGCATGACCGATGGGTCCGAGGGCAGGAAGGTGATGACATGGACATCGGGATGGTGGCCGGGATAGGCCAGGGCGTTGTGGCTCGGGTGATACCCGCCGATCTTGGTCAGATTGGCCGTCGACTCGAACCCATCGGTGGACCGCCAGAGGTTGATATCGCCGAGAAACACGGTCCGGCTGTCCCGGGGGTGGAGGGCGAGGGACATGTTGTAGCCGCTCTGCACGTTGACATTGCCCGTCCCGCCAAAAGATGGCAGATTACGGGTCAGGTCGGTCCAGGTCTCTCCGGTCAGACGGAACAGGGCGGCTTCGTGGAGGCCACCGCCGGGCGCATGGGTAAAACAGTAGACGATCCGCTCATCCCGGGGAGCAATGGCGATAACCGTCCGGCCAACCCGTTCCGGCCAACCCGGAGGCGTGATGTCTTCCCAGTCCGTCCCGTTCCGCGAGCGCCAGATTCCCCGGTCAAACCCTTCGCTCAATGCAGCGTACACCGTCCCGTCCGAGGCAACCCGAACCTCGCTGAATACTGCTGCGTTCGATGTCGCGGGGTCCGGTACGCCCAACTCCAGGTTCCAGTTCGCTCCGCCGTCCCCGCTTCTCCAGACACCCCCGAAAGTCGCGGCGTACAGTTCGTCCCCGGCTGTATTGGATGGGTCGAGCGCCAGGGCGTTGACATAATCGAAGGGATTGAGCCGGACCGGTGTGCCCGACCGGGTGGAAGGCAGCGGGGCCCAGGTGAAGCCGCCATCCCGGGACACGGAAATGCCGTCGCCCCGGTAGGGGGTCGCACCGCCCAGATCACGGGCGCTGTTCCCGAATATCTCTCCGCTGCCGGAGTACCAGTTCCCCGTTTGGCCGGGACGGGGGTCCTGGATAAGCGCGGTAATACCCTGAACATCGAGCAAACCGCTGACCCGGCTCCAGGCCCCGCCGAAACTCTGCGAACGCCACATCCCGCCGGATACTCCCCCGGCGATGAGGATGTTTTCATCCGTCGCATCAACAACGAGTCCTCTGGTTCTCCCCCCCAGGTTGAAGGGGCCGCGACGATCCCACACCGCACCGTCGAGCAGCGCTTTCCCCCGGGGCATGCGGCGGGCAAAGCGGATCTCCCGGTTCCGGATATCCGGCGGGATCATCCCGGTTGACGGATTGCGCAGCCGTTGCCAATCCCATTCTTCCCGGGACTGCCAGTTGGCGGCGGATGCGGACGGAGGAGAATCGGCACGGACGGCCAATGTCTGCCCGCTCACCAGAAAAGGGATAATAATGCTGTATCGGAGGAGAAAGGCGAGTCGGCCCATGGGAAGCCCTCCGGAAAGAAAAGTGCGGTTGTACGGGGGAACGCCGGTCCCGCGGGTATGGCGGGGAACTGCCGGGGAAGGAGGCTGCGACGGATGTGCATCGTCTTCAACCGGGTGGTGTCAGCGCAAACGGCGAATCGGAGAATGTTCCGTCATGCCGGTTCCGGGTTGTGTATAAGCCGGGAAGGAGTAATTCACCCCTCGTTCCCCCTCGCCTCTCGGGAGGTGGAAATCGAGGCACACGAAGACCTCCCGTTTTCATGCTGATTCCTAC
>JAWLHT010000356.1:0-4682 GCA_041690195.1 Candidatus Latescibacterota bacterium
AACGCAACGATTCAGGATGAACTCGTTACCATCGCCATGACCGGCGGTACGATTCAGAATGAACCGTTTGCGCTCGATGCCAGGGTGAATTACATCCCCCCGGGATACAGCGGGGATGTCACGCTCACCCTGGGCGGAGATGAAATCCTCGATGTGAGCGGTTCCCTGGAGGGAAAGCAGATACAGGCCACGGCCCGGGTCGACAGCCTCAATCTTTCCCTGCTCGGCGCGTTCGTACCGAGCCTTCCGGAAATCTCGGGAATCATGACTTCGGATCTGACCATCACCGGAACGACCGACAATCCACAGCCGAACGGAACCCTTCGTATCCGTAATCTGAGCATGAACGTGCCCGGAGTCGATATGCCGCTCCGGAACGGACTGGTCAACGTCACCATCTCTCCAAACGAGGTGATCGTGGACACACTGTTTGTGCGGAGCAATGGGGGAACCATCCGGGTGAACGGGACGATCAACGATATTCTCTCCGCCTCTGCCAGCGGCCGGTTACAGGCGCGGATCAACGATGTGGAGATACGGAGAAAGGATCTTTTCGAGGTGATGGTCGATGATGCCCAATTGACCTATTCCAAAACCGGCGAGAACTATCTTCTCCAAGGCAAGACCGATCTCGGGGAGAGCCGTTTTCTGGCCGACATTACCATTCAGGATATTCTGAACCGCATCACCGGACCGCCTTCAGCGGCGGGAGAGGGACCTTCCCCGATATTCCGCAATACCCGGCTCGATATCGTGGTCAACGGAGAAGAGCTTTACATTGACAATAATCTGGCGGATATCCAGCTCCGGGCAGATCTCCAGGTGATTGGAACGTTGGCCAATCCCAACGTGCTGGGACGGGTTGTGGCGGTGGAAGGGGATATCCAGTACCTTGACCGGACATTCGAAATCGTGGAAGGATCGGTCGAGTTCACCGACCGTATGCAGCTCAATCCCCGGCTCGACATCCAGGCGGAAACGACCATCGCCAGCTTCCAGGCATTCGGGAGCAGGAGATACGATATCACCCTCTCGTTGACCGGCCCGGCTCAGGACCCGAGCTTCAAGCTCACTTCCAATCCACCCCTGGATCAGCCGAATATCGTTTCGCTCCTGACACTCGGCGTCACCCGCGAGCAGGTGGGCATCGGGGCGGCGCGGAGCGATACGACCGCCTCCCTGGAAGATGTTCTGAAACAGCGGGCGGAAGCCCTGGCCAGCCAGCAGATATCCGGCTATATCGGCGGCCAGCTCGAAAGTCTCCTCGGGCTGGAAAACGTGGCCATCCAGGGTAACCTGTTCAATTTCGGCGGGGAAACGGGAGGACCGAGGGTCTTGGCGGCGAAACAAATCACCGAGAACATAGAGATAGTCTATACCACCACAATTGGAGATCTCAACGATCAGGGCTTCAAGATCAATTATGAGGTGACCAGAAACATTTCCCTGCGGGGAGAGACCGACAGTGAGGGAAGAAGCGGTTTGGATATCATGTATCGGTTGAGATTCCGATGAGGGCTGTATGCGGAACGCACTGATCATAGCGATGCTTCTGATTCTCCTGCCTCGGAGCGCCGGTGCGGTCGATCCGGAAGATGTACGGGTGGAGAGCATCGACTTCTACGGGAACGAACAGTATTCCGACGAGCAGCTGAAGGACCTGATGGCGGTTCGGACTTCCGGCCTTATCAGGCGGTCCTTCTACAATCCGCAGGTATTCCAGGACGATTTGCGGAACATCCGCCAGTTCTATGTCGAACAGGGATATCTGGAAGCGGAAATCGCAAATGTGCAGATAGATTCGACGGAGAACGTTTTTGCCATCGACATCACCATTTCCGAGGGCGAGCGGACCTATGTGGAGGAGGTGACCGTCTCCGGCAACACAGTGTTTTCCGACGAACAGATGCTCCGTCAGATACCTCTTGAAAAAGGAGATCCATTCAGAAGCCCTCTTGTCCAGGAGGGCATCACCAGTATCATGACCATATACGGCCGGGAAGGGTATATCAATGTCGCGGTAAAGCCGGAAATCCGGATCAATCCGGATATTCACCGGGCCATCGTGGATTTCAATATCCTTGAAGGGCAGCAATACCGGGTGGAGGACATCCGGATCATGGGACTGGAAAAGACCGAGCCGGTTGTCGTGGAACGGGAGATTCCGCTGGAGGAAGGGGATATATTTGATTATTCCGAAATACTCCGGGCCGAGCAGAATCTTTATGCCACTGGCCTCTTCAACAGTGTCATCGTGCAGCCCGCCCCTGCACCCGGCGATTCCTCGAAACGGGTGATCCTGGTCCGGGTGAGGGAGCGTCAAACGGGCGAGTTCGCCATCGGCGGGGGATATGAAACCATTGACGGATTCCGGGGAACGCTCGATGTGCGGAACAACAACCTGCTCGGGACCGCACGGCAAGCGGGATTCTACGGGCAACTCAGTCAGGCCGGCTATCGTACCCGCCTGTCCTATGTGCAGCCCTGGACCTTTGGAGTCCGTCTGCGCACGGATGCGAACGGCCTTTTCGAGTTCCGGGAAGAACCCGGCTACGATATCCGGCGCATCGGCGGCAATCTCGTGTTCAGCCGGAGAATCCGGCCGTATACGGACGCCAGCATCACCTATCGTTTCGAAAGCATCAAGATCGACAACATCCAGACCGAGACCATACCGGATGATCTCCAGAAAGGGAATCTGCGGAGCCTGGCTTTGGGAGTCATTTACGACAGCCGGGATGATATCTTCAACACTCACGATGGCGCGTATATAGAAACCCGGAATGAACTGGTGGGGTTGTTTCTTGGGGGAACCGACAACTTTCTTACGACAATTTTGAGTGCGAAACGGTTTATTCCGCTGGGCGGGAGAAATGTACTCGGCGGTGCGCTTCAAGTCGGGTGGAAAGGGCTGTTCCGCACCACCCGCGAGATTCCCCTCAGCGAGCGTTTTTACACCGGCGGCCCCAATTCGGTGCGAGGGTTTGAATACCAGGCGCTTGGTCCGGCCGACCCGCAGGATGTGCCGCTGGGCGGACGGTTTCTCCTGGTGGGCAATCTCGAATGGCGGACCCGGATCATCAGTATTATCGGAATGGCGGTTTTCCTGGATGCTGGGAATGTCTGGGGCTCGCCGGGAGAGTTCAGATTTGATCAGATCCGCTATTCCGCCGGTCTGGGGCCGCGGGTGAACACTCCCTTCGGCGTGATTCGGACTGATTTCGCCTTCAAACTCGATCGCCGTGAGGGTGAGAAACTGAACGAGTTCTGGTTCGCGCTTGGGCAGGCGTTCTGATACTGACCGTAGGCCGGTGAATATATGGTTTCATCTGCTTCAGCCGTAGAGGGACGGCGACCGCTTTCCCGGTCCCCGCCCAAGTTTGGACCTGGGGTCGTTACGCGGAGTTTGCCATGGATTGGAAACACATCCCTTCGCTGCTCTACGAAACCGCAAGAGAGTGGCACAACGATAACGCCTCGATGTATGCGGCCGCGCTGGCGTACTTTACCATCTTTTCCATCGCCCCCATGTTCATTTTCGTGGTGTCCATCGCCAGCATAATATTCAGCCGCCAAAATGCCCGCCTCTGGCTGTTCCGGAACACCGAGCCTTTCGTCGGGCAGGAGTTGATGAACGCACTTCGCAGTATTCTCGAAAATATCCAGGATACCCCCACAACGCTTATTGCCACCATCCTCGGTCTGGCGACCTTTTTCCTTGGCACCACCCGTATCGTTTCGCACCTCCAGAATTCGTTCAATAATATCTGGGATATCCCCCCCAGACCGGGAGGCGGCGTGTGGGGTACGGTCAAGGGACGGTTGAGCGGATTCCTCATTGTCCTCGCCACTGGAGTGTTCCTCGTAATACTGGCGGTGGCGAGTGCGTTTATTTCCACCGCCGGGGCATATCTTGACCAGATGCTCCCTTCCTTCGGCTCGATTCTTCAAGTCTCCGATTTCCTGGTTTCCATGATCATCGGCACTCTGGTTTTCTCGATCATGTTCAAATTTTTTCCCGACGCCAAAATCGCATGGAGCGACGTCTGGATCGGGTCCCTGGTCACTGCGTTTCTGTTTTTCGTCGGCAAGCAGTTGCTCGGTATTTATCTGAGCCAGGGGGCGGTCCGTTCGGCTTACGGCGCGGCGGGATCACTGGTGGTGATTATTCTCTGGATATATTATACCGCTCAGATTACGTTTTTCGGGGCGGAATTCACCCAGGTATACGCCGGGAGGTACGGAACCAAAATCAAGCGGGAACGCAAGCCCCGTCGGGAGCACCGGCGCGAGCACCCCGGAAGTCACGAGGAGTGAGGAAAGGGAGAAAAACACAAGGGAAGAGTGGATTCCAGCGGGGAGCCAAACGGCGGATTCGAACCGGCGCTGGTGAATCGGCGGTTGGCTGGATTGGCGCTGAGAGCGGCAGGGCACGGCGGAAGAAACCGGCCGTTCATCTTTCCTGACATCCCCGGGGCTGAACGGGGGTTTCCGCTCTCTTTTGTCTGCGCTCCTCCAGGTACCGTTCCAGCCGGTCCAGACCCCGTGCGATGTTTTCGAGTGAGTTGGCGTAGGAGAATCGGAGATGTCCCTCGCCTCTTGCGCCGAAATCAACTCCGGGAGCGACACCCACGCCGGCCTTTTCCAGGATATCGAAGGCGAGTCTCTCGCCACCCTGGTCG
>JAWLHT010000357.1:0-4665 GCA_041690195.1 Candidatus Latescibacterota bacterium
ACATTATAATGCAATTTACATGGACACATTGTTTAGTTTGGTTACAGGCTAAACCCTTCCACCATTTATCTTTACTTCATTTTTGCCCTCAAACTTCAGATTAACACGACAGGGCGACTTGTCAACTAAATAGATACAATATTATCTTTTTTATCATCCCGCCATGCCTCGGACAAACCTCGACCGTATCCTTGCGGTACGAAGGATCGCCATATGGACCAGGATCAGTTCTTCCCGGTCCTGAGTGTCCGCATGAATTCGGCGGCTTCGCTCCGCAGCCGGGTAAAACCGTTCATCGCCACACAGAACCGTGGATAAACGATGCACCCCGGTGTTACGGTGAATGTATCGAGAAACAAACGATCACTCGCCTCCGGATTCCCGGTCTTTACACTGTATGTCCCCGGCGGAAGGACCAGGCGGAAAGCGCCGCGGTAATCGGTACGGTACTCTCCCACCCGCTCGATCCCCCGGAACAGTTCCAGGGTTCTCCCGGCATATGCCTCATCTCCCCGTCGGATTTCCCCGGAAACGACCCCGAGATCGGAGTATCTCTCCACCAGCACCAAATCGCCCAATGATGTGGTATCGTATGCCTTGTACTTTTTGCATGTTCCCCAGGTAATCCATGCGGGATTGTCCCCGACGCTGTCCTTGTCCGCAATGGCCACATCAAACCCGATTACCCGCCCCGGAACAAGGCGGCCCGGCTGTTCGGGATATCGTTCATAGACCCGGACCGCCCATTCGTAAACGGTGCTCCGTCCCCGCCTGCGGCAGACCGCGTCGCTCCCGGAAGCATCAAAGTTCCCCCGAATAATCGCCGGAGTGTAGGGCGGCTCCCGAAGCCATGCCGACCGGTCGTACGGCCGACTATCCGGGCACAGAACATATTTGAGCGCCATCACCTCCCAATTGTGGGATTGTTGATCCGTGACGTTCCGCTCCCGGTGCGAGCCATCCACGTATATCTCGCATGCATCGGTGAGATCGGGCCGCGCCCACTCCGGGTTGCGGACGGTGACGACCCGGTCGTCTATCACGGTGACCGCGATATAGAGCAGATTCTGCTCCGAGTCATACCCCGCCATCATGGAAGGAGAACAGTCTGGTGAGGCGTCAAGGTCGGAATCATCCAAATCAGTCAGACCATAGACACTGCGGTGGTCACGAATCGGGTACCGTATCATGTCCTCCGGCCAGTCGTCAAGAGCCCCATCAATCCGGATATTCCTGAGCGGTACCGCGTACGCTGTATCGGTGCTGAGCCGCGATGCTGACGTTGCCGAGCAGCCCTCCGGGAGAACCTCGGTTTTCACCGATCCCGGGTCACGAGCGACAAGCGGCAGCGCAACCGCCGCTGCCAGAAAAAGGGCAAGACAGGCGGCGATTATACTGGAAAGTAGCGGATGCAGGCGCGGATTGGAATGAGGACTATCGGAGAGAATGGACTCGAGCCTATGGAAGAGAAAACTCTTCTCACGGAAAAGCCCGAGCGCAGCAGCCGGACGAGTGGTAAAGACAGCCAGTTGCTCCGCCATTCGGGCAAGCGAACGGGCATAGCTGAAGGAAGAAAGACCGGAGGCTTCGACCGCTGCATCATCGCACGCCTGTTCAGCAATAAGCGAGTATTGACCGGCCATCACGTGAATCAGGGGATGAAAAAAAAGAAACGTCCTCATCAGGGAGATACAGGTGAAAATAAGCGGGTCCTGACGGCTTACATGCGCCAGTTCATGGCAGACCACCGCCCGGAAATCTTCACGGGAACACCGTCCGGGAAAGCCGCGGGGGAAAATGATTCGTGGACGGAACGCCCCCACGGTGACAGGAACGGTCATGGAATCTGACTCGGCAATATCGAATTTCCCGGTACGCAGTTCCAGTTCGTACGCCGCCCTCCAGAACACGCGGCAAACCGCAATATCTTCCACCGGTGTGGCCAACCCTATCCACCATCGAATGCATCCCCAATCGAAGATGAACCGGAGAAAGAGGGTCGTCTGCAACACAACATAGACAATGAGCGCAAACGCCCAGGGAAAGAACCGGGAATCCCGTGTGATTGGAGGCACCGGACCATGAGCATCATCCGGGGAATCATAACCGTCTTTCCTCCCGGGAAGCAAGCCCGTAAAACCTCCCGCCAGTCCGGGATCGTTCTCTCCACCGCGGTCCAATTCCGTAAAGTTTTCTCGGATGGGCGAGGAGAAACGCGAAGCCACAGAGTATTCCGGCATCACAGGGATGGGGCGGCTCGGAACGGGGGGAAAGCTGAAAAACCATGAATACCCCAGAATGGCGGGTATGGAAACAAACCCGGTCAGCGCTATAATATTGCGCAACATAGGACTGCGGTTGCGTAACAACCGGAGTGCCACAACGGCTGGCAGCAGAATGAAAGATGATTGCCACAAAAATGTCAGAATGCACTGAAAACAGTAAAACCCGAAGCGGTCCAGGGCTGGCAGCAACTCATGGATTCCCATCTCCCTTTCCCCTTTCCCGTTCCTCAATGAGCCGCTTGATGCGATCCATTTCGTCGGGCTTTATATCCACGGTATCCAAAAATGTCGCGATCATCAGCGAGCCTGAACCGCCAAACGCTCGTGTGAGAATATCCCGGAACATGGAACCGAGCGCATTATCTTTCTGGACCTTGGCATTGTAGAGAAAACTGAGACCCTGCTTATGGCGGATCAAATAACCCTTCTCCATGAGAATGGCAAGCACTCTCCGGATGGCTCCGTCGGAAAGCGGCCTTCCCCGTGCGGCCAGGGCGTTCTGCAGATCCTCTGTCGAAGTGTCCTCACGATCCCAGATAACCTGCATGAACTCAAGTTCTACCTCCGTGAGTGTTCTTGACTTACGGCGCGCCATGTTTCCTCCAATGAAAAGTTTATTTCATGATAATACCTTATCGTATATATGTACATCTTTTCGGCGATTGTCAAGTACGAAGAATTGCATTGTTCTGTTACTCATCGAAGAAACGATTGTTGCATGACCCTGGTCTCGAGTGGAACGGAATCACTGATTCTCTCCCTGGGTCACAAACATGAGCAGTTAGCTATGAACGGTGTCTTGAGACGCAGACCGGAATAATCTAACTCACCCCTCGTTCCCATTGTCGTAAAGATAAGCAGATAGTGGTGAACGGTTGTTTTGTGATTCAGGCCTGAAAATATAACTCACCCCTCGTTCCCCTCTCTCGGTGAGAGAGGGGATGACTTGTTATCGGCTGTCTCTGCTTGCTCTATGGATCAATTCCCCCTCTCTCTGGAGAGAGGGGGCCAGGGGGTGAGTTACCGTCCAAAACCACCCCTGATTATATTTTGTACTCATGCGTGCCTGTGGTTTTCTCATATCTTTACGACAATGAGGCCAGAGAGTGAGTTACCGGCCGGAGCCTCTATGCTTATCTTATAGTACTCATGTGTGACAGTGATTTTCCCTTATATCTACGCCACTGGGAACGAGCGGTGAGATAGCTCTTCCGAATCGAGCCGCATGGCAACCGTTCAGCGTTTTTGACGTACGGCTATGACAGTGGAAGCAGAGGAGTGAGCACTTTTATTGAAGAAAGCAAGGGGAATGTATGTTTTTCGACCCACTTCCGTCAGGGGGCGCGAACGTTTTATAATTGGTGCGAAACGCCCAAATCCATCATGACTCGCCAGAGTAACGAGCCGATTGGACTGGATAAGTCAAAATATCAGTTGGGATATCCATTCATACATTTCAGTCCTGAACAAGATAGTAAGCAGACACCCCACTGCGATAAACGTCCCAAAAGGAACTTCCTCTCCGGCGACATGTTTTCCTGATGCAATCCGAAGAACTCCCCAGATACCACCAGCAAGTATGGCGAGCATTATCGCAATCACGTTACCCAGAGTACCGAGATACAGTCCGGTAACCGCTACGAGCTTGAAGTCACCGAAACCAACGCTTTCCCTCCGGTACAATAACCAACCCAACAGCGACATGCCCACAAGGATCATTACTCCCGCCACAGCTCCTCCCAATGCCCTGACAATTCCCGACCACCCGAACGTCGCGGCAAGAACCATTCCGATCAAAGCACCGGGAAAGGTAATCCTGTCGGGAATAATCATATGCTCCAAATCAATGCAAAAAACCGTGATCAGAATGCATGACAGAATTATATTCGAAATGAAATATATGGACATCCCATCAATCATGTACATGGCCGCAAACAGAAATCCGGTTAGCAACTCAACCGCGGGATACCGAAGCGCAATTTCTGCCCGGCAGGTTCTGCACCGTCCCAGGAGAAACAGATATCCAAACAGGGGGATATTGTCTTTCGGGCGAATGGGAGTTTGGCATGCCGGACAGTGCGAAGCGGGGAATGCGAGGGATTCTCGACGAGGCAAGCGATAAATGACAACATTGAGGAACGATCCTATCGCCAGACCAAACCCTGTAACGAACAGTAATATCACCATCTCCGGTACTGAACTCGCTGTGTTGGAAAGGCTCATGTTATTTCTTCACTGGATAAAACGTGAGTGTGAATAGTAATCATCATATTTTTTCGGCCTACAAAAAGAGGACCGCGTGGAGCGGTCCTCTTTTTGTGCCTATGCTGAATCCCGGTCAGTAACCGAGGAAGATTTTGACGAAGGTGGTGGAGGATTT